>DAINBU010000109.1:0-16465 GCA_036732755.1 Planctomycetota bacterium
CGACGTCCGACGTCGTTGCTGCGCTACGGACGTGGGACCGCGCCGGCAGGATCGCAGTGGTACTCCGGGCAGATTCGCACCACAGGCGAGCAGATTCCGTGATGGCTCCCAAGTCCGAGTTTGGAGGTCGCGTCATCTCGCTGCGACGCGACTCGACTCACGGTATTGCCGTGAGAGCCTCGAAGCGTCGTCCATGGTCATCGAGTCATCGGATCGCCTGCGAGTTCATCGGAAGTCGACGAACCGATTCGGCGTTCGTCGTCGGACTGCGATGACGGACCGAGCTTGTGGAAGGACGGACCAAGCCGGAGTCGTGACGCTCACTCGATTCTGCGGTGCGTTCAACGGAGGACAGCTACCGACGAGTCGTGTACCGTTCCGTGCCCGCGGCGCAGCAAGAATGTCGGACGTCGTTCGAGGACCGTGCGAAGAAGGTCGCGGGGAGAAGGCTTCGTGGCGAGAGGGGCTTCAAGCGGCCGTCTTCTCCCGATCAGATGAAATCGACGGTCCCATAGGCCGCGCAGACCGCCGGAGCCGCCTCTGCTCAGTTGGTTTTGGCGGCGGAGGGCACCCCGATCCGCCACGAAGCCTTACTCCCCGCGGCCTTCTTCACCCCCGCCCTCGACGTCCGCTCCTGATCTCTTCCGCGTTCAGCGCGCCGTCCTGTCGAGCGGGCGGGCGCCGAGGAGCGCGAGGAGGTGGTCGAGGCGCGCCTGCGCGGACGCGCCGGCCGAGATCGCCTCCGTCGACGGGAGAAGAGTCGCGAGGCGCGGGAGGCGGCGCGAGAAGTCGTCGACGTAGGTGGTCCAGTCGGCGCAGGCGCGGGGGTCCCGGGAGTCGGCGAGGAGCGGGTCGAGGAGGCCCGGCAGGCGGTCGAGGCGGGCGACCGCTTCGTCGGCCGAGAGGAGCGCGACCGGCGGCTCGTTCTCGCTGCGCAGGTGGGAGCCGTCGAGCGGGGCGACGTCGGCCAGCGCGCAGACCGTCGCCTGCAGCGCGCGCGTCTCGCGGATCGCGACGCACTCGGCAGGAGGGAGGCGGCGCCGCGCGGCGCGCAGCCGGTCGACGAGGCGCTGCGCGTCGGAGGCCGGCAGCGGCCCGTCGCTCTTCAGGCGAAGCGCGGCGGCCTCCTCGAGCGCGGCGGCGGCGCCGGCGCCGGCGAGCGTCCCGACCGAGCGCAGGTCGGCGGCGAGGGCGACGGCCGCGTCGAGCCAGGCACCGCGTTCGTCCGCGCTCGCGCAGCCGTTCGCGAGGAGGCTCGCGAAGATCGCGGCGCGGCGCGACCAGGGGTCGGCGACGATCTCGTCGGGACGGGTGAAGGGGGTGAAGCCGCGGGCGCCGAGCGCTTTCGCGAGCGAGGCGGCGAGGGACGCGTCCTTCTGGATCGACGGCAGGCGCGGCGCGCCGCCGCGGTCGAGCGCGCTCGACACCTCGAGGGCGGCGAGCACGTCGCGCCACGCCGGCGCGGCGTCGGCGGCGCCGCCGGCGAAGGCGACTCCGCGTTCGTTCAGCGTCGAGAGGTCGCGCGCGAGGAACCCGAGTACCTCGCCCTCGCGCAGCATCAGGCTGCGGCGCGCCTCCGCCTCGCCGCGCGAGCCGCGCAGCACCGCGGAGAGCGCGAGCAGGCAGCCGAGCGACCCGACGATCCACGGCAGGGAGCGGCGGCGCGCGCGCGACCGCGGCGCGGACGGGTGGGAGGGGATCAAGGGGGTGTCCGTGGGTGGGGCGGCACGGACGGCGACCCAGTGCTCGGCGCTTGCGGGCGCCTCGGCCGGCCGTCAGCGCTCGGTGTAGATGCCGTGGGAGTCTTCGGCGATGTGCTGCAGGAGGGCGCTCGAATGGCCGAGCGCGATGGTGTGGATCTCGACGCGCCGGCCGTGGTTCTTGTGGTGGACGTCGGCGCGCAGGAGCGCCGGGTCGATGATCTTCCCCGAGGTCGGCTCGCCGTCGGTCAGCAGGTAGATCGCGTCGGTCTCGGCGTCGGCGAGCGCCTGGGTCAGCGCCTCGCAGAGGTTGGTCGAGCCGCCCGCCCGCCGGTCGCGCACGTACATCGTCGCGCGCACCACGTGCGGCCGGTCGAGCTCGACGACGCCGCGCTGCCAGCGCTCGACCCCGTCGCTGAAGAAGAGCAGGTTCAGGTGGGCGCCGTCGGCCATCTGCTCGAGCAGGTGCGTGCACTCCGACTTCGCGACGTCGAGCTTGGACGCTCCGGCCGGCTCGGCCGCGGGGTCGCCGGTCGGCGGCGTCGCGTAGACGTGGGCCGGCTCGCCCATGCTGCCCGAGACGTCGATCACGACCGTGACGTGGTCGCTCGTCACCGGGATCCCGTAGAAGGTCGCGCGCGTCGTGTTGTTCGCGCGCGCGCTGGCGCGCTGCGCCTCCATCGCCGCGACCTGCTCGACGGAGGGGATCGAGAAGTCCTTGGCGTGGTCGGCCCACCAACGACGCCACGCGCTGCGGCTGTCGTCGAACGGCATCCCCGACGTGCGGCGCAGCGCGCGGGCGATGGCGTCGCGCACGCGGTAGCGGTCGCGTTCGAGGTGGTCGATCAGCGGGCCGACGGCGTCGCGCTGGCGCAGGCGGCCGAGCGCCTCGGCCGCCGTCTCGCGCACGCGCCAGTCGCGGTCGTCGAGCAGACCCACGAAGAGCGCGACGAGCGTCGGATCCTCGAGGATGCAGAGCGCGTCGGTCGCCGCGAGGCGCACGTCGGGCTTCTGCGCGCGCGTCATGCGCTTCAGCTTCTCGCGCCATTCGGGGTCGTTGGGGCGCAGGCGCGTGACCGCCTCGATGGCGGCGGAGGCGACCGTGCCCTCGGGCGAGAGCGTCGCCTTCTCCAGGCGCGGCAGCGACGCGGCGTCGCCGAGCTCGCCGAGCGCGAGGCACGCCGCCGCCTGGACGTCGAGGTCCTTGTGGTCGAGCGCGCGCCGCAGCGCCTCGTCGGTCGCCGGCAGTCGGCAGCGGCGGAGCAGCTCGATCGCGGTGAGCGCGTCCTCGGGCGCGGCGGTCGGCGTCACCATCGGCAGCAGCAGCAGCAGGACGGCGCCGCGGTCCATGACCGCGAGCGAGTTCATGGTGAAGGCGCGCACCTCGCCGAGCTCGTGCGAGGCGGTGGCGAGCAGGAGGCGGATCGAGTCGGGGCCGCCCTCGTCGCGCAGCACCTCGACGGCGGCGATCTTGAGCAGCGGGACGGCGCGCGAGTCGCCGGAGAGGATCTCCCGCGCGCGCTCGAGCGCGGCGGGCCGGCGCGCGCGGCCGAGCAGGCGCAGCGCGCGCGCCACCACCTTCTGCTCGCGCGTCACCAGCAGCGCCTCGAGGTCGGGCAGCGCCGTCGCCTCGTTCGCCAGCGCGTCGAGCGCCTGCAGCCGCAGCGTGAGCGGCGCCTCGACCGTCGCGATCTCGATCAGGAGCGAGCGGGCGTTCGGGCGCTGGTGCTCGACGACCAGCGCGAGCGCCTTCGAGCGGGCGGGGAGCGTCGCCCCTTCGCGGACCACTCGCTCGAGCGCGCGCTCGCCCTCCTCGCCGAAGCGCGGCAGCGCGCCGGCCGCGGCGAGCGCGAGCGCGGCGTCGTCGCTCTCGAGGACGACGCGCGTCAGGCGCAGGAGCGCGGCGGCGGCGTCGTTGGTCCCGGCCTTCGCCACCAGCGGCGCGATGGCGGGAGGGAGCGGTTCGTCGCCGCCGGCGGGGGACGGGGGCTGCTGCGCGGCGGCGCACAGCGCCGCGACCAGCCAGACCATCGCCGTGAGTGCGGGCCCCCGCAAAGGATGCCTCTCCAAGCCACCCTGCCCGTTCCATCGGTTCGGGAGCCACCCGATGCTGAGGACGGGCCGGAACGTCGCCCTTCGTAGGCGAGGGAACGCCCGGGGCAACGAGGGAAAGGGCGGAGGTATCGCCCAGAGCGCCGCCTCGGCAACTCCTCCAGAGGAAAAAAGTGCCCTCCCCGGGGCTCCTACATCAATGAGAGGGCGGCGCGGCGGTACCGGCGGCCCCGGCGGCGGTCGCCCGGTACTCGGCCGCCTTCTCCGCCATCCCGTGCGCGAGCGCCTCGTCCTCTCCGAGCCCGTGCTCCTTGGCGTAGGCGCGGACGTCCTCGGTGATCCGCATCGAGCAGAACTGCGGCCCGCACATCGAGCAGAAGTGGGCCGACTTGGCGGCGTCGCTCGGCAGCGACGCGTCGTGGTACTTCCGCGCCGTCACCGGGTCGAGCGCCAGATTGAACTGGTCCTCCCAGCGGAACTCGAAGCGCGCGCGCGACAGCGCGTCGTCGTGGTCGCGCGCACCCGGGTGGCCCTTCGCGAGGTCGGCCGCGTGCGCGGCGATCCGGTAGGCGATGAGCCCCTGCTTCACGTCGTCGCGGTCGGGCAGCCCGAGGTGCTCCTTGGGCGTCACGTAGCAGAGCATCGCGGTGCCGAGCGAGCCGATCACCGCCGCGCCGATCGCCGAGGTCATGTGGTCGTAGCCGGGCGCGACGTCGGTCGTGAGCGGACCGAGCGTATAGAACGGCGCCTCGTGGCAGTCGGCCAGCTCGCGCTCCATGTTCTCGCGGATCAAGTGGAGCGGGACGTGGCCGGGCCCCTCGATCATCACCTGCACGTCGTGCTTCCAGGCGACCTCGGTCAGCTCGCCCAGGGTCTTCAGCTCGCCGAACTGCGCCGCGTCGTTGGCATCCGCGATCGAGCCGGGCCTGAGTCCATCACCGAGCGAGAAGGAGACGTCGTACCTCTTCATCAGCGCGCAGATGCGCTCGAACCCCTCGTAGAGGAAGTTCTCCCGGTGGTGCAGCAGGCACCACTGCGCCAGGATCGAGCCGCCGCGCGAGACGATGCCGGTGATCCGCTTCGCGGTGAGCGGGACGTATTGGAGCCGCACGCCGGCGTGGATCGTGAAGTAGTCGACCCCCTGCTCCGCCTGCTCTTCCAGCGTCTCGAGGAAGAGGTCGAGGTTCAGGTCGGCGACCTTGCCCTTCACCTTCTCCAGCGCCTGGTAGATCGGCACCGTCCCGATCGGGACGGGCGAGTTGCGCAGGATCGCCTCGCGCGTGGCGTGGATGTCGGCGCCGGTCGAGAGGTCCATCACGGTGTCGGCGCCCCAGCGCACCGACCACTGCAGCTTCTCGACCTCTTCCTCGATCGAGCTGCCGACCGCCGAGTTGCCGATGTTGCTGTTCACCTTCACGAGAAAGCGGCGGCCGATGATCATCGGCTCGCACTCCGGGTGGTTGCGGTTCGCGGGAATGATCGCGCGGCCGCGCGCGACCTCGCTGCGCACCAGCTCGGCGTCGCACTGCTCGCGCTCGGCGACGAAGCGCATCTCTTCCGTGATCACGCCGGCGCGGGCGTAGTGCATCTGCGAATGGTTGACGTCGCCGCGCCGTACGCGCGGCTCGATCCAGGGGGCGCGCCGCTTCGGCAGCCCGACGCGCGGGTCGCAATCCTGGGGGCCGGTCGTGTCGTAGAGGCGGATCGACTCGGCGCCGCCCTTCAGCGACACCTCGCGCATCGGCACGCCGAGCGTCCCGACCGCGACCTTGCGCGAGTTCGGGTGGGTCTCGGAGAGGGGAGGCAGCGCGCGCACACGATCGCTGCGGACGGGAACGGCGGCGGCGCCGCCGCTCGAGGCGGACGAATTCGGTGTCATGGAAGGCTTCCCTACGCCGGAATGACCCGGATCAGGTTCGGAGGGTGTCTCTCAGGCCGCCCCAGGAAAAGTGGAGCCGCCACCCCTAGCCGTGCGCGCGCGCCATCGGGTCGGACGGCCGCGCGAAGGGCGGCGAGCATATCGTTCGCGGCCGGAGGCGACGCATGAGGGAACGCACGCTCTGCACGCGATGGGCGCGGGCCGCATCCTTCCCGTCGCTCGTCCCGCTCCTCGCCGCGCAGCTGCTCGCCGCCGACGAATCGCGCCCGCGCGAATGGAAGCAGCCGCCGATCGTGACGGGTTCGCCGTTCACCGAAGCGCTGCCGTGGGCGTCGACGCTGGAGGAGGCGTGCGAGCGCGCGCGCCGCGAGCGCCGCCTCGTGCTCGCGACGGTCGTCGCCGTCAGCGACGACCACTGGGTCTCGGGCTACGCGGGGGCGGGCGACCACTGGAGGAAGCTCGATCCGACGCCGTTCGGCGACGACGTCGCGATGGAGACCGACGCCGGCCTCGGGAAGGAGCGCGTGCTGATGGCGGTCGCGTTCAGCGATCCCGACGTGGCCGCGCTCGTCGCGCGCCATTTCGTGCCGGTGCGGCTGCGCTGCCGGCCGTGGGACTTCGACCTCGACTTCCCCAAGGATCCGCTCGACCCGATCGGGACGAAACTCGACGCGGTGGGGGCGCCGGCGCTGATCGTCGCGCGGCCCGGCGGGCCGGTCGTGCACGCGCTCGGGCGCATCGGCGTGTTCCACGGAGGGAGCGTCGCCGCGATGCTGCGCGCGGCGCTCGAGCGCGCGGGCGTGAAGGGGGTCGAGCCGGCCGCGCCGCCCGCCGCGCGCGAGCTGGTCGCGGCGCGCAAGGCGGCGGCGGAGGAGCGCTTCGACCAGGTCCCGGACCTGGTCGGAGCCCTCGCGCGCGGCCGCGATCCGAACGGCGCGCCCGAAGCGAAGTTCTGGCTCGGCGTCGCGCGCGCCCGCACCGGCGACGAGAAGGCGGCGCGCGCTGTCTGGAAGGAGGCCGCCGAACTCGATCCGAAGGGGCTCTGGGGCGGGCGCGCGGCCCTCTTCGCGCGCGAGAGCGGGGCGCTGGTCGGCGAGTGGGTCACGTGGAAGACGCCGCGCGGCGAGCCGCTCGCGGCGACGACGGAATGCGACGCGAGCCGCGCCGAGGTGAACGAGATCGTGCAGCGCGCGGCCGAGGTCCTCGTGGCGCACCAGTCCGGCGACGGCGGCTGGCACGATCCCGCCCGCGATCCGCGCCCGATCGCCGGACCCGGCAGCGCGTTCGACCTGACCGTCGCCCGCACCGCGCTCGTGGTCGACGCGCTGCGGCGCGCCGCGGCGCGGCTGCCGGCGCGCTCCGAGACGCGCACGCGCTGCGAGACGGCGGCGAAGCGGGGCGCCGAGCTCGTCGGGCGCTTCGCCGACGCGCCGCAGCCCTGGATCTGGCAGGCGACGTACGCGCTCCACTTGCAGGTCGCGCTGCTCGAGGACGCGACGACCACGGCGTCCGAGAGAGCGCAGGCGAAGGCGCGCTGCGAGAGGCTCGTGAAGACGCTGGTCGGGCTGCAGCAGGACGGCGGCTGGAGCTACATGCCGCCGCCGCGCACGCACAGCTTCAACACCGCGCCCGTGCTGCTCGCCTTCGCGCGGCTGAAGGCGCTGGGCGTCGCCGTCCCGCCCGACTCGATCGCGAAGGCGAGCACCTTCCTCGCGTCGCTGCGCAACCCGAAGGACGAGCGCGACTACTACTACGCCCCGAACATGATCTTCGAGCCGCGCGCGGCGACCTGCCGCGCGCCGGTGTGCGAGCTCGCGCTGCTGACGGCGGGCGACGCGAGAGCGGCGCGGCGCATGGGGCCGGCCCTCGAGAGCTTCTTCGACGGCGAGCCGGCCGTGCGCTCGGTGACGAAGATCTACGAGGCGTTCTTCTCGCCGAAGGTCCTGCACGACGCCTACCACTACTACTTCGGCCACTACTACGCCGCGCGCGCCCTGGCGACGCTCCCCAAGGAGCGCGCCGCCGCCTTCGCGAAGCGCCAGCTCGCGATCCTGAAGAGGCAGGTCGAGAGCGACGGCTCGTTCGTGGACGCGCAGGCGCAGGGCAAGTGCTGCTCGACGGCGCTCGCGCTGCTCGCGCTGCTCGAGGACCTGCGCTGCCTCGAGGCGCGCTGAACGACGGGCCGCTCACGGCCGCAACGCGGCGACGAAGAGCGCGCCGAGCGTGCGCGGCAGGCTCGCGAGGAGGCGGCGCCGCAGCGCGAGGTAGCCCTGCGTCCCGGCGACGAGGTCGCGGAAGACGTCGCGCAGCGCCTCGCTCCGCTTCAGCGAACGGACCATGAGCGTGAGGAAGCGCGCGTCGAAGAAGCGCGGCGCGAGGTCGGCGGCGGCGACGAGCTCGGGGCGCAGCTCGCGGTCGTACCACGCGGCGTAGCGGCCCGGGTGGGCGAGCGGGTCGGCGGCGCCGAGCGCCGCGCCGCTCGCCATCGCGTGGTGGATCCCCTCGCGCGTGATCGGATCGACCGCGCCCGCCGCGTCGCCGACCAGCGCGCAGCGGTCGCCTTCGACTTGGGAGCGGCGCATGACGTCGCCGCGATACGACGGGATGAGCGCGCCGATCCCCGCGTCGACGAACGCGCCGGCGAGCGCGCCGCCGGAGAGCAGCCCGCCGAGCCGCTCGCGCAGGTCGACGGCGCCGCCGCGCGCCCCCTGCTCGCACCAGCCGACCGAGGCGTGGTCGGTGCGCGGGAAGGTCCAGCCGTAGCCGTCGAGGTCCGCGACCCAGGCGATGTGCATCACGTCGCGCGCCGACGAAGGCGGCGTACCGCGCGGATAGATCGTGTGCGTGCGGCTGAAGTGCGCCGGGTCGGGCAGCGGGAGTTGCGCGAGCTCGGCCAGGCGGCGCCGCACCGATCCGAGCGCGCCGTCGGCGGCGACCAGGAAGCGCGCGTGCAGAGGCTGCGGCGCCCCGCTTCCCGTCCGCAGCTCGACGCGGAAGCCGTCGTCGTGACGGTCGATCGTGGCGACGCGCGCCGCGAGGACGCGCGCGCCGGCCTCGCCGGCGCGGCGGCGCAGCGCGGCGTCGAAGTCGCGGCGCGCGAAGATCGCGAGCGGCACGGCGAGCGGCACGACCACCTCGTCGGCGCGCGGGCCGCAGAGCCGGATCGAGCGCACTTCGTTGCGTGCGACTCCCTCGAGGAGCGCGCCGAAGCGCGTCATGCCGCGCGCCGGGATCCCGCCGCCGCACGCCTTCTCGTCCCGCGGTCTCCAGTCGGCGAGCAGGACGTCGCGCCCGTGCTCCGCCAGCGTGCGCGCCGCGAGGGCGCCGGCCGGCCCGCCGCCGGCGACCAGGTATTCGCAGCGCGCGTCGCTCGTCCGCATCGCGGCTTCTTATCCGCGGTGGTGCCTAGAATCGCGCCGCTCGGTCGCCCGCTCCGGAGATCGCATGCCCGGCCGCCGTCCGCTCGCATGGCTCGCCGCGCTGCTCGTCATCGCCCTCGCAGGCGAGCTCGTCGCGACGACGTCCGCGCGCGGCGGCGACGACGGCAAGACGCCGCTCTGGCAGCTCGTCGAGAAGATCGCCGAGAAGCGCGGCTTCGCGAAGGAGCTCGCGGCGCTCGTCGACCACCAGGAGAAGCTGGCGGCGGCAAGCGCGGTGACGCTCCGTCCGCGCTCGCGCGTGAAAGAGATGCTCGCACGGCCGTGGCGCGTCCCGGTCGTCGCGCGCGAGCTGCGCGACGGGCTGAGCGCACCGATCCTCGGGAAGAGCGCGAAGGGGTCGGGCGAGCTCGAGCCGCTGGTGGCGCTGGCGGCGCGCTTCCTCGACGTGGACGACGCGCCGCTCGCCGATCTCGACGAGGGATGGGAGGCGGTCCTCGCCGCCGTCCGCGCACCGCACGAACTGCCGACGACGATCCGGCAGCTCGACCTGCGCGGTCCCGACGAGGTGCTCGCAGCGCTTTCGGGCTACGTCGGCGCATGCGGCGACGCGCTCGCCGAACTCCTGACGACCGCGAGCCCCGACGAGCGCCGCTTCCTGCGCGAGCGCTTCGGCGACTTCGGCTCGGTCTACGCCGGGTTCAATCATCCCAAGCCCGCGGTCAGCGAAGCGCAGTGGGGGCTCTACGAGAAGTACAAGGGGCTCGTGCGCAAAGTCGATCGCGCGCGCCTCCTCGCCGTCAGCCGCCGCGTCGCGCGGCTCGCCGACCCGGCGTTCCTCGCGCTGCTCGGGAGGCGGCTCGCGAAGGTGCACGCCACCGGTGCGGCGGTCGAGGGCTTCTCGGGCGACGTCGTCGCGACGGCCGGCACGCGCGCGAGCGACCGCGTCGTCCTGCTCGGCCCCGGCAGGACGACGATCACGGGATCGGCCGCACTGGTGATCGACCTCGGCGGCGACGACACGTGGCGGCGCGCCGCAGTGGTCGACGACGAGGCGACGCCGGTCAGCGTCGTCCTCGACCTCGACGGCAACGACGAGTACGCGAGCGAATCGCCCGGACCGTGCTCCGCGGCGGGCGGGATCGCGCTGCTCGTCGATCGGCGCGGAAAGGACCGGTACACGAGCGGCCGCCTCGGTCAGGCGGCGTCGACGCTGGGCTTCGCGGCGCTGGTCGATGGCGACGGCGACGACGTCTATTCGGCCGCCGACTACGCGCAGGGCTTCACGTTCTGCGGCGTCGCGCTGCTGGTCGATCGCGCCGGCAATGATCGCTACGACGCGTGGGCCTTCGCGCAGGGCGCCGGACTCGGCGACGGCTTCGCGGCATGCGTCGACGGCGGCGGCAACGACCAGTACGTCGCGAACGGCCACTGGCCCGACGTCTACGGCGACTCGGGGCCCGGCTCGTTCCAGGGCGTGTCGCAGGGCTACAGCACGGGCATCCGACAGGCGCGCAGCGACAACGTCGCCGAGGTCGAGATCCCAGGCGGCTTCGCGGCGCTGCTCGACTTCGGCGATGGCAAGGACCGCTACGAGTCGGGCAACTTCAGCCAGGGCGGCGCCTACTTCTTCGGCTTCGGCCTGATGTACGACGACGGCGGCGACGACGTGAACCACGGGTACCGCTACTCGCAGGGCTTCGGCGTGCACCAGGCGGCCGGCATGCGCTGGGACGCGGGCGGCAACGACGTGTACGTCACGAAGTGCGCGGCCAACTGCGGCGCGGCGTGGGACGAGGGCGTCGGCTTCTTCGTCGACGATGCCGGCAACGATCAATACGACGTCGGAGGTCTGGCGCTCGGCGGCGCGGCGGAGACGGCGATCGCCGTTTTCATCGATGGCGGCGGCAACGATCGCTACGGCGGAGGAGGCGGGAACGATTCGCAAGGCGGCAGCGGCGCCGGCGACTACCACGAGAAGGAAGGCGTCCCGCAGTCGCTCGGCGTCCTGATCGACCTCGGCGGCGGCGCCGACTCGTTCACGCGGGCGGGCCGCGACGACGCGACGATCGCGACCGGCGACCGCTTCGGCCTCTTCGTCCACGCGAAGGAGAAGGAGCTCGCCGCGCTGCTCTCGGGGTCGGCCTTGCAGAAGGCGCTCGACGCGAAGCCGCGGCCCCCGAGCGCGAAGCCGGCGAAGCCGAAGCATTGAACCGGTCCGCGCTAGGATCGGCCGCTTCGCCACCCTCGGAAGGACGTCGCATGTCCGTTCTCTGCGCAGTGGGACTCGTCGCGGCGCTCGCGCAGCAGGCGGCGCCGCCCGCCCCGGTCGACTGGTCGAAGGTCCCGGCGCCGACGCACGCCGTCCGCGCGCCAAGCCTCCTGATCCGCGACGTCATGGTCGTGCGCGGCAACGGGACGCCGCCGCTCGGGCCGACCGACGTGCTGGTGCGCGGCAACAAGATCGAGTCGATCGAGAAGTGGAAAGGGGGCGACGCGCCCGCGACGGTGATCGACGGCAAGGGCAAGTACCTCCTGCCCGGCTTCGTCAACATGCACGGCCACATCCAGGAGGAGCGCGGCGGCCTCGTGATCGAGAACGACTACCAGTTCGGGCTCTGGCTCGCCTGCGGCATCACGACGATTCGCGACCTCGGCAGCGACTTCAAGCGCTCGCTGCAGATCCGCGAGCAGAGCGCGAAGGGCGAGCTCGCCTGCCCGCGCGTGATCCTCTACCCCTTCCTCTCCTCGAACACGCCCGACGCGCTGCGCGTGCAGGTGAAGGAGCTCAAGAGCCGCGGCGCCGACGGGCTCAAGATCTTCACCATGGACCGCGACTGCCTCGAGGCGGTTATGGCGACGGCGAAGGAGCTCGGCCTGCGCTGCACCACCCACATGGGCGTCGAGGAGACGAACGCCTGGGACTGCTGCCGGCTCGGCATGACCAGCATCGAGCACTGGTACGGCATCCCCGACGCGGCGCTGAACGGCGTGCAGCACTTTCCCGCCGACTTCTCCTACAGCAACGAGGTCGACCGCTTCCGCTACGCCGGCCGCCTCTGGCGCGAGGCCGACCCGGAGAAGCTCGAGAAGGTGCTGCAGGCGATGGTCGACGCCCACGTCGCGTGGGACCCGACGCTCGCGATCTACGAGGCGTCGCGCGACCTGACGCGCGCGCAGCGCCAGCCGTGGTTCGCCGACCACCTCCATCCCGGCCTCGAGCGCTTCTTCGCGCCCAACCTCGACAACCACGGCAGCTACTTCATCGGCTGGACCAGCACCGACGAGGCGTACTGGAAGGAGAACTACCGCATCTGGATGAAGGCGGTGAAGCGCTTCGCCGACCTCGGCGGCACGGTCACCTGCGGGGAGGACGCCGGCTTCATCTACGAGATGTACGGCTTCGGCTACCTGCGCGAGCTCGAGCTCCACGAGGAGGCGGGCTTCCAGCCGATCGAGGTGATCGCGCAGGCGACCGGGAACGCGGCGCGCGTGCTCGGGCGGGAGAACGACCTCGGGCGCATCCGCGCCGGCTTCCTCGCCGACCTCGTGCTCGTGAACGGAAATCCCCTCTCGAACCTGCGGCTGCTCTATCCGACGGGCGCCGACGTGAACGTGAGCGGGAAGCCGGTGCATTCGGGTGGGATCGAATGGACCGTGAAGGACGGCATCCCCTACCACGGCCCGACCCTGATGAATCGCGTGCGCGAGATCGTCAAGCGCGACCGCGCCCAGCCGCCGCCCGCCGCGCCGTCCGCCGGCGGCGCCGCGGCCTCCTGCTGCGCCGGCGCGGCGGGCGGGGGCTGAGACGACGTTGGATCCGCAACGGGCGACGCGCGTCGCGCTGGTCGGCGCCGGCTTCATCGCCGACTTCCACCTCGAGATCCTGAAGCGTCTCGAAGGCGTCACCGTCGTCGCGGTCGGCGACGTCGACGGCGCGCGTGCGGCGGCGCTCGCGAAGCGGCACGGCGTCGCTCAGTCGTTCGCCTCGCTCGCCGAGTTGATCGAGAAGGCGAAACCCGACGTCGCGCACGTCGTCGTTCCCCCCGACCTGCACGCGTCCGTCGCGCGCGAGCTGCTCGAAGCCGGCGTCGGCGTCTTCCTCGAGAAGCCGATGGCGACCGCGGCCGCCGATGCGCGCGCGCTCGTCGAGCTGGCGCGCACGAAGCACTTGGCGCTCGGCGTGAACCAGAACCAGACGTTCCACCCGGGCTTCGTCGCGCTGAAGCGAATGCTCGCGGAGGGGAAGCTCGGCCGGATCGACCACGTCTTCGCCTGCCTCTCGGTCCCGCTGCGGCAGCTGCAGAGCCGCGACTTCTCCCACTGGATGTTCCGCGCGCCGCAGAACATCGTCTTCGAGCAGGCGGCCCACCCGCTCTCGCAGCTCGTCGAGCTGCTCGGGCCGTGCCGCGACGTCGCGGCGGTGCCGGCGCCGGCGGTCGAGCTCGCGCCGGGGGTCCTCTTCCACGACCGCTGGCAGCTCGCGCTCACCCACGAGCGTGGGACGGCGACGCTCTTCCTCTCCTTCGGACGCGACTTTTCGGAGAGCTTCCTGCGCGTGCTCGGCCAGGACGGGAGCGTCCACGTCGACCTCTTGCGCGGCCACGTGACGCGCAGCCGCAAGACGCCCTGGCCCGATTTCGCCGACCAGTTCTGGAACGCACGCGCCAGTTCGTGGGCGCTGCGGATGGCCGGCTGGCGCAACGCCTTCGACTACGTCCTCTCCACCCTGAAGCTGAAGGAGCGGAGCGACCTCTTCTACGTCGGCCTGCGCGCGAGCGTGGTCGCGTTCCACGCGGCGGCGCGCGGCGGTGCGCCTGCGGGTCCGGGATCGGTCCAGGCGTCGGCCACGGAGGCGCTCGAGGTCGTCGCGTGCTGCGAGGCCGCGACCGCGACGGTCGCCCGTAATGAAGCGGCGCCGCACGAAGGCGCGGCGCCGACCGTCCCGGCAGTCGCCGGCCCGGCCACTTTCGATGACGTCGTCGTCACCGGCGCGGCCGGCTTCCTCGGCCGCCATCTGACGGCGCGCCTGCTCGCGTCGGGGCGGCGCGTGCGCGCGCTGGTGCGCCGGCCGCAGTTCGCGCCGGCGGAGCTGCGGCGCGACGGCGTGACGCTCCTCGCCGGCGACGCGCACGACCCGGTCGCGGTCGAGCGCGCGACGGCGGGCGCCGCGGCGGTCGTCCACCTCGCGACCGCCGCCGGCCCCGATCCGGCGCAGGTCGTCGCGAGCATGGTCCGCGGCGCGCGCGTCGTCGCCGAGGCGTGCGTGCGCGGCGGCGTGCGCCGCCTGGTCCACGCCAGCTCGATCGCCGTCTACGACCTCGGCGAGGAGCGCGATGCCGCCGTGAACGAGGACGCGGCGCTCGACCCGCGCCCCGAGCGGCGCGGCGAGTACGCGCAGGGGAAGATCGCGGCGGAGCGCGCGCTCGCCGACTTCGCGCGCGAGCGCGGACTCGAGCTCGTGGTGGTCCGGCCCGGCTTCGTGGTCGGCCGCGACGGTCCGCCGCAGCACTCGGGCGTCGGCCTGTGGACCCGCGACACGCAGGTCTACGGGTGGGGGGGCGGACGGCGTCCGCTGCCGTTCGTGCTGGTCGACGACGTGGCCGACGCGCTCGCGCAGTGCGTGACGACACCGGGCGCCGCGGGGCGCTCCTACAACCTGGTCGGCGACGTCCACCTGACCGCGCGCGAATGGGTCGATGCGCTGCGCACGTCGCTGCGGCGCGACTTCGCCTTCCACCCCCAGTCGGTCCTCTACTGGTATCTCGAGGAGCTCGCGAAGTACGGGGTGAAGCTCGCGATCGGGCGCGCGGGGGTCCGCGCTCCGAGCTGGCGCGACCTCGCGACGCGCACCGCCGCACGCGGCTTCGACAATGAACGGCCCAAACGCGAGCTCGGCTGGCGGCCGGTGGCCGATCGCGCGACCTTCCTCTCCCGCGCGCTCCCGGCCGCGTCGGCCACGACGGAACCCTGAGCGGTGCCGTCGTCGCCGCACCTGCTCCACCTCTTCTCGACGTTCGCGGCGGGCGGGCCGCAGGTGCGCACGGCGGCGCTGATCCGCGCGGCCGGCGCGGCCTTCCGCCACACGATCGTCGCGCTCGACGGGAACTTCGGCTGCCGCGAGCGGCTCGCCGGGCTGCAGGACGGAATCGTCGCGTACGAAGATCCGCCGAAGCGCGGCTGGCTCGGCGGCAACGTGCTCCGCTTCGCGCACCTGATCGACCGCGTGCGGCCCGACCTCGTCCTCACCTACAACTGGGGCGCGATCGAGGCGGTGGTCGGCGCGCGCGTCGCGGGCGGGCGGCCGCTGATCCACGTCGAGGACGGCTTCGGGCCCGAGGAGGCGCGCGGCCTGCTCCGGCGGCGCGTCGCGTTCCGGCGCATCGTCCTCCCCTTCGCGCGCAAGGTCGTGGTGCCGTCGCACCGGCTGGCGCGGATCGCCGCGGAGCGCTGGCGCGTGCCGGAGACGAAGCTCGTCCTTGTGCCGAACGGGATCGACCTCGAGCACTTCGCGCCGGTCGAGCTGGAGTCACGCGTCCGTCGCGACGAGCTGCGCGAGCAGTGGGGGGCGCGCGCGATCGACTGCGTCATCGGGACGGTCGCGCGGCTGCGCCCGGAGAAGGGGCTCGATCTCCTGCTCGCGAGCTTCGCGACGTTGCGGGCGCGCACTCCGGCGAGTGGCGCCGCGCGCGTGCGCCTCGTGGTCGTCGGCGACGGCCCTGAAGAGGAGCGGCTGCGCGCCGAGGCGATGCGGATCGGCGTCGCCGGCGAGGCTCGCGAGGTCGTCTTCGCGGGCGCGTGCGCCGACGCGCGCGACGCGCTGCGCGCGTTCGACCTCTTTGCCCTGACGTCGCACACCGAGCAGATGCCGATCTCGCTGCTCGAGGCGATGGGGTGCGGGCTCGCGGTCGTCGCGACCGACGTCGGCGACGTCGCCCGCATGGTCGCGGAGGCGAACCGGCCGTTCGTGCGGGCGGGCCGCGACCCGACCGTCCTTTCCGACGCGCTCGTCTCGTTGCGCCACGACCCGGCGCGCCGCGCGGCGCTCGGCGCCGCCAACCGTCAGAAGGCGCTCGCCGAATATTCCCTCGAGACCATGGTCGAGCGCTGGCGCGGGCTCTGGGATGAAATGGCCCGCGCCTGAGGCCGCGGCCCTTTTGACCGCGCCGCGACGGGGGGCGGCCTGCGGCGCGAGCGGAACGGGAAGCGGCTGCTAACTTGCCGCGTCCTTCGTCGGCGCAACATCGCGAGCTCCGCCTCGTACGGTGCGCCCGGGAGCCGCCCAAGAATGACCTCGTCCTCGCTTCGAATGTCCCGCGCGTCGCGCCTTCTCGCCGCGCTCGTCGCCGTCTTCCTGCCCGTCCTCGTCGCCCCCTCCGCGTCGGCGCAATCGCGCGCCCATGCCCAGCTCTACGTGCGCGTCGAGGGCGACGACGTGAAGGCGGCGGTGCAGATCC
>DAINBU010000110.1:0-16446 GCA_036732755.1 Planctomycetota bacterium
GTCCCGTCCCTCGACCTTTTTCTCCTCCGCCCCTTGAGCACGGCTCGAGACCGTCACGCGACACCACGAAGCCGTCTCCCCGCGGCCTCTTCGCACGGTCCTCGAACGACGTCCGAAGTCGTTGCTGCGCCATTGGAGATGCACGGCGCGCACACGAGCGGACGCGAGTCGATGCCGATCGCTTGGAGCCGCGTACCGCTCATGCACTGGAGGGCGTGTGTCTCTCCGCCGCTTCCGATTCAAATGCTGACGCACCGTGGTCGGGCATCGGACTGGCACGAGCGATGTCGGCTCGAACGGCGACGGGAGCCCTGCTCGGATAGGCTCGAGGTTCCCGCGATGCGGGGACGGGGGAGGGGAGTCATGCGGGAGTGGCTCTTGGTCGCGGCGGGCGGGGCGATCGGGTCGGTCGCGCGGTACGGGCTCGCAGGAGCGATCCAGTCGAGGAGCGCGTCGGGCTTCCCGGTCGGGACGCTCGTCGTCAACGTCACTGGCTGCTTCGCGATCGGCGTGCTGATGCACGTCGGGATCGCGCACGAGCGCGCGACGCCGCTGCGCCTGCTGCTCGTGACCGGCGTGCTCGGCGGCTACACCACCTATTCCGCGTTCAATTACGAGACGCTCGAGCTCGTGCGCGCCGGCCAGCTCGAGCGCGCGCTCGCCTACGTCGCGGCGACGCTGCTGCTCGGGCTCGCCGCGGGCGCCGCCGGCCTCGCGCTCGGCCGCGCGTTCACAGCGACGGGCTGAGCAGACCTCGGAAGCCGGTCACAGCCGTTCCTGGATCGTCTTCCAGGTGAGGCGGCGGAAGTGCCAGTTCTGCTCCGGCGACGCCAGCCCGTGGCGCGAACGCGGGTAGATCATCATCTCGAACTCGCGGTCGGCCTTCTGCAGCGCGAGCGCGAACTGGATCGTGTTCTGGAAGTGGACGTTGTCGTCGATCGCGCCGTGCGCGAGGACGAGGTAGCCGGAGAGCTCCTTGGCCGCGGCGATCGCGCTGGCGCGCGCGTAGCCTTCGGCGTTGTTCTTCGGCAGCCGCATGTAGCGCTCGGTGTAGATCGAGTCGTAGAGGCGCCAGTCGTAGACGCCGGCGCCGGCGATGCCGACCTTGAACGCCTTGCTGTGGGTGAGCGCGTAGGCGGTCATGAAGCCGCCGTAGCTCCAGCCGGTGATGCCGACGCGCGCGACGTCGGCCTGCGGCTCGTTCTTCGCGATCCACTGCAGGGCGTCCTCGAGGTCGGCGAGCTCCTGCACGCCGAGCTGCTTCCAGCAAGTGGAGACGCACGCGAGCCCCCGCTGCGTCGAGGTGCGATTGTTGACCTGGAGCACGGCGACGCCCTGCTGCGCGAGGAACTGCGGCCACGCGTCGCCGTTCCAGCGGTCGAAGACCGACGGCGCGTCGGGTCCCGAGTAGGTCGGGAGCCAGATCGGCCAGCGCTTGCCCGGCTCGAGCTGCGCCGGCGCGATCAGCGTCGCGTCCATCACGAAGCCGTCGCGCGCCGGGATCGCGAGGAGGCGCGGCGCGACGTACGAATACTCCTTCAGCGCGGGGATGTCGGCCTTCGCGACCACCTCGAGCACGCGCCCGTCGGCGCCGTCGCACAGGCGCAGCTCGGGCGGCGCCTCGAGGCTCGAGACGCGGTCGAGGAAGCGCGTCTTGTCCGGGTTCCATTCGACCGCGTGGGAGCCGCGGCCCTGCGTCAGGCGCACGAGGCCGCTCCCGTCGAGGCCGACGCGGTAGAGGTTCGAGGCGGTCGCGCCGTCCTTGCCGGCGGTGAAGCAGAGCGCCTTCTTCGCCTCGTCGACGTCGGTGAGCGCGCGCACCTCCCACGGCCCGTCGGTGATCTGCTTCAGGAGCTTGCCGGCGGCGTCGTAGTGGAAGAGGTGCTTCGCGCCGGTGCGCTCGCTCTGCCAGAGGAAGCTGCCGTCGGCCAGCCAGCGCGGGACTTCGAGGATGTTCACCCAGCTCGGGCTCGTCTCGCGGAAGAGCGTCGTGACCTTGCCGTCGGCGGGGTCGACGAGGTCGAGGTCGAGCCACGTCTGCTCGCGATCCTGAACCATCAGCACGGCTCTCTTGGCGTCGGGCGTCCAGCCGACGCGCGCGACGATCGGCTCCTCCTTCTCCCACGGGCCGAGGTCGGCCCACGCGACCTTGCCGCCGGCGACGTCGACGAAGCCGACCGCCACCTTCGGATTGGGATCGCCGGGCTTGGGGTAGCGCGTGTCCTCGACCGCCGGGTCGGTGTCGGCCTGGTCGACGATCGGGTGGTGCGGCACTCCCGCCTGCACGAGCGAGAGGAACGCGAGGCGCTTGCCGTCGGGGCTCCAGAAGTGGGCGGTCCACTTGCCGCGCCCGAACACCTCCTCCTGGTAGACCCAGTCGAGGATGCCGTTCAGCTTCTCCGGCCCGCCGTCCTCGGTGATGCGCCGCTCGCGATGCCCCTCGACCTCGATCACGTAGAGGTCGTTGTCGCGCACGCAGCTGACGAAGCGCCCGTCGGGGGAGAGCGCGGCGACCTTTTCGGGCGCCGGCGTCTTCGTGAGGCGGACCGCCTCGCCGGAGGCGGGACGGAAGAGGTAGAGGTCGCCCTCCGCCTCGAAGAGCTGCGCGCCGCCGTCGACCGCGGTGGAGAGGGCGCGTGCGGTCGCCTTCTTCGCGGCCGCCTCGTCGAAGCCGGGGAGGGCGGCGAAGGCGGCGAGGCGCGCCTTCTCCTTCGTTTCCTTCTCGGCGGCCGCGGCGGGGTCCGCGTCGGGGGGCGGCGCCTCCTTGCCGGTCGCGAGGTCGCGCCAGACCGTCTTGCCGTCGCGCTTCATCTCGAGGTGGGCGCCGTCGGCGGTGAACTTGGCCGATGGCAGCGTGCCGCCGAAGCTCACGCGCCCCGGCCCCGCCGTCTGCTCGAGCGTGAGCGTCTTCTGCTGCGCGCGAGCGGCCGTGGCCGACAGCGCGAGCGTGAGAGCGGCCAGGGTGCAACGCGACACGAGCGCATCGGACATGGGAGTCCCTCGGCGGATCGGCGGATCGGCGGGTCGGCGGGTCGGCGGGTCGGCGGGCGACGTGGCGGGGCGAGCGTCATAAAGGCGGCGCGCCGTCCGGGCAAAGCCGGCGGCGCGCGGTAGCCTGCACGAGATGGCCTCCGCCCGAGTTCCCGATCCCCGCGCCAACACTTTCCCGCTGGAACCCGAGGTGGCGGTGCTGCGCCGCTGGTTCGACCACGCGGTCGAGCGGGCGCTCGAGCACGTCGCCTCGCTCGCCGACCAGCCGGCGGCCGGCCCGGTGCCGACGCCCGCCGATTTCGCGGCGCTCGACGAGCCGATCCCCGAGGCAGGCGGCGACCCGTGCCCGCTCATCGACCGCATCGTCCGCGACTGGGTGCCGAAGTCCTTCACGGCCGCGGGCCCCGGATACGTCGCCTACGTGCCCGGCGGCGGGCTGCCCACCGGCGCGCTCGCCGACGTCGTCTCCGGACTGACCAACCGCTTCGTCGGCGTCTTCGCGGCGGCGCCGATGCTGGCGCGGCTCGAGATGACGGCGCTGCGCTGGCTGCTGGACGAGTTCCGCTTCCCGGCCGCGGCGCGCGGCGTCTTCACGTCGGGCGGCTCGGTCGCGAACCTGATCGCGCTCGCGTGCGCGCGCGAGAAGGTCCTGGGCGAGGCGTTCTCCGACGGCGTCCTCTATGCCTCCGACCAGGCGCACCACTCGCTGCCGAAGGCGGCGCGCTTCCTCGGCTTCCCGCGCGCGCGCTTCCGGATGCTCCCGAGCGACGCGCAGCTGCGCCTCGCGCCGGCCACCGTCGCCGCCGCCATCGCGGAGGACCGCGCGCGCGGGCTGCGGCCCGCGGTCGTGATCGCCAGCGCCGGCACCGTCCATTCGGGGGCGGTCGACCCGATGGTCGAGCTCTCCGAGCTCGCGCGACGGGAGAAGCTCTGGTTCCACGTCGACGGCGCCTACGGCGGCTTCTTCGCCATGACGCCGGAAGGGCGCGCGCGGCTCGCCGGCATCGAGCGCGCCGACTCGCTCACCGTCGACCCGCACAAGGGGCTCTTCCTGCCGTACGGGACGGGCTGCCTGCTGGTGCGCGACGGCGTCGACCTGAAACGCCCGCATGCCATGGTGAGCGACTACCTGCCCAAGCTGCAGGACGACCGCGATGCGCAGGACTTCTGCGAGCACTCCCCCGAGCTCTCGCGCGACTTCCGCGGGCTGCGCGTCTGGCTCTCGTTCAAGACGTTCGGGGCGGCGGCGTTCCGCGCGGCGCTCGACGAGAAGCTCGCGCTCGCGCGGCGCGCGGCCGAGGCGATCCGCGCCATGCCGGGGCTCGAACTGGTCGCGCCGGTCGACCTCTCGCTCGTCACGTTCCGCGTGGCGCGCGCCGGGGACGAAGGCGACCGGCTCACGCGCGCGCTGCTCGAGCGCGTGAACGCACGCCAGCGCCTCCACCTGTCGGGCACCCTCCTGCGCGGCCGCTTCGCGATACGGATCTGCGTGCTCTCGTTCCGGACCCATTCGGATCGGCTCGAGGAGGGGCTCGGGCAGATCGCCGACGAGGCGGCGGCGCTGCTCGGTCGCGCCTCGCCGCAGGTCGGCGGTTGAAGCCGTGCGCCGTCCAACATAATGAGGCGCGGATGCCCCCCCTGAACGCCCTCCTGAGCATGCTGCTCGTCGCCGGCGACCAGGACGCGCCGCCCGTGCCGCGCTTCGCCGACGTGACGGAGAAGAGCGGCGTCACCTTCACCTGCAAGGGGGGCAGCGGGCGCCTCCTCATCCTCGACACCATGGGGAGCGGGCTCGCGGTCGCCGACTTCGACGGCGACGGCGACGACGACCTCTACCTGCTGACCGGCTCGCAGCTCGACCCCTACGAGAAGGGGCAGCACGCGCCGACCAACCGCCTCTATCGCAACGACGGCAAGCTCCAATTCACCGACGTGACCGCCGTGTCGGGGACCGGGCTCGACGGCTGGTCGTTCGGCGCGACCGCCGGCGATTACGACGGCGACGGCGACCTCGACCTCTTCGTCACGCGCTTCGGGGCCGACGTCCTCCTGCGCAACGACGGCTCGCTCCGCTTCACCGACGTCACCGCGGCGGCCGGCGTGGGCGACCCGCGCTGGGGGAGCGGGGCGACCTTCTTCGACTACGACCGCGACGGCGACCTCGACCTCTACGTCGTGAACTACGTCGACTTTGCCGAGCGGCTGGCGAAGTACGGCGGCAACCTCGACCACCCCGACTTCAAGAACTTCAAGCAGCTCCCGCAGTACTTCCACGGCCAGCCCGCCGTGCTCTACCGCAACGACGGCCCCGATCCGAAGGGCGGTGACGTCCGCTTCACCGACGTGACCGCGGCGGCGGGCGTCGCGAACGCGAACGGCAAGGGGCTCGGCGTCGTTACGTGCGATTTCGATGAAGATGGCGACCTCGACCTCTACATCGCCAACGACACCACCGCCAACGCCCTCTACGTGAACCAGGGCAACGGCACCTTCGACGAGCTGGCGTCCGACGCGGGCGTCGCGCTCGGCGAATCGGGGCGGGCGGAAGGGACGATGGGCGTCGGCTGCGCCGACTTCGACGGCGACGGCCGCTTCGACGTGGTCGTCACCAACTTCGACAACGAGCCCAACACGTACTACCGCAACTGCGGCGACCTCCAGTTCCAGGACGAGACGAAGCGGCGCGGGCTCTTCGAGCCGACGCTGCGGCCGGTCGGCTGGGCGAGCGAGCCGGCCGACTTCGACGACGACGGCGACCTCGACCTCTTCTTCTCGAACGGCCACCTGATCACCGACGTGCCGCTCTTCCTGATCCGCCACCTGATCCCCCAGGAGAGGCTGCCGGGCGTGATCGAGCCCGAGCACTTCTCCGGGAGCTACCGGCAGAAGCAGCAGCTCTTCCTGAACGACGGCAAGGGCGTCTTCTCCCTCCACGCGGACGACGCCGGCGATTTCTTCGAGGAAGAGATGGTGGGGCGCGGCGCGATCGCGGCCGACCTCGACCTCGACGGCGACGTCGACCTGGTCGTCCAGCGCTCGAACGAGCCGACGTTGGTTGTCGAGAACCGCGGCACGCCGAAGAACTCCTGGGTCGAGGTCGCGCTCTCCGACGGCACGGGGCGCAACCGATTCGGCGTCGGCGCGCGCGTCGAGATCTCCGTGGCCGGCCGCCGCCAGGTCCGGCAGGTGACCTGCGGCGACAGCTACTGCTCGCAGCGGCCGCTCACGCTCCACTTCGGGCTCGGCGCCGGCGAGCCGGCCGCCGTCGAGGTCAAGGTGCGCTGGCCGGACGGGACGGCGCAGCGCTTCCCCGACGTGAAGCCGCGCCAGCGCGTCGTGCTGCGCCGCGAAGAAGGCAAGGCGCAGTGAGCTTGCGCGGCCAAGGAGCGCCTGCGGCCGGGCTCGCGCTCGCGCTGGCGCTCGGCGGCTGCGCGGGCGGGCCGCGGCTGCGCTCGGCCGACCTCGTGCTCGAGCTCGAGCGCTCCGGCGAGGGGCGGGCGAGCGTCACCGCGCTCGCGCTCGACGCCGCCGGCGAGCGGCTGCTGGTCGGAGACTACGGCGGCCGCCTCTTCGTCCAGGACGTGGCCGCCGCGCGCCGCGACGACTTCGCCGACCCGCGTCCCGAGACGTTCGAGGGGGGCGTGCTCGCGCTCGGCTGGCGCGACGGTCGCTGGCTCGCCGTGCCGCGGCGCGGCCGCGGGCTCCTCTCGGCCGGGGCGGCCGACCGCTCCGGCGACGAGTGGCTGCTGTTCCCGACGCTTTCGGGCGCCGTCGTGACGCCGTCGCTCGACGTGGTGCACTGGTCGGTGCTCGCGCGCACGCTCGCCTGCTCCGGCGCGCCGAGCCGCGGCGTCGCCGCAGCGTCGATCAAGGAGGTTCGCATCGCGGGCGTCGCCGCGCTCGCCGATCGCGTGGTCGTCCTGAACGGCCGCGCGCCGGGCCCGACGAAGCTCGAGTCGCGCGCGCTGCCGTCGCTCGACCTGCACTGGTCGGTCGACCTCGGCCACAGCGCCTCGTCGCTCGCGCTCGACGCGCGCGCGCAGGTCGCGGTGGTGGCCGACGCGACGCGGCTCGAGCTGCGCGCGCTCGCCGACGGCGCGCTGCGCGGCGCGCTCGAGCTCGCCGATGCGGTCCCCCACGCGTTCGGCGATGGCGAACGCTTCCTTTTGGTCCAGGGCGAGACGCTCTCCGTGCTCCACCTGCACGGTGCGGGCGAGGCGGGGGGAACCGCGGCGGACCGACTGTCGCCGCGCGTCGAGCCCGCCTTCGCGGCGCACCGCGGCGGCGTCGGCGCCGTCGCCTTCTCCGCCGATGCGCGCTGGCTCGCGACGGGCGGCGCGCGCGGCGACCTGCTTCTCTTTCGCATCGAACCCCTGACGCGACCCGGCGCCGCCTCGTCCGGCGCCCCTTCCCCGTGAGGTGAGACCGATCGTGAGCCCCCTCGCCTTCGCCCTCGGTCGGATCGGCGGCGACGTCCGCCGGCGCGCGGCGGCGCGCGCCGCGCTCGCGCTGCTCGCGGCGTCGGGCTGCACCGCCTGGTCGCACGAGCGCTACGTCTCGCGCATGGGCCTGCTCATGGGGCAGCAGAACCTGCTCGAGAGCTACCAGAAGGCGCTCGAGCGGCGCGACTACGCCGCAATCCGCGTCCTCTTCGACGACACGCCCGAGGCGCGCAGCGCGGCCGACGCGGCGGTCGCCGACGTCACGGGCAAGCTCGGGGTCGCGGCCGATCCCAAGGCGACGATCGACATGGTCGAGGCGGAGGTTCGCGACTTCGACCTCTTCGCCGAGCTGCCCGAGGCGACGCTCTGGTTCTACGTCGGGGCGCGCACGCCCGACGGCGCGCGCCACCTGGTCCGGCTGCAGAGCCGGGCGACCTTCCGCGTCCTCTCCCGCGACCCGCCGGAGGCCGACCAGGACGGGATCCCGCTCGGCCACCTGAAGCTCGTCGCGCAGGCGCCCTTCGAGGCGGAGGTGCGCTCGTCGAAGCGCACGCAGTACGAGGACGCGACGCAGCGCGCCGGGCTCGCCGACCGCCACCGGAACCAGGAGATCGAGGCGCGCTGCCGGATCCTGCAGGGCACGATGCCGGGCAGCGGCGCCGCCGCCGCCGACTTCGACGGCGACGGCCGGCTCGACCTCGCCGCCATCGACGGACTCCACAGCAAGCTCTACGTCAATCGCGGCGACGGGACCTTCGACGACCGCTCGGCCGCGTGGGGCCTCGACCGCTTCGCGGGCGCGGGCGCGGTCGCCGCCGACTACGACAACGACGGCGACCAGGACCTCTACATCTGCGACCACTTCGGCGGGGCGCGCCTGCTGCGCAACGACAGCGGTCGCTTCACCGACGTGACGGCCGAGTCGGGCGCCGGCTGCAGCGACCCGTGCTTCTCGGCGTCGTTCGGCGACGTCGATCGCGACGGCGACCTCGACCTCTTCGTGCCGTGCTCGGGCGACTACTACACGAAGATCCCGATGCCGCCGTTCGACGCGCGCGACGGGCAGCCCGACCACCTCTACATCAACGACGGCCACGGCCATTTCACCGAGGAGGGGGAGGCGCGCGGCGTCGACAGCACCGGCTGGGGGCTCGCCTCGTCCTTCTGCGACTTCGACGGCGACGGCGACGACGACCTCTACGTCGCGAACGACTTCGGCCTGAACGAGCTCTACGTGAACGACGGGACCGGCCACTTCGACGACGTCGCGGCCAAGGCGGGCGCGTCGGACCGCGGCTACGGCATGGGCGTCACGTGGGGCGACGTCGACAACGACGGCGATTTCGACGCCTACATCTCCGACATCTGGTCGGAGTTCCACGCGGTCTTCATCGACCCCGACTATCCGCTGCCGTTCATGGGCCGGGTCATGCGCTTCTGGGTGGCGCCGCAGATGGACCGCATGGGGATGGGCAACGCGCTGCTGCTGAACCAGGGCGACGGGAAGTTCGTCGACGTCGCGAAGACCTGGCACGTGAACGAGGCCGGCTGGGCGTGGGCGGCGATGTTCCTCGACTTCGACGCCGACGGCGACCTCGACATCTACTCGCCCGACGGGAGTTACACGGGAGAACGGGAAGAAGACCTCGAGCTGCGCTTCTGGGCGCTCGCCTCCCTCATGTGGGAGCGCAGCAAGATGAACGAGTTCCTGTTCGAGGCGGCGGGCCGCTCGATGCAGGGCCACGAGCGCAAGCGGCTGTTCGAGCAGCTCGGCCCCGGCCAGTTCGCCGAGGTCGGCTACTTCCACGGCGTGAACGCGATCGAGAGCGGGCGCGGGCTCGCGATCGGCGACTTCGACGACGACGGCTACCCCGACCTCTACCTGCGCAACCTGAACGACCGCGCCCTCTACTACCGCAACAGCGGCGGCGCCAACCACTGGCTCAAGCTGCGCCTGGTCGGGACGAAGAGCAACCGCGACGCGATCGGTGCCGTCGTCCGCGCGACCGCCGGCGGCGTGACGCAGCTGCGCCAGGTCACCGCGGGCGAGGGCTTCTACTCCTCGCACGACAAGCGGCCGCTCTTCGGGCTCGGCGCGGCGAAGAGCGCGGCGGTCGTGGTGAAGTGGCCGTCGGGCCGGGTCGAGACCTTCCCGGAACTCGCGGCGGACCAGTCGTACGTCGTGACCGAGGGCGAGGGGAAGGCCGTCCCCGGCCGCTGACCGCGGAGGAGCACTCCATGTTCGAGCTGCGGAGCGTGCGCGGCGTCGTCGCGCTCGGGATCGCCTGGATGGCGCTCGCGGCCTGCGCCGACGCCGCGGCGCAGGGCGGCGCGATCGAGGCGGCCGCGACCGAGGAGCTGCCGCCGGCCGTGTTCGCCGCGCGCCGCGCGAAGCTCGTCGCGGAGCTCGGTGCCGACGCGGTCGCCGTCCTCTCGGCGCCGCCGAGCTGCGTGCGCAACGCCGACAACGACTACCCCTACCGGACCGGCAGCGACTTCTGGTACCTGACCGGCTTCCCCGAAGAGGGGGCGGTCGCCGTGGTCGAGACGCGCGACGGGAAGGCGCACTGCACGCTGTTCGTGCCGCCGCGCAGCCCCGGCCAGGAGATGTGGACCGGCCGGCGCCTCGGCGCCGCGGGCGCGAAGGCGCTCGCCGAGGAGGTCGTCGAGCTCGACCGGCGCGGCAACGTCGGCGCGAAGCTGAAAGAGCTGCTGCACGGGAAGAAGCGGGTCCTCGGCCAGTTCGAGAGGAACGACGCGCGCCGCACGGCGGTGAAGGCGGCGCTCGACGCGGGCATCGACGTCGACGAGGTCGAGCTGCGCAACGCGGTCGGCCGCCTGCGCCGCGTCAAGGGCCCCGAGGAGCTCGCGCTCCTGCAGCGTTCGATCGACCACACCTGCGAGGCGCTCCGCCAGGCGATGCGCTCCTGCCGGCCCGGCATGCACGAATACGAGCTGCAGGCGGTGATCGAGTACTGCTTCAAGGCGCTCGGCTCGCCGCGCGTCGGCTTCGACTCGATCGTCGGGTCGGGCCGCAACTCGGTCATCCTGCACTACATGTCGAACCGCGAGGCGATCCCGGCCGGCAAGACGATCGTCTGCGACGTCGGCGCGGAGTACGGCTTCTATTCGGCCGACGTCACGCGCACGCTCCCGAGCGACGGCAAGTTCACCCCCGAGTGCGCGGCGGTCTATCGCTCCGTGCTCGCGTCCCAGAAGGCGGGCATCGCCGCGGCGAAGCCGGGCGCGACGCTGCGCGCGATCGAGGCGGCGGCGCGCAAGGAGCTGGTGGCCCGGCTCGTCGAGGAGGGCGTGGTCGCGAAGGGCCAGGAGAACCTCGGCGCCTCGCTCCTGCCGCACGGGACCTGCCACTGGCTCGGCCTCGACACGCACGACGAGTGTCCCTACGACGGCAAGCTCGCGCCCGGCATGGTGACGACGGTCGAGCCGGGCTGCTACATCCCCGCGGGAACCGCCGGCGTCGCCGAGAAGTTCTGGGACATCGGCGTGCGCATCGAGGACGACGTGCTGATCACCGAGGAGGGGTGCGTGGTCCTCTCGACCGGCGCGCCGCGCGAGATCGCGGAGATCGAGGCGCTGATGGCGGAGGGGAGCGAGTTCCCGCGTCTCGAGCCGGCCGCGAAGCCGACCGCCGAGCCCCCCGAGAAGTAGTCCCGACCCGTGCCGCCGCTGCGCTTCCGGCTGCGCGTGACCGCGCCCTTCGACCTGCGCGTCGCCCTCTTCGGCCACGGCTGGATCGACCTCGCGCCGAACGCCTGGGACGAGGAGACGCGCACGCTGCGCACGGTGCTGGCGGCGGGACGGCGCGCCGCCGACGTCGTCGTGCGGCAGGAGGGCGACGTGCTCGCGGTCGCCGCCGACTTCGGGAGCGCGCCGCCGCGGCCGGCGATCGCACGCGCTTCTCTCGGAGCTCAGCTCGCGCGCATGCTGCGCCTCGCGCACGACTACGAGCCGTTCTGGCGGCGCTGCCGCGCGCAGCCGCGGCTGCGCTGGGTCGCGCGGCGCGGCGCCGGCCGGCTGCTCGCCGGCGCGACGCTGTTCGAAGACCTGCTGAAGCTGCTCTTCACGACCAATTGTTCGTGGGCGGCGACGCGGCTCATGGCGCGGCGCCTCGTCGACGCGCTCGGCGCGGCGGCGCCGTCGGGCGCGCGCGCCTTCCCCGACGCGGCTTTGTGCGCGGCGCAGCGCGAGCCCTTCTGGCGCGACGTGGTGCGCGCGGGCTACCGCGCGCGCGCGTGCCGGGAGCTCGCCGCCGGCTTCGCGTCGGGGCAGATCGCCGAGGAGCGCTTCGCGGAGAGCGGGCTGCCGACCGAGGAGGTGCGCCGGCGCCTCCTCGCGCTGCACGGCTTCGGGCCCTACGCCGCGGGGCAGGCGCTGCGCCTGCTCGGGCGGCACGACGACCTCGCGCTCGACTCGTGGTGCCGCGCGAAGATCGCGCAGCAGACCGGGCGGCGCCGCGCGCCGGCCGACCGCGCGATCGAGCGCGCCTACGCCTGCTTCGACGAGCACCGCGGCCTCGTCCTCTGGATGGATCTCACGCGCGAGTGGCACGGCGAGGGCGCGCTCACGCCGCGGGACGCCGTCGTCACGGCGCTCGGCGGCCGCCTTCGCCGCGCGAAGCCGAGTCGCTAACGTCCCCGCCTCGCGCCCATCTCGGGACGCGGCGCGTCGCCGCGTTCACCGGCGCGGAGTTCGGATTCCCTTCCGGAAGCGAAGGGTCAAGGAGAGACCATGTTGCTGCAGAAGTTCCTGCTCGCGGCCCTCATCCCCGCGGGTTTCGCCCTGTTCCACGATTTCGGCAACGACTACGACAAAGCGCCCAACGTCGCGACGACGGCGCTCGAGCTCGACGCCGGCAAGCCGATCTCGATCTCGAGCAACGCGATCCACTGGCGCGAGGACCTGTTCGGCGCCGTGAAGTCGGGCGGCACGAAGCAGTACTTCAACGGAATGGCCTGGTACCGCAAGATCGGCGCGGCCAAGGTCGGCGAGGACATCACGCTCGGCGGCAAGGCGATCACGGCCGGCGACTGGACCGTCTCGATCAAGGTCCCCGGCGACGACACCTCGAAGTTCTTCCTCGAGTGGAAGAAGGGCGAGACGGCGGTCGACGTCCCGCTCGAGCTCAAGGGCGGCCACGAGGTCGAGGACCACCTGATCCTGGCGCTCACGCCGCGCGGCGGCGCCGGCTCGAAGGACTTCGAGCTCAAGGTCGGGTACGGCGACCACTACGGCAAGATCAAGGGCACGATCGGCGGCGCGAAGCAGTAACGGCCGCGCGGCGATCGGTCCGGCGGCGCGCGCGAGCGGGGGTTCGAGCCCGTGGCACCACGAGGCGAGGCTCCCGCCGCGCGCACCGCGCCGCCGGCGTCGCCGGTTCCGTCCGGCCCGCTCGCGTCGCTCCCATCGCTCATCATCGTCCTGGTCGAGCCGAGCGAGCCGGGCAACGTCGGCGCGGTGGCGCGCATCCTCCTCAACCTCGGCGCGGGCGAACTGCGCCTGGTCGTCGCCGACCGCCGCCGGCGCGCGCGCCTGGTCGGCGCCTCGGCGCGCGCGCGCGCCCGCCACGCGCGTCCGCTGCTGGCCGCGGCGACGTTCCATCGCGACCTGCGCAGTGCGCTCGCCGACGTCGAGCGCGCCTGCGCATTCAGCGCGCGCTCCGGCCGCTTCCGTGCGCCGCGCGGGACGCTCGACGCGGTCGCGGACGACTACGCCGGCGCCGGCGGCCGGCGCGCGCTCGTCTTCGGCAACGAGACCGCGGGGCTCCGCGCCGCCGACGTCGCGCTCTGCGCCGATCTCGTCGCGATCCCGGCCGGCGGCGCCGATCCGGTCCTGAACCTCTCGCACGCCGTCGCGATCGCGCTGTGGGAGTTCGCGCGGGCGCGCGGCGGCCATGTCGCGCCGCCGAACCGCCACGCACCGCCGCGCGCCGCGTCCGTCGCCGAGCGCGCCGCGCTGCGCGTCGACTACGACGCGCTGCTCGTCGAGCTCGGCTTCCCGCGCCGCGCGCTCGGCGACCTGCACGGCCGCATCCTGCGCCGCCTCACGGAGCTGCTCGACCGCGCCGGCGGGGAGCACGCCGACGCCTCGATGCTGCGCGGCCTCGCCGTCGCGATCCGCCGCCGGCTCGCTGCCGTTCCCGCCAAGAGCCTGTCTGCCGGGACCGGCTCTACGGCACCTGCCGCAGGTCGCACAGGATCCAGCGGAAGCCGGGGAAGGAGACCTTTACGATCGGCGCGGGGGGCGGCGCCGCGGAGCCGGGCGCCGGCGCGCTCGCCGGCGGCACCTCGAGCGTGACCGAGTTCATCCCCTTCGCGATCGTCACGCGCTTGCGGAAGCGGCTGCCGTCGGCGAGCTCCGCCTCGATTTCGAGCGGCATCTCGAACGGGAACTGGCCGCTGCACTTGCACTCGATCGCCACGGTCGCCTTGGTCCCTTCGAGCTTGGGCTGGTGCACGGTGTAGCCGGGCCAGCGCGTCCCGTAGAGCCACGGCTGGAAGAACGAGCGCAGCGGCACGCCGGCGCGCCGCTCGCAGATCGCCTGGAAGTCGGCCGAAGTCGCCGTCTTGAAACGAAGGCGCGGGTCGGTGGCGAACTCCTTCAGCGACGCGAAGAACGCCTCGTCGCCGATCACGTAGCGCAGCATGTGCAGGAGCCAGGCGCCCTTGTCGTACATCTGCGGGTCCCACGCCTCGCCGCAGTTGGCGTGGCGCGGCCGCCAGACCGTGGTCAGGGCGTCGAGGGAGTGCTTCTTCTCCTGCATGAAGTCGAGCGCCGCCACCTGCCCGTGCACGTGCTCGACCCAGAGCGTCTCGGCGTAGGCGGCGAAGCCCTCGTGCAGCCAGAAGTCGCCCCAGTCGGCGCAGCTGATCGCGTTGCCCCACCATTCGTGGGCCGTCTCGTGCACGAGCACGTAGTCGTAGAGCTCGTTGCGCAGCTCGAAGGGGTCGACCACGCCGGTGCCGCGGATCGCGTCGGGGAAGCTCGAGCCGTACGAGACGAGCGTCGCGTGCTCCATGCCCCAGAGCGGCGTCTCGGCCAGCGCGAACTTCGCGTCGGGGAAGGGGTAGGGGCCGAACTTCTCGCTGAAGAAGCGCAGGATCTCCGGCACCTGCGCAAACTGCTTCCTCGCCTTCTCCTCGCTCTCGGGCAGCACGTAGAAGCGCACCGGGAGCTTGCGCGGGAGGCCGGGCAGCTCGACCTCGCTCTCGACCACGACGTAGGGGGCGATGTCGATCGCGATCGCGTAGTCGGGGACCGGGACGTCGAGTCGCCAGCGCCAGGTCTTCCAGGCGCCCGCCTGCGACACGTCGACGAGGCGGCCGTTGCTCGCGGCGACGAGCTCGGCCGGCGCGGTGACGTTCACCGTGACGCGGTCGGGCTTGTCCTCGGGGTGGAAGAACGACGCCTTGCACGGGAACCACGTGTGCGCGCCGATCGTCTGGCACGAGGTCGCGATCCACGGCGCCCCCGACGGCGTGCGCGCCCACTGGAAGCCGTTCGCCTCGTCGACGCGCTTGGGCCGGCCGGCGTAGGCGACGCTCACCTGGACCACCTCGCCGGCCTTGGCGGGCTTGGCGAGCGTGATCTTCAGGAGGTCGTCGGCGCGCGACCACTCGAGCGGGCGCGTCTCGGTGAGGACGTCACGCGTCAGGTCGCCGTCGACCGCGTGGACCGACTGGACGACGAGGCTGCGCTCGAGATCGAGGACGAGCACGTCGAGCGCCGGCGCCGTCACGACCGCGCCGAGCGCGCCGAAGCCGCGGACCGTCTGCGCGGCCGGATCGACCAGGAGCTCGATCCGGTACTCCTTCACGTCGTACGCGGTGCGCGGGTCGGCCTCCTGCGCGCGCGCCGGCGCGGACCAGGCGACCGCGAGCGCGACGACGAACGACCTCACGCGCGATAGATGTCCTGGATCTGGTTCAGGAGCTTGACCGCGTCGGCCTGCGGCCGCTGGAAGCTGTTGCGCCCGACGATCGAGCCGAAGCCGCCGCCCTGGTGGATCCCCTGGACCTCCTTCAGGATGTCGTCGGTCGCCTTCGCCTCGCCGCCCGAGAAGATCACGATGCGCCGCCCGCCGAACGAGCTCTGCACGACGTGGCGGACGCGGTCGGCGAGCGTCCCGATCGGGATCTTCTGCTCGAGGTAGACCTTCTTCGCGTCCTCCTGCTCGAGGTGCTCGGTCGGCGGCTTCACCTTGACGACGTGGGCGCCGAGCTGACAGGCGATCTGGGCCGCGTACGCGACCACGTCGACCGCCGTCTCGCCCGCCTTGCTGAGCCCCGCACCGCGCGGATAGGACCAGATCACGACGACGAGGCCGGCGCGCTTGGCCTCCTCGGTCATCTCGCGGATCTGCTGGTACATCTGGTTGCGCAGCGACGAGCCGGGATAGATCGTGAAGCCGATCGCGGCGCAGCCGAGCCGCAGCGCCTCCTGCACCGAGCCGGTCACCGCCGAGCAGGGGTCCTTGTCCTTGAAGAGGACGTCGCTGTTGTTGAGCTTGAGGATGAGCGGGATCCGGCCCGCATAGCGCGAGGCGCCCGCCTCGAGGAAGCCGAGCGGCGCCGCATAGGCGTTGCAGCCCGCCGCGAGCGCGAGCTCGAAGTGGTAGCGCGGGTCGTAGCCGGCCGGGTTCTTGGCGAAGCTGCGCCCGGGGCCATGCTCGAAGCCCTGGTCGACGGGCAGGATCACCAGCTTGCCGGTCCCGGCGAGCGCGCCGTGGTTCAGGAGGCGCGCGAGGTTGGTGAGGGTGCCCGCGTTGTCACTGCCGTACCAGGAGAGGATCTCGGCGACGGTCTTGGTAGACATTTCCCGTAGGATACCCCGATTCGCAAGGCGTCAGGTCAGTCCAAGTCGCTCCTTCAGGGGCCGGACCCGGTCGCGCGAGACCAGCACCTCCGGCCGCTTGTCCCCCCGCAGCCGGATCACGAGCTGCCCGGCGACGTCTGCGTGCAGCTCGTGGACCCAGCCGAGGTTCACCAGGGTG
>DAINBU010000111.1:0-16232 GCA_036732755.1 Planctomycetota bacterium
GAGAAGCTGCTCCAGGACTCGGCGGCCGAGCTGCCGCCGCTGCGCGGGATCATGTACGCAGCCGGCGTCCTGAAGGACGGCCTGCTCGCGCGCCTCGAATGGCCCGACTTCGAGCGCGTCCTGATGCCGAAGGTGCAGGGCACGCTCCACCTCGACGAGCTCACGCGCGGGTTGCCGCTCGACTTCTTCGTCCTCTTCTCGTCGATCTCGGTGATCGGCGCGCCGGGCCAGTGCAACTACGCCGCGGCCAACTGCTTCCTCGACGCGTTCGCCCACCGCCGGCGCGCGCAGGGGCTGCCGTGCCTCAGCATCAACTGGGGACCGTGGGCCGAGGTCGGCATGGCGAAGCAGGTGCTCGACGTGCGCCGCCTCGCGGAAGAGCGCGGCATGTACGCGTTCAAGACCGCGCCGGCGCTCGCCGCCATGGACCTCCTGATGGCGGGCGGCGCGGTCCAGGGCTCGGTGCTCCATTTCCACTGGAAGCGCCTCTTTTCCCCGGATTTCTTCTTTGCGAGATCGCCGCTGCTCAAGGCCCTGAAGGAGATCCACCAAGGCTCCGACCCGATCGTCGCGACGCGCGTCGCGCGCGGCGACGCCGCGCCGCGTGAGCTCGCGAGGGCCGTCGGCGACGCGTCGAGCGAGGCGGGCGTTGCCGAGATCGTCCGCGCCGAGGTGGCGCGCGTGCTCGGCCACAAGAGCGGGACGGCGCTCGACGTCGAGCAGCCGCTGCTCCATCTCGGGCTCGACTCGCTGATGGCGGTCCAGCTCCGCAACACGCTGAGCGAGGCGTTCGGCGTCGACCTGCCGGTGAGCGACCTCCTCTCCGGCGCGAGCGCCGCGGAGCTCGCGAAGTCGGCGTGGGCGCGCGTCGAGGAGCGACGCAGCGGCGCGACGGTCGCACCGGGCGGCGCGCGACCGGCATGATCCCGCCTCCCGCCGCCGCGTCCGACGACGCGTTCCCGCTGTCGCTGGGGCAGCAGGCGCTCTGGTTCCTGCAGCAGACGGTGCCGGGCAGCTCGGCCTACCACTGCCTCGGCTGCGCGCGCATCACCTCGCCGGTCGACGTCGACGCGCTGCAGCGGACGATCGCCGGGCTCGCGCACCGCCACCCGATGCTGCGCGCGCGCTACTTCATGCGCGACGGCGTCCCGATGCAGAAGATCGAGCGCGACCCGCCGTCCGCGTTCTCGGTCGTCGACGCGTCCAGCCTCGACGCGGCCGGCCTCGAGCGCGCGGTGCACGCCTCGATGCACGAGCCGTTCGACCTCGGGCGCGGTCCGGTCTACCGCTTCCGCTTCTTCCGCTGGCGCGACGGCGACCACCGCCTCGCCTTCGCCGTCCACCACCTGAGCTACGACGGGACGTCGTCGTCGCTGGTGTTCCGCGACCTGCGCGCGCTCTACGTGAGCGAGCGCGGCGGCGCGCCGCCGCCCGCCGCGCGCGCCGGCGTCGGCTACCGCGACTTCGTCACGTGGCAGCGCGAGCTGCTCGCGGGCGAGGCGGGGGAGAGGCAGTTCGCGTACTGGAAGGAGCGGCTCGCCGGCGACCTGCCGCTGCTCGAGCTGCCGACGGACTTCCCGCGCCGCACGACGCGCCTCGAGGGCGCCTCCGTCCCGCTCCACTTCACGCCGGAGCGCAGCCGCGCGCTGAACGACCTCGCGAAGGCGGAGGGCGTGACGCCCTACATGCTGCTGCTCGCGGCGTGGCAGATCTTCCTGGCGCGCTGCGCGCGTCAGGAGGACGTGCTGGTCGGCGCGCCCGCGTTCGGCCGCACCCAGGCCGCCTTCCAGGACGTGGTCGGCTACTTCGTGAACCCGATCGTCTTCAGGGCCGACTTCCGCCGCAACCCGTCGTTCCGCGACTTCCTCGCGACGACGCGCGCGACGGTGCTCGAGGCGGTCGCGAACCAGGACTACCCGTTCCCCGAAGTGGTGCGCCGCCTCGCGCCGCCGCGCGACGCGACGCGCAACCCGGTGTTCCAGGCCTTCATCGACTGGCAGAAGCGCGAGTGGATCGGCGACCTGGTCCAGAAGCGCGAGGCCGCCGACACGCGCGTCCGCTTCCAGCTCGGCGAGCTCGCGCTCGACGACCTCGACGTGCCGCAGCAGGAGGGGCTCTTCGACGTCACGCTCGACGTGAAGGAGGTCGGCAAGGAGCTCTACGGCGAGCTCAAGTACGACGCCGCGCTTTTCCGCCGCGACACGGCGGAGCGGATGGAGGCGAACTTCCAGGCGCTGCTCGACGGGATCGTCGCCGACCCGCGGCGTCGCGTCGCGCAGCTGCCGCTCCTCTCGGCGGCGGAGAAGAAGCTCGTCCTCGTCGACTGGAACGCGACGGAACACCCGTTCCCGCGCGATCGATGCGTCCACGAGCTCTTCGAGGCGCGCGCGAAAGAGACGCCGGACGCGGTCGCGGTCCGCAGCCACGACGGGTCGCTCACCTACGCCGGGCTCGACGCGCGCGCGAACCGGCTCGCGCACCGGCTGCGGCGCATGGGCGTCGCGAACGACCAGCCGGTCGGGATCCTCCACGCCCGCTCGACCCAGATGATGGTCGCGCTGCTCGGGATCCTGAAGGCGGGGGGCGGCTACGTCCCGCTCGATCCCGAATACCCGGCCGACCGGCTCGACTACATGGTGGAAAACTCGGGGCTGCGCTTCGTCGTCACCGAGTCGGCGCTGGCCGCGAAGATCACCGCGCCCGACGTCCTGCGCGTGCTCCTCGATGCGGAGGCTGCCGAGCTCGAGAAGGAGAGCGCCGAGCCCGTCGTGGAGAGCCGCGGCCGGCCGCTCGACCTCGCCTACCTGATCTACACCTCGGGTTCGACCGGGCGGCCCAAGGGCGTCGAGGTGCTGCACCGCGGCGTCGTCAACTGCCTGAACGCGACGGCGCGCCTGCTCGGCGCGAAGCGCGACGACACGCTGCTCGCGGTCACGACGATCTCGTTCGACATCCACGCGAAGCAGCTCTGGATGCCGTTGGCGACCGGCGGGATCGTCGACGTCTGCGAGCCCGAGGTCGCGAAGGACGGCAAGCGCCTGCTCGAGCGGATGAGGGCGAGCCGCGCGCGCTTCATGCAGGCGACGCCGACGCACTGGCAGATGGTCGTGTCGGCCGGCTGGAGCGAGCCGCTGCCGCTCGAGGCGATCAGCATCGGCGAGCCGCTCACGACGGAGCTCGCGCGGCAGCTCCTCGCGCGCTGCGCCGCGGTCTGGAACACCTACGGCCCGACCGAGACGACCATCCAGTCGACCGTGCACCGCATCCGGCCCGAGGACGAGGTCGTGACGCTCGGCCGCCCGTTCGACAACACGACCTTCTACGTGGTCGACGCGGCGCTCCAACCGGTGCCGATCGGCGTGGCGGGCGAGCTCTGCATCGGCGGCGACGGCGTCGCCCGCGGGTACCACGACCTGCCCGAGAAGACGGCGGAGCGCTTCGTCGCGAGCCCGTTCCGCGGCGGCGAGCGGATCTACCGGACCGGCGACCTCGTGCGCTTCGACCGGGAAGGCCGGCTCGAGATGCTCGGCCGGATCGACCACCAGGTGAAGCTGCGCGGCTTCCGGATCGAGCTCGGCGAGATCGAGGCGGTCCTCGAGCAGCTCGAGGGGGTGAAGTCGGCCGTCGTGAAGGTGGTCGGGTCGGCCGCCGAGGAGAAGCGCCTCGTCGCCTTCGCCGTCCCGAAGGCGCGGCCCGAGCCGTCGCGTGCGTCGGTGCGGCGAGCGCTGCGCGAGAAGCTCCCCGACTACATGGTGCCGGCCGAGATCGTCTGGCTCGACGCGCTGCCGACCACGCTGAACGGCAAGATCGACCGCAACGCACTCACCGTCGTGGCGGCCGCGTCGCCGGCATCGTCACCGCGGGACGAAGCGACCGTGCCGCCCGAAGGGCCGGCCGAGGTCCGCCTCGCGCGCGTCTGGGCCGAGGTGATCGGCGTGCCGCGCGTCGGCGCCTTCGACACCTTCTTCGACCTCGGCGGCAACTCGCTCCTCTCGCTCAAGGTGGTCGACCGCATCGAGCACGAGACCGGCTTCCGCATGAACCCCGCCGAGCTCGTGCACCAGACCGTCCGCCAGATCGCGACCCGCCACCGCGACCACCTCGCCGCCGCGCCCGCGGAGGCAACCCCCGCCGCGCCCTCCAAGCCCGACGGCCGCAGCTGGTTCGGCCGCCGCCGCTAGATACGAGCGGACGTCCGCTCCTACGCCTTCGCGAGCCGCAGCCGCAGCGGCAACCGCTTGATCGCGCCGATCACCGACGAGTGCACCGGCTCCATGCTGCCGGTCGTTTCGATGGTCTCGACGCGCCGCAGGAAGTGGACGAGGAAGGCGTGCAGCAGCATGCGCGCGAGCGGGGCGCCGAGGCAGTGGTGGTCGCCGGCGCCGAACGCGAGGTGGTCGTTGTTCTTGCGGTCGAGGCGCAGCTCGAAGGGGCGCTCGAACACCTCCTCGTCGCGGTTCGCGGAGGGATAGAAGAGGACGAGCGTCTGGCCGCGCTGGACGCGGGAGCCGGCGATCTCGACGGGGTCGACGGCGGTGCGGCAGAAGTGGATCACCGGGCTCGCGAAGCGGAGCAGCTCCTCGGCCGCGGTCGCGATCTCCCCGGCGTGGTCGCGCAGCCAGCGGTACTGGTCGGGGTGCTCGGCGAGCGCGTGCAGCCCGCGGCAGATCGCGGCGGTCGTCGTGTCGATGCCGGCCGTCACGAAGAGCTGGCAGAACGAGAGGACGTCGCGCGAGGCGATCGGCCGCCCCTGCACCTGCGCGGTCGCGAGCAGGCTCACGAGGTCGCCGCCCGGTTCGGTGCGCCGCTCCGCGATCTTCGGCGCGAACCACTGGAAGAGCTCGCGCTCGGCCTGGACGTAGGTCTCCTCCGTGCTGCGCCCCCGCTGGTACTCGGGGTCGGCGGGGGCGACCATGCACTGCGCCCAGCGGATCAGGCGGATGCGGTCGGCGGGGGCGACGCCGAGCATCTCGGCGATCAGCGCCGTCGTGATGTTGCGCGCGACCTCGGTCGCGAAGTCGCCCTCCCAGTGGGCGCCCTGCGTGTCGAGCCGCGCGAGCGAGCTCTCGACGATCGAGTCCATCCAGCCGGCCATCGCGCGCAGCGCCTTCGCCGTGAAGCGCGGAGCCAGCACGGCGCGATACGCCTCGTGCTCGGGCGAGTCCATGTTGAGCAGGTGGCGCGACCAGACGAGGTTCGGCCGCACGTCGAGGTCGGCCATGATCCGCGGGGCGTTGAGGAAGCGCGCCGACTGCTCGCTGATCGCGCGGACGTCGCGGTGGCGCGTCACCGCCCAGAAGGGCTTCACCCCCTCGCCCTCGAACCAGCGCAGCGGCGCCTCGCGGCGCAGCGTCGTCCAGAGGTCGTGCGGGTAGCCGCGCAGCGCGTAGCTGCGCGCGTCGATGATTTCAGGCAGGCGGCGTGAGGCTTCCATGAATCCTGCGCCGCTCGATCCCGGGGGGACGGAGCGGCCCTTCGCGATCCTCGCGAAACCTGGCGGGGGCGAGCGGTGGCGCGGAAGGCGTCACGGGACGAAGAATTCCCATCGGAGGTCCTGACCACCCCTGGCCCCGATTCGGCGGGGAGATTATGGGAATACGACTGGGAATTGGAGGCATTCCACCGTGTCGCATTCTCCTGCCCGCCGTCCGCGTCCCTTCGTGCCCGCCGGATGGCTCGTCGCTTCGATCGCAGTGCTGCTCGGCGGGCCCGCCGCTTCGGCGCAGGGGACGATGTCCCTGACGACGAACACGCAGCTCCCCGCGGTCGGCTCGCAATGGAACCTGACATTGTCCGGGGCACCGGGCGCGACGTTCTTCCTCAAGGCGTCGACGGCGCCGAGCGAGTTCGAGACGGCGTTCGGCACCGTCTTCATCGATCCGACCGTGATGTTCGAGGTCGCGCGCGGGACGCTCGACCCGGCAGGCGACTTTTCGGTCTCCTTCCCTATTCCTAACGACCCGACGCTGGTCGGGCACGTCTTCTACTTCCAGGCGGCCTCGAAGGCGGGGGCGGTCAAGGACTCCTCGAACGCGCTGGCGATCCGCATCGGCGCGGGCGCGCCCGAAGGGGCGCGCCACCCCTCTGCGATCGCCGCGACCGCCGACGGCGCGCGCGTCTACGTCGCGCACCAGGAGGACGGCACCGTCACGATCCTCGACCCGGCGACCAGCGCGATCGTGCGCGAGCTGCCGGTCTCGCCCATCCCGACGAACATCGAGCGCGAGCTCGACGTCGCGGTCGACCCCGACGGACGCCACGCCTTCGTGGTGAACCCGGCGCTCCCGCAGATGACGGTGATCCACGTCGCGACCGAGGCGATCGCGGCGCAGGTCCCGGTGCCCCTCTCGTGTCGCGCGGTCGCCTTCAAGTTCGACTTGAACGGCAACCGCGTTTTCGTCGCGAGCGAGAAGGACCAGGCGGTGCTCGTCTTCACCGAGTCGCCGCACGGCACGTTCACGCAGTCGGCCACGCTGCCGCTGCGCGGGCTCGGGCCGGCGAAGCTCGCGCTCCTGCCCGACGGCCACCTGCTGGTCGGGCTGCACAACACGCTCGAGATGGAGGTCATCGATCCCGACGACCTCGACGGCGACCCGTTCGTGACGTCGATCCCGCTCGGCAGCCGGGCGCTCGATCTCGCGCTACTCGGCAGCCGCGTGTTCGTCCCGACCTTCACCCCCTCGACGGTCATCGGCCCCGACGGCGTGAACGAGGTGCTCGAGTTCGACTCGACCACCTGGACGCTCGTCGACCGCCATTTCGGCAACCTCGGCACCGACTACTTCGCGGCGGCCGTCTCCGACGCGAATCTCGTCGTGTGCGGCACGGCGTCGGGATCGGTGATCGTCACCGAGCCGACCGCGTTCTCCTTCACGTCGGTCGTCGACATGATCCCCGAGGAGTCGCCGAAGGGGCTGCCGTCGGCCGTCGCGCTGGTGCCGCCGGCCGGCGGCGGCACGCCCGACCGCGCCTGGGTCGTCGACCGCGTCCGCGAGACGATCCGGGCCATCGTCCTCACGGGCGGGCCGCCCTTCACGCTCGAGGCGGAGATCCCGCTCGCGCACTCCGGCGCCCCGCGTCACCCGCTCCTCGACCTCAACACCGCCGAACGCGGCGGGTTCCTCTTCGACAGCGTGCTCTTCTTCAACGGCTCGCCGACGCTCCCCAACCCGGTGAGCTGCGCCACCTGCCACCCGGCCAACTTCTCCGACTCGATCACGTCGAGCCGCGGCTTCCAGGCGCAGCCGATGTTCGCCGTCGCGAACACCGCGCCCTTCGCGTGGCAGGGCGGAGCGCCCGACCTCGCGACGTTCACGAGCGCGGCGTTCGCCCGGCACGGCGTGGTGGGGGGCAACCTGAACAAGCTCGCCGCCGCCGACGTGACCGCGTTCATGGCGAGCCTCACCCAGGCGCCGACCAGCCCGTTCAAGAACTCCGACGGCTCGCTCTCCGACGCGGCGCAGCGCGGCGAGCTGCTCTTCAACGGCACCGCCGGCTGTGCGACCTGCCACGCCGCGCCGCTCTTCATCCCGCCCTCGACCGATCCGCCGACCCTCGTGAACGGCGTCGGGACGGGGCTCGTGCCGGCGAACGTGCCGACGCTGCTCGGGATCTGGGCGACGGCGCCCTACCTGCACGACGGCTCGGCGCGGACGCTCCTCGACATGCTCGACCTGAACGTCACCGACGAGCACGGGACGACGTCGGGACTCGACGCGGGACAGAAGAGCGACCTGGTCGAGTTCCTGAAGACGTTGTGAGCGGCCGCGCCGCCGACGGCGCGCTGACTCACTTCGCGAGCTCGTTCAGCCACTCCTCGACGTTGGAGTAGCCGTCGCCGTCGCGGTCCTTGGAGGCGTCGGCGGCGTCCTTGGGGTCGAGGCCGTGCGCCGACTCCCACGCGTCGGGCATGCCGTCGAAGTCGGAGTCGGCGGGAGCGGGCGCGCTCTTCATGTCGGGCCAGCCGCCCACCTGCTGCGGCGAGTCGATGATCCGGCCGTCGCCGGCGCGCACGCCCGCAACGACGCGCGCGTCGGCGGCGTCGCGCCTGGGCTTCGTCGCGCCGGCGTTCGCCAGGACCGACTCCCAGGCGGCCGCGGCCGGCACGGTGGCGACCTCGGGATGGGGGTGCTCGCGCGCGGCGCGCAGCTGCGCGTCCTTCATCGGCTTCCCGCTCCACCAGACGACCATCGGCCAGTTGTCGGCGTCGGCCGAGGGCAGCGTCGGGTCGACGTTGCCCGCGACGAAGAGCTCGAGGTCGCGCGCGTCCTCCTTCACCTTGATCGCCGACGGCGTCCAAGCCTTCGCCGTGTCGGGGCCGCGCTTGTAGAAGTTGTTGACGAAGTTGATCCGGTTGCCGCGTCCCTTGAACAGCGCGGCGTACTCGCCCCAGTTGAAGACGACGTTGTCGCGGAAGTCGACGACGCCGGCGCCCGCCACCTGCGGATTGCGGCCGTTGCTGTTCGCCAGCAGGTTGTGGTGGAGCGAGACGTTCGCCGACCCCTCGCCGATCAGGATCCCCATGCTGTGCGGCCCCTCCGGGTGCTTGCTCTTGAAGAGCGGCTCGGCAAGGAGGCAGTGCTGCACGGTGACGTCGTGCGAGCGGTACCAGACGGTGAGCGTCTCGTCGACCGACCAGCTGAGCGAGCAGTGGTCGAGCACGACGTCGTGCGTGTCGCCGAGGCGCCGCGGGTGGCCGAGGTTGACGACGTCGCGGTTGTCCCAGCCGTCCTTGGGCGGACGCGCGTCGCCGGTGCGAATGCGCAGATGGCGCAGCACGACGTCGTGCGCCTGGATGCGGACCTCCTCGCCCGCGAGCGTGATCCCGTCGCCGGGCGCGCTCTGGCCGGCCACCGTGACGTACGGCTCCTCGATGCAGAGCGGCCGCACGTGGTCGATGACGCCCGAGACGGTGAAGACGATGATGCGCGGTCCCGGGGTCTCGAGCGCCGCGCGCAGGCTGCCCGGTCCCGAATCGGCGAGCCTCGTGACGCGCAGCACGCGCCCGCCGCGGCCGCCCGGCGTCGTCGCGCCGAACCCCTCCGCGCCGGGGAAGGCGGGGAGCTTCTTGTCGGCGGACGGCGAATGCTCCGGCGCGCGCGCGGCCCGCGGCAGCGGCTTCGGCGACGGCGGCCGGCGGTGGCCGACCTTGCACGCGGCCGGCGCCGCGAGCGCGGCGGCGAGCAGCGCGCGCTGCGCGAATCCGATCGCTGCCATGACGACGCCTCCGCGGACCGCGACTCTCTGCTTCACTTTTCGAGCGGGTGGGGGCGGAGCGGAACGTACTCCGCCTTGCCGCTGCCTTCCACGAGCTGCACGCGCGTCCCCGTCTTCACGGCGCCGAAGTCCTCGTGCGCGCCGCCTGGCCAGAAGACCTCGACCCGAGCCGTCGCCGCGCCGGCGACGCCGAAAAGGAGCTCGGCCGGCTGGCAGCTCAGGAACTGCGACCCGCACGAGACGACCTGCGCGCACGGCCCGCTCGGCCCGTGCACGACCACCTCGGCGCCGATCGCCTGGTACTGCGACTTCGTGGCGCGCAGCGCGACCTTGAGGAAGCGGCCAGCCGGGTCGCCCGCGTCGTTGCGCAGCAGGTGGTGGCGCTCGAGCTGGACGCTGTTCACGAAGAGGTCGGGGTCGCCGTCCTCGTCGAAGTCGGCCGCCAGCGCCGCGCGCCCGTCGTCGGCGAGGTCGACGCCGCTCACGGTCGAGACGTCGAGGAAGCCGGCGCCGCCGCGGTTGATCCAGAGCTTGTCGCGCTCGCGCCCGGCGTAGGAACGGTTCTCGCGCCAGACCACGTCGCGCAGGTTCTTGTTCAGGCTGGGGTCGCTCACCTGCTGGCGGACCAGGATGCTCGGCTCGTTCTCGGCCGGGATCGAGGCGGCGACGACGTTGCGCCAGTACCACGTGATGGCGTCGCCCGGCTGGCTGCCCGACATGAAGCCGTTGGTGCAGAAGAGGTCGAGGCGTCCGTCGAGGTCGACGTCGAGCGGCGGGCTCGCCCACGCCCAGCGCCCGTCCGTCGCGCCCCACGCGTCGGGCGCGAGCTCGAACTTGCCGCCGGGCCGCCCGAACAGGATCGAGTTGCCGCGCCCGACCTTGCGCACCAGCTCGACCTCCGCCGCCTGCAGCGTGAGGCGGGAGAGGATGCGCTGCGCCACCTCGCACCACATGTTCGAGACGTAGAGGTCGAGGCGCCCGTCGTTGTCGAGGTCGCACCACGACGCGCTCATGCCGTTGCCCCAGTCGCGCGTGACGTCGTCGGTCACGTCGGCGAACTTTCCGTGGCCGTCGTTGCGCAGCAGGAAGTTCGGCCCGAAATCATTCACGACGTAGAGATCCTGGTCGCCGTCGCGGTCGTAGTCGGCGGCCGCCGACGCGTAGGTCCAGTGCTTGTCGGCGACGCCGGCCGACTCGGTCACGTCCTCGAAGCGCTTGCCGTCGACGTTGCGGAACAGCTGGTTCGACTGGCCGTTGGTGGCGTCGACCCACGAGTTGTTGTGCGCCTCGTTCTGCCGGCCGTAGTTGCCGACGAAGAAGTCGAGGCGCCCGTCGCCGTCGCAGTCGAGCACGGTGATGGTCGAGACGTAGCGCCGCTGGGCGACGCCCGCGTCGCGGCTCACGTTCACGAACTTCTCGACGCCGCCCGCGTGTTCGTTGCGCCAGAGCGTGAGCTCGTTGCCGTGGGGGCCGTCGCGGTCGACCCACGCCTCGTCGCCGACCAGAAGGTCGACGTCGCCGTCGTCGTCGTAGTCGAAGAAGACGGTCCCGGTGCCGCCGGCCGGCTGCGCGACGCCGCGCGCCTCCGCCTCGTCGCGGTAGCCGCCTTGCGGGAGGGCGACGTAGAGGAAGTTGCGCTCCGTCCCGGGCAGGAAGAGGTCGAGCAGGCCGTCGCCGTTCACGTCGGCGCACGCCGTTCCGTTCCAGCTCTCCTTGTGGCGCACCAACGCCTTGTCCTTGCACCAGACGCCGGCCGGGCGCGTCACGTCGGTGAAGAGGCGCCGCGCGCGGCGGTACGACTCGAGGCTCGAGAGCTCGAAGGAGTGGAAGTACCAGCGCCGGCCTGCCTGCGCCACCTTGGCGAAGCCGCGCGCGAGCAGCCAGCGCGCGCCGCGGTCGGGCCCGAAGCCCGAGAACTCGAGCGTGAAGCGCAGGCGGCCCCAGAACGGTTCGCCGCCCTGGAAGTCGGCGCGGTCGAAGCGGAGCTGCACGAACTCGATCTCGCGCCACTCCTCGAGGCGCTTGCGGACGCCCTCGAAGAAGCGGTCGGCGTCGACGGCCGGCTCGAGCGCCGGCGCGTAGGCGGTGCGCTCGATGCCGACCGCCGTCGTCTCGGGCGGGCCGGCCTGGAGCGCCGACCAGTCGACGGCGCGGAACGCGTCGGAGCAGAACGCCTCCGCGCCGTTCCAGTCGCGCATGCGCAGCGCGGCGGCGAGCCCGTCGAACGTGCGCGACACCTCCTCCGACGAGTTCTCCGTGAACTCCATGCCGGCGACCGGATCGGTCGGCGCGGCGATCGGCAGCTCGGCGGAGAGCGTGCCGAGGACCGCCTTCATCTGGCCGAGGTCGCGTCCGCGCAGGTACCACGCGGCGGCGACGAGCAGGGTGAGCGAGCACGCGAGCAGGATGAGGCGAGGTTTCATCGCGGGACGCACCGGGTCCTGGAAGGATGAAATGGGCCGGACAATCTATGCGCGCGGCGAAGGACGAGGAATAGCCCGACGCCCGCCGCGCTTGACACCCTCGGCCGGCCCCTGGTACCAAGCGCCGTATGTCGAAACATCGCGTCTCTCGGCGTCGCGCGCCAGTCGTCCTGTGGGTCGTCGCGTGGGGGGCCGCCGGCTGCAAGGAGAAGGGGGAGGCTCCGGTCGAGCCGGCGGCGGGCCCGGTGCCGTTCGAGCTGCAGACGACGCGCGAGATCGCGGCGGCGCTCTTCGCGGACGGCGACCGCATGGCCGAGGCGCGCGCGGCGCTCGAGCCGCTGCTCCATCGGAAACCTCTTCTCGCCGAGGACCTCCTGCGCGCCGCCGCCGTCGAGGTCGAACTGAACCACGGCGACCTGGCGCGGCCGCTGGTCGAGCAGGCGGCGAAGCTCGGCGACTCCTCCGCGCGCCTCCATTACCTCCGCGCGCGCATCGCCTACCGCGACGGCGACCTCGACGCGGCGCAGCGGGAGTTCGAGCGCGCGGCCGAGCTCGCCACCGACGACCTCCCGACGCAGCTGATGATCGCCAAGTGCCGCTACGAGCGTGGCGAAGGCGACATGGAGGCGCCGCTGAAGCGGGTGATGGCGCTCGGCGCCGACGTCGCGGGGAGCTGGTACACGACCGCGGTCTACCGCCAGAGCATGGTGAGCGTCCGCAAGGGGCGCTCTCAGGAGGCGGCGAAGCTCACCCTCGAGTTCAGCCAGCTCCAGTCACGCGGGATCGTCCAGGCGACCGAGGCGGAGATGGAGCGCGGCAACTTCGGACGGCTCGACTTCCCGCGCCCGACGCCGCCCGAGCGCGCCGCTCCGCCGCCGCTGCCGGCGTGGGCGGGAGGGCGCATCGTCGCGCCGGAGTTCGCGGGCGCGACGCAGCTCCTCGCGTGCGACCTGCTCGACGACGGGAACATCGAGCGGAACGCCGACAAGCAGCCGGTCGCGTGGCGGATCGGCGCGACCGACCTGGTCGGCGCGGGACCGGCGGGGATCGTCGCGGCGGTGCAGGGCGCGGACGGCGGCTTCACGGCGAAGCGCCTGTGGGAGAAGCCGGTCGCGCGGGTCGTCCCGTTCGACTTCGCGCAGGACGGCGACCTCGACTTCTGGGCGGTGGGGCCCGACGGTCTCGAGCTGCTGGTCGCGGAGGGCGGCGCGCTCGCGAAGTCCAAGGTCGCGCTGCCGCCGCTGCGGTCGCCGCCGCTCGACCTGCAGGTCGTCGACTTCGACCACGAGGGCGACCTCGATCTGATTCTGGTCGGCGCGTTCGGCGCGCGGCTGTGGCGGGACGACGGCGCCTCCAAGGAGGGGGCGTTCGTCGACGCGACCCAGGCGGCAGGGCTCGAGGGGATCGCAGCGCTCGACTGGTGCGACGTCGACGACGTCGACTCGGACCAGGACGTCGATCTCCTGATGGGGGGCGCGGCGGGCGTCGTGCTCGCCGACAACCAGCGCGGCGGGAAGTTCGCGCGGCGCGACGTGCCGCTGCCGGCGGGCGTCGACCCGCGCCGCGCGCCGGTCGTCGCCGACCTCGACGGCGACGGGCGGTGCGACCTCGGATTCGGCGACGCGAGCGGCGCGCTGCTGCTCGCTACGCCGTCGGGGAAGTGGGCCGCGACGAAGGCGCCGCCGCCGGCTCCGCCGCTGGTGCGGGTCGCCTGCGCGCCGTGCGACGCGAACGGCGACACCGAGCTCGACCTGCTGCGCTGGGACACTCCGGCGCTCGGCGCGGTCGTCTCGCTCGGCTCGAAGTTCCAGCAGGGGTCGAACGCGCTCGCCGACGGCTCGACGTCGGGGCCGGCCGTCCTCTTCCCGTCGGGGCGCGGGCCGGCCGGCGACCTCGCGCGCGTGACGCCGGCGGGGCTCGAGCTCCTCGCGGCGCCGGACGGCGGGGCGGCGACGTCGCTGCGCCTCTCGCTGCTCGGCAAGAAGGACAACCGCCGCGGCGTCGGCGCGATCGTCGAGGTGCGCGCGGGCGCGAGCTACCAGCGCATCCACTGGGCGGGCGAGCCGCAGCGGGTCGGGCTTGCCGGCGCGAAGCAGGCCGACTGGGTCCGGATCACCTGGCCGAACGGGGTGATCCAGAGCGAGATGGCGATCCCGGCCGGCGCCGACCGCATCCTCGAGCAGAAGGAGGGGCTCATCGGCTCGTGCCCCTTCCTCTATGCGTGGAACGGGAAGACCTTCGCATTCGTCACCGATGTGCTCGGCGTCACGCCGCTCGGGCTGCCGATGCGGCCGGGCGCGCTGGTGCCCCCCGACCACGACGAGTACGTGCTGGTGCGCGGCGACCAGCTCGTGCCGCGCGCCGGCCGGCTCGAGCTGCAGTTCACGGAGGAGCTGCGCGAGGTCACCTACCTCGACCACGTCCATCTCGAGGCGGTCGACCATCCCGCGGCTGCCGAGGTCTTCCCCGACGAGAAGTTCACCTTCCCGCCGTTCCCCGCGCCGCGCCTCCACGCGGTGGTCGCGCCGCTCGCGCCGCGCCGCGCGCTCGGGAGCGACGGAAGGGAATGGACCGCGCAGATCGCTCACGACGACATGGAGTTCGCCGCGCCGTTCACGCCGTATCGCGGCGCCGAGGCGGGCGGCGGGGCGTCGACGGGACAGTTCCTCGGGCTCGCGCCGCCGCACTTCCTCGAGGTCGACTTCGATCCCGCGGCGTTGCCGAAGAGCGGGTCGCTGCGGCTGCTGATGACCGGCTGGTTCTACTGGACCGACGCGAGCGTGAACGTCGCGAGCAGCGCGACGCCCGGGATCGAGTTCGTCCCACCGATCCTCGAGGTGCCCGACGGAAAAGGCGGCTGGCGGCCGTCGGGGCCGCCGGTCGGTTTCCCGGCCGGCAAGGTGAAGACGATGGTGGTCGACGTCACCGACGTGCTCGACCGCGCCGATCCGCGGCTGCGCATCGCGACCACGCTGCGCCTCTACTGGGATTCGATCCGGCTCGCGACCGACGCGCACGACGCGCCGACGAAGGTGACGCGCGTCGACGTCGCGCGCGCGGAGCTCTCCCGCAGAGGCTTCAGCGAGCCGGTCGAACTGCCGGGCGCGCAGGGGCTCGCGTGGTTCGACTGGGATCGGCTCAGCAAGGAGCCGCGCTGGAACCAGCACCCCGGCCTCTACACGCGCTACGGCGACGTGCGCGAGCTGGTCCTCACGGTCGACGACCGCCTCGTCGTGATGGGGTCGGGCGACGCGTTGAGCCTCGCGTTCGACGCGGCGGGGCTGCCCGCGCTGCCCGACGGCTGGTCGCGCGACTGGCTGGTCTACCTCGACGGCTGGGCCAAGGACCGCGACCCCAACACGGTCGAGGCGCTCTACGTCGAGCCGCTCCCGTTCCACGGCATGAGCGGCTACCCGTACGGCCCCGACGAGCACGCGCCCGACGACGAGGCGCACCGGCGGTGGCGGCAGGACTGGGAGACGCGGCCGGCGACGCGCTGGATCGAGCCGCTCGCGCCGGCCCGCCCGCGCTGAGCGCGCTACCTCACGCGGGCGGCGACCCGCTCTTCGCCGGCCACGCCATCGCGGCGATCCGCCGCCCGCTCGCGACGCCGTGGCGGCCGCGGAAAGTCACCCCCTCGGCGAACGGACCGGCGGCGCGCAGGAGCGTCACGCGGAACGCGTCGTCGGAGAGCTCGCACTCGACCTCGCGGAAGTCGAGGAGCTGGCGCGTCGCCGGATACTGGCACTTGTAGAACGCCTCCTTGGCGCAGAAGAGGAGGCGCGCCCGCGCGCCGCGCGACGACGCCGGGCTCCGTTCGAGCTGCGCCTGCTCGCGGTCGGTGGCGACGAGGCGCCAGAGCGACGGCTCGAGGGGCAGGTCGGGCTCGAGGTCGATGCCGAGCGCGGTGACCTCGTGCGCGCGCGCGACCGCCGCGGCGCACCAGCCGGCCATGTGGGAGATGCTGCCGATCGCGCCGTCCGGCCAGAGCGGCGCGCGATCGGGGCCGGCCTTCAGCGGCGCGTGCGCGAAGCCGAGCCGCGCGAGCGCCCGGTGCGCGCAGGCGCGGCCGCTCGCGTACTCGAAGCGGCGCTTCTCGACGGCCGCGCTGACGTCGGCGAGCTCCTCCGGCAGGAGCGCGGCGAGGCGATCGGCGATCGGCCCCTCCTCGACCGCCACGCACTCGGGGAGCAGGCGCGCCCAGATCGGATCGGAGTCCATCGATGGAGCGCTCGCGCGCGGAGCGGCGCGCTCGGCGCTCAGGGCGTCCGCGGGTGCAGCGGCCGCAGCAGCGCGCGCAGCCGCTGCTCGAAGCGCCAGCTCGACTCGTCGCTCGCCCCGCGCAGCTGCGTCAGCGGGAGCGGGATCTCGTCGCCGTCGCGGTCGACGACGAACTCGGCGCGGCCGCGCGCGTCGCGGCGCCAGCCGATCACCTCGAGCTGCGGGTCGATGCGCACCAGATCGCGGACGACCCGGCGGCAAATCGTCCGCCAATTCGGCGGGACGCCGTTCAAGCGATTGTCGCCGTTGAGCCGGCCGAAGACGGCGATGCCGACCAGCGAGAGGATGAACCAGACGGAGAGGATCGCGGTG
>DAINBU010000112.1:0-15410 GCA_036732755.1 Planctomycetota bacterium
CTTTTTCCCCTCCGCCCTCTCGACCCGCCCCCGCCCGTCGCGCGTTCAACCACGACGCCTCCCTCCCCGCGCCCTCTTCACCCCCGTTCTCGACGTCCGCTCCAGTTTCCAGCCGCGGCGCGTCCGGCCTGCTGGAACAGGCTCTCAGCGCGCCGGGTCCTCGGGGAGCAGCGGCTGCGCTCCGGCGGCGAGCGCCTCGGGGGATTCGAGCGCGCGCGCCACGACGTCCGCGACGAACGCGGCGCGCGGCTGCGCGAAGAAGATCTCGCACGCCGACGCCTCCGGCGGCCCGTAGGCGCGCGCGTGGAACGAGGCGGCGAAGGTCACGTCGGCGACGTAGTCGCGCAGCGCCTGCTGCGATTCGTAGAGGCGCGCCGCCTCGCGCTTGCGCGGCAGCTCGGCTGCGACGTCGACGACGAAGGTCGGCGGCGGGAACGCGCCGAGCGCCCACGAGCAGACCAGGAGGTCCGAGTCCGTGCGTTCGAGCGCGCGCGCCGCGAGGTGGCAGACGAGGCGGTGGAGCGGGTGGAGGTCGAGGAACCAGGGGACGAAGAGCGCGTCGGGCCGCTCGCGCGCGAGCGTGGCCGCGAGGCGCGCGACCGCCTCGTCCTGACGCTGCGGCCGCGCGAGCTCGTCCTCCGGGATCGCGTAGAGCTCCGGCTCGCCGACGCCGAGGAAGCGCGCGACCGCCCGCTCCTCGGCGGCGCGCCGCCCGGCCATGCGCGCGCGCTCGCTGCGCGCGGCGACGCACGCCCGCCCGTCGGTCACGCAGCACCAGTGCACCGGGATCCCGGCCGCGACGTACTTGAGCGCCGTCCCGCCCGGCCCGAAGAGGTTGTCGTCGGGATGGGGCGCGACCATCGCGACGCGGGTCGCCGGCGGGAACGGAACGATGCGCCGCGCGAGGAAGGTCTCGAGGCGGCGCTGCTCCTCGCGGATCAGCGCCGCGGTCGCGCGCGCGGCGGCGTCGCGGGCGCCGTCCACGTCAGCGCTCTCCTGCCGCCGCGCCACGCGGTTCGTTGCAGGCGAAGAGCTGGTCGCCATCCCCGATCGCGGTCGCCCACTCGGTGACGGCGACCGCGCCGCCGCGCGGCGGGGCGTGGATGCGCGCGCAGAACGTCGGGACGGGCGCCGGCACGAGCGCGAACCCCTCGTCGCGAAGCACGGGGAGCTGGCGCGCGTCGCGCGTCGACGCCCAGAGCACGCGCCGCTCGACTGCACGCGCGACCTCCACCGCGCGCCGCAGGAGGCTGCGCTGCGCCGCGTCGTCGCCCGCCGCGTGCAGCAGCTCGGCGACGTAGGCGTCCTGCGCCTTGGGATCGTCCTGCACCATCGCGAGGCCGCGCGTCTCGCCGCGCGGGCCGGCCGCGCGCAGCATCGTCACGCCGCCGAACGGGAAGTCGCGCCAGCGCCAGCGCAGGTAGGCGGCGTCCTTGACGAGCAGCAGCCGGTGGTCGCGCCGCACCTTCTCCCACAGGACGTCGGTGTCGACCGGCAGATCGGAGATCGTCTCGACGTCGAGGAGCTCGCGCGCCGTAGGCTCGAACGGCTGCGCCAGGAAGCGCCCCCACGCGATGCTCTCGCCGAGCCCGCCGAGGAGCACGGCGCCGTGCTTGGTGAAGAGGTGGCGCGACGCGTCATTCAATGCAACAGCAAATGGAAAGGCGGAGAAGCCCGGCTCGAGCCAGCGGCGCACCATCTCGTGGACGCGGCCGCCGCCGCGCGCGTCGGGCGCGATGCAGAGATCGATGCCCGACGCGCCGACCACCACGTCGTCTCCGAGCTGCACGCGGTAGGGGAGGAAGACGAAGGCGCCGACGATCGCGCCGGCGCGCTCGAGCACGAACGCGCGCGGGAACGGCGGCGGCGGCGCGGGATTCAGGTCGAACTCCCACTCCCAGCGCCGGCGCTCGTTGGCGGCGATCAGGCCGGGGAAGACGGCGCACTTGAGGGCGAGGATCCCGTCGTCGTCGCCGGGCCGATGCAGGCGCAGCTCGATCGAGCTCACGCGCGGCTCCGCTCGCGCCGCGTCATCGCGCGACGACCTCCGGAGCGCCGGCTGGCTCCGCACGCGGCGGTGCTCCGAAGTCGTCGGCGTCGGTCGGCGGCAGGCCGGGATGGAAGAGCGCGGCCGAGAGCGCCTGCAGGTCGCACGGTCGCGGCGGCATCTGCGCCGACCGCGTCGTCAGCTCGAGCGTGACGGTCGGGACGGCGCGATCGACGCCGAGCCAGCTCCCGAGCGAGCCCGGCGTCGCGTAGCCGATCGACGCCTTCGGCGGGAGCCCGCACGCGCGCCCCATGAAGTGGGCGAGCGCGGCGGCCGGGCCGTCGTAGTTGACGCACGCCGCGGCGGCGTGGATCGAGACGACGCGCGCCGGCCGGTAGCGCTCGAGGAGCGCGAGCACGAAGCGCGTCTCGGGCTCCGACGCCGGCTGCGGTCCGGGCCCGCGGTTCCGCGCGTCGGCCGCGCGCCAGTTGGCCGCTGGGAAGTTGCGGTTCAGGTCGACGCCGCGCGCGTTCAGGCGCGTCGCGGCCGCGAGTCCGTCGGGGTTCACCGCCGGCGCGACGACGACGCGCCGCGCGCCGAGGAGCGCGGGGCGGCCGGCCGCCCATGCGAGGAAGCGCCACGCCAGGCGCGCCGAGCTCGCCTCGTCGCCGTGGATCCCGCCGAGGATCAGGAGCGTGTCGGGGCCGTCGCCGACGACGAACCACGCGAGCGCGCGCCCCTCCGGCGTGCGTTCGTCGAAGAGGAGCGGCGCCGCGTCGATCGCATCGCCCCACGGCGAGAGGAGCGCGCCGTCGCGCGGGACGGTTCGGGTCGCCGTCCGCGCCGGCGCGCGTGCCGGCGCGCCCGGCTCGGAGCGCGTCGTGCGCGCGGCGAGCGCGGTTCCGTGGCGCGGAGAGCTCGTCTCGTCGTCGTCTCGTTCACGTATCGGCGAGGCGTCGGCGCAGCCGCCGAGCACGACGGCCAGTGCGACCGGCAGCGCGAGCCCGCCGCCCCGCGCCGCGCGTCGCCGCGCCGTCATCCGCCGCCCTGCTTCCCGCCGAAGCGGAACGTCGCGAGGAGGAAGGCGAGGTGTTCGGCGGCCTGCTCGAGCGCGTTGGAGTCGCCCTCGACGGTGACGCGCCACGTGTCGCCGCGGTGGAGCGCGAAGGTCTCGTGCAGCTCGCTCTTGCCCCCTTCACGCGCGGCGTCGGGTCGGAGCAGCTCGTAGGCCCAGGCCGACTCGCCGTCGAGCGGCCGGCCCGCCTTGGCGACGTCGCGCTTCCACTCGCTCTTCGGCGTGAACTCCTTCTGCTCGTCGGCGCGGGCGCGCGCGAGCGTCGGACCGCCGCCGCCCGAGCAGTAGACGAGGCGCGGGTCGCGGCCGAACCAGTACTGGAGCTTGCTGTCGTAGCGCACGACCTCGAGCTTCCAGGCCGGCGCCTTCGACTCGAGCGCGAGCACGCGGCCATCGGTGCGGTGGATCTCGACCGCCTCGACCTGGACGTTCGCGTCGAGCGGCAGCACGAGCGACGCGCTGCCGTCCTGCGCTTTCACCACGCGGGCGGCGTAGCGCGACTTGAGCGGCTCCTTCTCACGGAGCTTCTCGTCGCGCGCGCCGATGCGCTGCAGGAGGTGCGCGAGCTGCGGCGGCAGCGGCGTGGCGGCGCCGTCGCGCGGCGGCGGGAGCTGGTCGGCGATGCGCTCGAGCGCGCCGGCCGCGTCGCCCGCCTCGAGCCGGCGCGCCGCCTGCTCGAGCGCGATCTGCTGGTCCTCGCTCGCGACCGCGCCGGGCGCGGCGGTCGCGTCGCTCCCCGTCGCGATCCGCTCGATCGTGAGGTCGTCGAGGCGCGGCTGCGAGCGCACCGAGACGAGCGAGAGCGTCGTGAACGGCGCGCTCGCCTCGGGCGGCAGCGCGGCGCGCACCTCCTCGTCGTCGCCGACGCGGACATCGAGCGCGCTCGGCGACCAGCGCAGCGCGATGACCAGCGGTCCGGAGGTCGGCGGCTCGAAGGCGCGCTCCAGCACGGGGCGGCCGTCCGCCTCGACGTGCCAGCGCCGGCTCGAGCGGTCGACCCGCAGCGCGACGACCCGCTCGCCCCCGCCGAGCTCGAGCGCGAAGCAGCCGGCGCCCGTGAGCGTGACCTTCAGCGACCCGCGCGCGGAGAGCGGCCGCCTCCAGCGCAGCTCCTCGTGCGTCCCCTTGCTGGTGCACCAGAGCGTGCCCGACGCGACGAGCCACGAGCCGGAGCGCGGCTCGAAATCGCCGAGCTGCGACTCGGCGGAGAAGTCGTAGGCGCGGCGCTCGGCGTTCTCGCGCGCCGGAGCAGCCGGCGGCGCCGCCTGGTGCGCGGCGAGCAGGAGCAGGAGCGGCGCGAGGCGCAGCGAGAGATCGCGCAGCGTGCGTACCATGGACGGCTCCCGTCCCGCCGCGGCGGCGGGAGCGGGGATCATAGGCAAGGGCCGCGCGCAGGATCCCGACCATGGCCGCCGAACGGTTCCGACTGACCCGGATCTACACGCGCACGGGCGACGCGGGCGAGACCGGACTCGTCACGGGCGAGCGCGTGAGCAAGGCCGACCTGCGCATCGCCGCCTACGGCGACGTCGACGAGCTCAACTCGGCGCTCGGGGTCGCGCGCGCGATGAACCGGGCGCGGCCGCCCCAATCTCCATCGTCGGCGCCGGGGCGCGACGTGATCGACGAGTGGCTGCGCGACGTCCAGAACGAACTCTTCCTGGTCGGGAGCGATCTGGCGAGCGTCCTGGCCAAGCGTCCGGCGCAGATGAAGGTGGTGGGGGCGGCCGAGGCGACGCGGCTCGAGCAGCGCATCGATTCGATGAACGAGACGCTCGGACCGCTGACCGAGTTCATCCTGCCGGGCGGCGGGATGCTCGGGTCGCAGATCCATCTGGCGCGGACCATCTGCAGGCGGGCCGAGCGCGTCGCGGTCGCGCTCGCGCAGCGCGAGCCGGTCGACGCGGCGACGCTCGCCTACCTGAACCGGCTGAGCGACTTCCTGTTCGTGCTGGCGCGCTTCGCGGCGAAGCAGTGCGGCGAGCCCGAGGAGCTCTGGAGGCGCTGACGGGGGCGGATCGGGAGATCGCGCGGGCGGGGCGACGTCGAGGAGCGGAGGAAGAGGAGCGGACGTCGAGGACGCGGGTGAAGAAGGCCGCGGGGAGCAAGGCTTCGTGGCGGATCGGGGTGCCCTCCGCCGCCAAAACCAACTGACGAGAGGCGGCTCCGGCGGTCTGCGCGGCCTATGGGACCGTCGATTTCATCTGAACGCGAGAAGACGGCCGCTTGAAGCCCCTCTCGCCACGAAGCCTTCTCCCCGCGTCCTTCTTCGAACGGTCCTCGGACGACGTCCGACGTCATTGCTGCGCTGTGGACGTGGAACCGCGCCGGCAGGATCGGGGCGGTACGCCGGGCGGCATTGCATCGCGGTCGAGTGGAATTCGTAAGGGCTCTCGAGTCCGCTTTGACAGGCAGCGTCATCTCGCTGCGACGCGACTCGACGCAAGAAACCGCCGTGAGAGCTTCGAAACGTCGTCATCGGTCATCGAGGCTTCGGAACGCCTGCGATCTCACCGGAACGCTTGCGAGCTCATCGGAAGTCGACGAAACGATCCGGCGTCCGTCGTCGGACTGCGAAGACGGTCCGAGCTTGTGGAAGTCGGGCCAAGCCGAAGATGTGACGCTTGCTCGATTCAGGGGCGGGTCCAACGAAGAGGAGTGACCGGCGAGCCGTGCACCGTTCCACGCCCGCGGCGCAGCAACGATGTCGGACGTCGCTCGAGAACGGTGCGAAGAGGCCGCGGGGCGAAGACCTTGTCCCGAATGGGGCTCGCACGGCCGACGAACCACTGATTCGATTGCTTGAACGGTCCCATTGGCCGTGCACAGCCGAACGCAGCCGCCCCCGTTCGATTGGGATTGGGCGGCGTAGTGGTCCCCTTCTCGGGACAAGGTCTTCGACCCGCGGCCTCTACACCTCCGTCCTCGACGTCCGCTCCTCGTCTTTCTGCCCGGACGGCTCGGAACGAAGCCCGGATCCGAGGACGCCCCCTCGCGCGGCCTGGGTCAGCGGAAGCTCGCGAAGGTCTTCTCGAACGCCTCGCGCGGCATGCGGCAGTCGGCCTCGTTCATCGTGGTGAGCGGCCGGTCGGTCGGGACCTTCGTCGCGGTGTTGAAGTCGGGCTCCTTCTCCGCGATGTAGATCAGCCCGGTCAGGATCTCGCCCTTGCGGCGCGACTCCTCGAGGACCTGGAGCGCCGCGAACTTGTCGTGCGGGTCGAACGCCTTGCCGACCGCGCGCACGACGATGTGGCTGCCGTCGGGGAGCGGGATGTCGATCGCCTCGCCCGGCTTGATGTCGGTGACCGGCTGCTCCCACGACGCGACGAAGCCGAGATCGTTCAGGTGGATGTCGTGCTCCATCACGTAATGGATCGACTTGGTCGACGCTTCGTGGTTGTTGAAGGTGACGCACGGCGAGATGACGTCGAGCATCGACGTGCCCTTGTGAGCGACGCTCGCCTTGACGAGCGCGAGCATCTGCTTGGGGTCGTTGCTGAAGCCGCGGGCGACGAACGTCCCGCCGAGCGTGATGGCGAGCGCGCACAGGTCGATGTCGGAGAGCGCGTTCTCCTCGCCCGTCTTGCTCTTCGCGCCGCGCTCGGCGGTCGCGGAGAACTGCCCCTTGGTGAGGCCGTACACGCCGTTGTTCTCGACCACGTAGACCATGTCGAGATTGCGGCGGATCGCGTGACAGAACTGGCCCATGCCGATCGAGGCGGAGTCGCCGTCGCCCGAGACGCCGATCACCTCGAGCTTGGAGTTGGCGAGCTTCGCGCCGAGAGTGATCGACGGCATGCGGCCGTGCACGGCGTTCACGCCGTAGCCGCGGTGCACGAAGTAGGCCGGCGTCTTGCTGCTGCAGCCGATGCCCGACGTCTTGACGACGTTGCTCGGCACGACGCCGAGCTCGAAGTAGGCCTGGATGATGTTGCGCGTGATGTTGTCGTGGCCGCAACCCTTGCAGAGCGTCGAGGGGAGGCCCTGGTAGTCGCTCCACTTGAAGCCTTGGCGGTTGGTCTTCTCGGTCGTCGTCGTGCTCATGGTCGTCTCGGTCGTCCCGATTCCTTCGTGGGGCGTCGTCCTGCTCCGCGCCGGCCTCCGGCCGTCTACGCGCCGCGCTCCTGGTTCCTGATGCCGTCGCTGATCGAGCGCGCGTCGATCGGGTATCCGGTGTAGTAGCGGACGCCTCGCAGCTTCTCCGTCAGCCCCGGCGTCCTCACCTCGGCGCGGATCAGCGTCTCCATCTGCCCGTCGCGGTTCTGCTCGACCACGTAGACGCGGTCGTGCGACTTGAGGAACGCCTCGAGCTCCGCCATCGGCAGCGGCGTCGCGCGCAGCCGCAGGTAGTCGGTCTTGATGCCGTGCTCGATCAGCTGGTCGCGCGCCTCGCGCATCGCGTTGTTGGTCGAGCCGTAGGCGATGATCCCGATCCGGGCGCCGGGGACCGTCTCGAGGACCGGGCGCGGCAGCGACTGGCGCGCCGTCTCGGTCTTCTTCTTCAGGCGGTCCATGTTGAGGCGGTACGCCTCGGGGTCCTCGGTGTAGCGGGCGTACTCGTCGTGGCCCGAGCCGCGCGTGAAGTAGGCGGCGTCGGGGTGGGGGTTGCCGGGCAGCGCTCTCCACGGCACGCCGTCGCCGTCGGCGTCGAGGTAGCGGCCCCACTTCTTGCCGGCCCCCTTGATCTGGTCGAGCTTCTCGGGCGTCAGCACCTTGCCCCGCTTGAACGCGTCCGTCGGGTAGGCCGGCGGCTCGGCCATCCAGAAGTTCATCCCGAGGTCGAGGTCGAGCATCACGAAGACCGGCGTCTGGAACTGCTCGGCGAGGTCGAAGCTGATGCGCGCGAAGTCGAAGCACTCCTCCGGCCCGCCGGGGTGGAGCACGAGGTGCTGCGTGTCGCCGTGCGAGCACCACGCGGCCATGCGCACGTCGCCCTGCGCGGTGCGCGTCGGCAGGCCGGTCGACGGCCCGACGCGCTGCACGTCGAAGATCACGGCGGGGATCTCGGCGTAGTACCCGAAGCCGATGAACTCCGACATGAGGCTGATGCCGGGGCCGGCGGTCGTCGTCATGGCGCGCGCGCCCGCCCAGCCGGCGCCGAGCACCATGCCGATCGACGCGAGCTCGTCCTCGCACTGCACGTCGACGAAGCGCACCGTCCCGTCGGCGTTCACGCGGTACTTCTTCGCGAAGGCGATCAGCGCCTCGGCGAGCGAGGAGCTCGGCGTGATCGGGTACCAGCCGACGACGGTCGCGCCGCCCATCAGCGCGCCGAGCGCCGCGATCGTGTTGCCCTCGATCAGGACCTTGCTCCCGTTCGCGTCCATGCGCTCGACGCGCCAGGGGTCCCGCTTCTCGAGCTTCTCCTTGGCGTAGTTCATCCCGGCGTGGAAGCACTGGACGTTGACGTCGACCGCCTTCTGCTTGCTCTTGAAGTTGTCCTTGATGGCCTGCAGCACGGTCGCCTCCTCGATGCCGAGGAGCTGGGCGCACGCGCCCACGTAGACCATGTTGATCAGCATCTTCTTGAGCTTGGCGTCGGCCTGGACCGGCTTGAGCAGCTCGGCCATCGGGATCGGGTAGGCGATGAGGTCGCCGCGCGCCTTCACGGGCGCCTCCGGCAGCTCGTTCGAGTTCCACATCACCACCGCGCCGGAGCGCAAGTTCGCGACGTCCTTCTCCCACGTCGCGAGGTTCATCCCGACCAGCCAGTCGAGCTCCTTCTTGCGCGCCGTGTAGCCGTTCTTGTTCACGCGGATCGTGAACCAGGTCGGCAGCCCCTGGATGTTGGAGGGGAAGAGGTTCTTCGCGCTGATCGGGATGCCCATGCGGAACAGCGACTTGGCGAAGATGTTGTTCGCCGACTGGCTGCCCGTGCCGTTGACCGTCGCGACCTCGATCGAGAGGTCGTTCACGGTCACGCGCGTTTCCTTCTGGGCCTGGGGACGCGTCAGGGTTTCCGGAGGGTTCATGGAGGGGGTTTCGCTCGCTTCGCCGGCGGGGGCCGGTCGGGTTGCACGCGCTCCTGTGCCACGAAAAGTCGTACGAAACTAAAGCTTCGCGACGACCGGTGCCAGACCCGGGAACCACCGGCGGACCAGGGACTATAAGGGCGCGCCATGCACCGACGCAGCTTGCTCACGGCGGCGGTCGCCGCGCTCGGCGGTTCGATCGCCGCCGGCCTCGCCGGCCTCGGCGGCGTCTTCGCGCGCGCCACCTCGCGCTGGCCGGTGCGGACCGCCAAGGACTGGGCGGCGCTCTGCAAGGTCGGCGAGCTGAAGGAGGGCGAGCCGCTCGCCCGGTCCTTCTCCTTCGTCCGGCTCGAGGGGTGGTATCTCGAGAAGGTGACGCGCCAGGTCTACGTGACGCGGGACGCGCGCGGCGCGCCGGTCGTCCTCTCGCGGCGCTGCACCCATCTCGGCTGCCAGGTCACCTGGAAGCCCAAGAGCGGCACCTTCAAGTGCCCCTGCCACGGCGGCGTCTTCGACGGGGCCGGGCAGGTGGCGGGCGGGCCGCCGCCGCGGGGGCTCGAAGTCCTCCCGAGCCGCGTCGCCGGCGACCTGGTCGAGGTGGAGAAGGCGTGAGCGCGCCGACCCCGACGATACGCGGTCCCCTGCGCAAGGTGCTGGACGCGTGGGTCTTCGACAAGAAGGTGCCCGCCGGCTGCGGCTTCCTGCGCGCGCTCGGGACGGCGCTGCTGGTCGTGCTGGTCGCGCAGGGGGTGACGGGGATGTTCCTCGCGCTCGCCTACGTCCCGTCGCCCGACCACGCCTACGACGCGATCCGGTCGATCGACGAGGACTACGCGGGCGGGCGGCTGCTGCGCGGGCTGCACCATTGGGGCGCGTCGGCCGTCATGGTGCTCGCCTTCCTCCACCTGGCGCGCGTCTACTTCACCGGGGCCTACAAGCGGCCGCGCCAGCTCCTCTGGCTGGTCGGCGTCGCGATCTTCGGCGTGCTCCTCGGCTTCGGCTTCACCGGCTACCTGCTGCCGTGGGACATGAAGGCGTTCTGGGCGACCGACGTCGGCGTCAACATCGTCTCATCGGTGCCGCTCGTGGGCCGGCCGCTCGCCGACCTGCTGCGCGGCGGGCCGGAGATCGGCGCGCCGACGCTGGCGCGCATGTACGCGCTGCACGTCCTCTTCCTGCCGGCGACGCTGCTGCCGCTCGCGGGGCTCCACCTGCTGCTCGTGCACCTGCTCGGCATCACGCCGCCCGGCGCGCGCGTCGGCGAGCCGGAGGTGAAGAGCGAGCCGTTCTTCCCCGGCCACGTCGTGAAGGAGCTGCTGGTCGCGGCGCTCGCGCTCGCGGTCGTCGTCGCGCTGGCGTGGAAGCTCGGTCCGCCGCTCGAGGCGCCGGCGAGCCGCGAAGCGGAGGGCTACGAGCCGCGCCCCGAGTGGTACTTCCTCGGCCTCTTCCAGCTGCTCAAGATCTTCGAGGGGCGCACCATGCTCATCGGAACGGTGCTCCTGCCCGGCCTGATCGCCGCGCTCGTGGCCCTCCTGCCGTGGCTCGACCGCAACCCGGAGCGAAGGGCGGCGCGGCGGCCGGTGGCGATCGCGGCGGGGGTGCTGCTGATCGTCGGCTTCGGCGCGCTCACGATCGCCGGCGCGCGCGACCCGGGTTCGCATCTGCCGCCGCCGCCGCGGCTGCACGTCGGCGACGGAAGTTATGTGCCGCCGCCGAGCCCGCCGATCGAGCCGCCGATCACCGCGCCCGACGAAAAAAACGGCGGGGCCGCGCTTTCCAATGATGGCCGGACGGCGACGGTCACGTTCGGCGAGACGCTGATCCACGCCTACGACTGCCTCGGATGCCACACGCTCCGCGGCGAGGGCAACACGACCGGCAACGGCGGCGACGCGCCGCCCTTCGAGAAGGCGGCAGGAAAGCACGACTCCGACTGGCTCGAGCGCTTCCTGCTCGACCCCAAGAAGATCAAGCCCGACATCGACATGCCGTCGGCGCAGGACCTCGACATGAGCGACGACCACCGCAAGGCGATCGTCGAGTGGCTGCGCGCGGTCGCTAGCGGCTGAGCGCGCCCGCGCCGTTCGTGGAAACCGCCGGAGCCGCCGGCGCCGTCGCGCCGTGCATGCGGTACTCGGTCAGCTTGTCGTAGAGCGTGCGCAGCGAGATGCCGAGCAGGTCGGCGGCGCGCCGCTTGTTGCGGCCCGTGTGCTCGTAGACGGCGAGGATGTGGCGGCGCTCGACGGCGACGGCGAGGAGGCGCGCGAGGCTCTCGAGCTCGCGCACGTTGCCGGGCCAGGGGTGGTCGACCAAGAGGGCGAGCGCGCGCGCCGAGAGGATCGGCGGCGGCGGGGCCGGTGCCCGCCCTGCCGCGGGGGGCGCCGCGGCGACCACCACGAAGGGTCCGCCGGCCCCGGGGCCGAGCCGGTGGAGCGCGCGCGCGATCCTCTCCTTGCCGGTGCCGCGCTCTCCGCGCCGCAGCACGGCGCCGCCCGCCTCCGCGAGACGCGGCAGGCGCAGCAGGAGCTGCTGCATCGAGGGGCTCTGCGCGATCAGCGCGCGGCGGTCCGGCACCGCATCCTCGACGACGTGGACGAAGCGGGACGTGCTCATGGTCGCTCCGGCCGACCGTGACGCGCGCCCTTCGGACCGGCGTACAATCGGCTCTCCGACCCGATGGAGCCGCCGGGATGAGGACGCTTCTCGTCTATCCGCCGCAAGCGCACCCGACCCAGCCGTTCCTCTGCCTGCCGGCCCTCACCGCCTACCTCCGGGCGAACGGCTTCCCCGATACCCACCAGCGCGACCTGAACCTCGAGGCGCACGAGTACTTCCTGAGGAAGGAGCGCCTCGCCCGGAGCCGCGACCGTGTGCGGGAGGCCTTCGCGGCGCTGCCGCGGGAGAAGCCGCTCCCGCTTCCCCAGATGGACCGCTTCCGGGTGCTCGCCGAGGCGGCGGCGTCGGCGGACGGCGTGGTAGAGGGGATCGAGCTCGCGCTGCGGACCCTGCGGGAGGAGGAGCTCTTCTACGACTACGACGGCTACCTCGCCGCCGTGAAGCTGCTCGACCGCGCCTTCCGCCTGATCTCGGCGGAGCACTACCCCTCCTCGCTCACGCCGCACAACTACACGTTGAAGCACTCGATCGAGCGCGAGGCCGAGGTGCTCGCCGCCGTCTTCGACGAGGAGGCGAACTTCTTCTGCGAGTACTTCCGGGAGAAGGCGCTGCCCGAGATCCTCGCGCTCGCGCCCGACCTGCTCGGCATCTCGCTCACCTACACGAGCCAGGTGATCCCGGGGCTCGCGCTCGCGCGCATGGTCAAGCAGGCGCGACCCTCGATCCACATCACGGTCGGCGGCGGGCTGCTCGCCTACATCGGCGAGAAGATGTCGCGCAGCGGCAAGGTCTTCTCCGTCGTCGACTCCGTCATCGTGCTCGAGGGCGAGGGCCCTCTGCACGAGCTCGCGAAGAACGTCGCGGCGGGGAAGGAGAAGCCGGCCGACGGGATCGGCAACTGCATCTGGAAGGACGGCGAGCGCGTCGTCGTGAACCCGCCGGCCAGCCCGCTCTCGATCGAGACGCTGCCGACGCCCGAGTTCGACGGCATGCCGATGGACCGCTACCTCTCGCCGCAGCTCGCGCTCCCGCTCGCGATCACGCGCGGCTGCTACTGGGAGAAATGCGCCTTCTGCACGCTCTACAAGGTGATCGGCCCGGGCTTCCGCCAGCGCACGCTCGAGCAGGTGATGGACGACATCGAGGCGGTGACGAAGCGCTGGAAGTCCGACGTCATCTACTTCGTGGTCGAGGACATGCCGCCGCCGCTCTTCAAGCAGCTGCCCGCGGCCCTGAAGGCGCGCGGCATCTCGGTCAAGTGGTGGACCGACGCGCGCCTCGAGCGGAACCTCTTCACCGACGAGCTCTGCCGCGACCTCCAAGCGTCGGGCTGCCGCCGCATCGCCTTCGGCTTCGAGAGCGCGTCGCAGCGCCTGCTCGACCTGATGGAGAAGGGGACGAGCATCGACGAGGCCGACGGCATCCTGCGCCGCCTCGCCAAGGCCGGCATCTCGAACACGCTCTACACGATGATCGGCTTCCCGACCGAGACCGTCGACGAGGCGCGCCTCACCCTCCAGTGGCTGCGCGAGCACAAGGACGTGGTCGACGAGGTGAGCCTGCGCATCTTCTACGTCGACCACCTGTCGAAAGTCTTCGAGCACCCCGACCACTACGACGTGAAGCAGCTGCTGCTCGACCCGCGCAAGGACCTGCAGGTCTACTACGACTGGATCCCGGGCAGCGGAATGGACCGCAAGGAGGCGCGCGACCTCTTCTTCGAGTTCATGAAGACGCTGCGCGAGGAGTTCCCGCTGTTCCGCGGCGACAACCTGCTGCTCTTCGAGCTGAAGAGCCACTACTTCCTCTACCTCTGCCGCTTCGGGAACCTCGACTTCCTGCGCGACAAGCAGGCGGTCGCGGTCGGCGAGGCGCCGCCCGACGACTTCCTGGAGGCGCGGCCGCGCCTGCCCGACGGCAACGCGGTGATCGACCTGCCCTACGACCTGCGCACCATCTCGGAGACGCTGAACGACGCGGAGTGCGCCGTCCTGAAGCCGCGGTACCAGTCGGGCAACTTCAAGGAGAAGCTCTTCGAGGAGATGGCGCCGCGCGTGCCCGAGGCGCCGCCCTCGCTCTGCCACGCGGTCTACCGCGCGCGCTCGTGCGACCTGCTGCAGGTCGGCAAGGACGCGGCGCGGCTAATGCGCGCGACCGACGGCTCGCGCACGGTCGCGGCGATCCTCGCCGACTTCTCCGAGGCGCAGCGTCCGAAAGTCGAGCGCTTCCTGCGCGACCTCTTCACACGCGGCCTCCTCACCGCTTCCGGGTCGGCGCGCGCCGCGCGGCGCGTGGCCGCGCCAGCCTCCGCGGCGAAGCGCCACGCGTCGGCGGAGGACCTCGCGATCTCCGCCGCCGCCGACCAGCGGGCGCGCGCCGCCGAGACGATCCACCTCTACTGCAAGCCGTCGCCCGGCTGAGAGGGACGCCGATGAACGGGAAAGCACCGAACGATCCGACCGGGGACGCGAAGGCGGCGAGCGGCGCCTCGCCGGCCGCGCCGGCAGGCGCAGCGGCGCAATGGAGCAACCCGGCTCCGCCGGTGGCGGCCGACCTCGACCTCGAGGTCGAGGAGATCAAGCTGCCCGAGCGGTTGAAGGAAGGCTTCGTGGGCCAGGAGCGCTGAGCCCGAGTTCGAACGCAGGGAGAGGTCGATGAATCCGAAGGACGACAAGAGCCCGAAGGAAGAGGCGCCGAAGAGCGCGCCGCCGCGCCGCTTCGACGCGACGCTGCCGATGGGGCGCAAGCCTGCGCCGGAGGCTGAGAAGGAGCTCGATCTCGACCTCGACGACGTCCAGTCGCGGCTGCCCTACGGCAGCGAGGACATCGCTGACAAGTGATCGGCGGGAGCCGCGTGGCAATCGCGGCTCACCGTTCGTCGTCGGCGGCCGGCTCCTGAACGTCGGCCGGAACTTCTGCCGCGTCGCCGTTCTGCGCTGCGCGTCCGAGCGCGCGGATCGCCATCAAATACGGCAGCGCCTCGCCGACGCTCGCCGATTGACCGCGCCGCTGCTCGATTCCGTTTCCGTTCGCGCCGTAGACGAGGGTCAAGGCGGCGAGGTCGGTCCGAACCCGTGAAGCCCGCTGCGTCCGGGCCGCGAAGAGCGTCGCGAGCGAAGCGCCGTCGGGCGCGAAGGTGAGCCGCTGCTCGAGCGCTTCGCAGCGGGCCGAAAGGTCGGCGCACTGCGCCGTCAGCTCGTCGCAGCGAGCCGACAACTCGTCGCGGAGGCGCCCCTCCTCGACGTCGACCGTCCGCACCGGCTCGGGCGCCCCTTCCGCCGGCGTGCTCGCCATCGTCCGCAGCGCCGCGACTTCGCCTTCGAGCTGGACGACCTGGCGACGCAGCGCGGCGACCTCGACGCTGGAATCGCCGTCGAACTGCGGACCTGGGGCTGACTGGCCCACGAAGAGGGCGACGGTCGTCGCGACCGCCGCCGCCCCGGCCGAAGCGAGGATCGTCGCCGCACTGCTGCGCACCATCGGCGTGCTCCCGTCGTTTCCTCGGACCTTTGCGCCCGGGCGATGCTCCGTCCCGGTCCGCGCCGCGTCAATCGTGCCGCCTCCGTGCCGCCTCCGATATGTTCGACGCCCCGGACGGCGACGGAAGAGTGGGAGCGGCGCTTGGACTTCGAGCTCACGACCGAGCAGCGCGCGTGGCACGACGCCGCCGTCGAGTTCGCCCGGCGCCACCTCTGCACCGACCCGATCGCGCGCGACCGCGAACAGCTCGCCTGCAGCCGAGAGGCCCTGCCGCTCCGCT
>DAINBU010000113.1:0-15389 GCA_036732755.1 Planctomycetota bacterium
GCGCTCCCACGACGGGCGGACCGAGGGGGCCCGCGACGGGCGGCCCTGCGGCTCCTCCGACCGGTGGTGGCGGCGGCATCCGCGGCGGTGGCGGCGGATTCACCAAGCGCGCCAGCGGCGAAGGCTTCGAGCGCTGGGAGTTCTGGTGGGAGCACAACAAGGATCCGTTCCTCCAGCTGAAGGCGCGCCTCGGCAAGATGGTCGTGACCTCCGGCGCCAGCCGTTTCACCGGCAAGAAGAACGACGCGGTCTCGGCGAACCGTCCGTCACCGTCCGACGTCAAGGACTTGATCGTCCCGGCGCTGCTCGAGGGGCTCTCCGAGTCCCACCCCGACATCGCGGACTCCGCCGCGCTGGCCATCGGGCGCTCGGTTCGTTCCGAGGACGCCAACAAGCAGATGATCGACGCGCTGAGGTCAGCGCTCGGCCACAAGGAGAAGACGGTCCGTGAGGCGGCCGCCCTGTCGCTCGGCGTCCTCGGCGCGCCCGACGGCGTCGACATCCTGCGGTCGCTCCTGAACGACACCAAGGAAGGACGCGCCCTCACGAATCACCCGGAAGGCGTCGAGCCGCTCGTCCGTGCCTTCGCGGCCGCGTCGCTCGGCCTCCTCCACGCACAGACCGCGGTCGGCGACCTCAAGAACGCCATCAATGACTCGAAGACGACGAACCTCGGCGTGAAGGGGATGTCGGTCCTGTCGCTCGGGATGATGCTGGATGGCCACGACGAGATCGTGAGCTTCCTGCTGAGCCTGATGCAGGATCGCTCGCTCAACAACCTGATCCGTGCGCAGGCCCCGATCGCGCTCGGTCGCTTGACCCGGGTCACCGAGGCCGGCTCCCCCGCCGTGCACCAGGTCCTCCCGCTCAAGATCATCCCGCTGTTCCAGGACGACAAGTCCGACAACGACCTGCGCCGCTCGCTCGCGATCTGCATCGGCATGGTCGCGACGATCGAGGACGCGGACGCGATCGAAGCGCTGATGAATGCGGTGACGGTGGTGAAGGACGACCAGACCCGCCACTTCTCGATCATGGCCCTCGCGCAGATCGGCGCGAAGGACAACGATCCTGCCAAGCACCAGGACGCGCACAACAAGCTGAAGGAGTTCTTCCTCCGCGAGCTCGGCGGGACCAAGCACATCACCCATCAGCCCTACGCCGCGCTCGGCTTCGCGATCTACGCTCGTTCGGAGAAGCTGCCGCCCGAGCTGAAGCAGGAGGTCTCCACGAAGCTGCAGGACGCGTTCAACGCGACGACCAATCCGTCCTACCAGGGCGCGATGGCGATCGCCCTCGGCCTCATCGACGCGAAGGCCTCCGCCGACGACCTCTGGAAGCGGTACGAGGAGTCGAACGACCAGCCGCTCAAGGGCTACATCGCCGTCTCCCTCGGCCTGATGCGCATCACCATCCGTGCCGACGTGCTGCGCGAAGAGATCCAGAAGAAGGGTCTCGACCAGAAGTTCCGCCTCCAGCTCGCGCGTTCGCTCGGGCTCATGGGCGACGCGAAGGCGCTGCCCGTGCTGATCACCTACCTCCAGAACGCCGAGACGATCGCGGAGTCGTCGTCCGCGGCGCAGGCGGTCGGGCTGATCGGCGACAAGGAGGCCGTCAAGCCGCTCCTCGACATCCTGAACAACAAGTCGAAGCAGCCGCTCCAGCGCGGCTTCGCCGAGGTCGCGCTCGGCATCCTGGCCGAGAAGTCTGCGCTCCCGTGGTACGTCGTCTTCTCGGTAGACGCGAACTACCGGGCGAAGGTCGACGCCCTGTCCGAGATCCTCGACATCCTCTGAGATTCGCCAAGCAGTGACCGAAGGGGCCCGGCGGTCGGAATGCCGATCGCCGGGCCCTCTTCTTTTCCGTCCGAGAGCCGCCGCTTCGCGATTCCGTCACCGCCTGGAGTGGCCGCGGCTCCGGATCAGCGGTGCGCCGGCCCGCCGTTCCCTGCGGCCCGCTTGCGTCCGCTCGCGTCGTCCAGCGCTCGCTGCGCCGTCGCATCCTCCGGCGCCAGCGCGACGACGCGCTCGAGCTCTGCGATCGCGTCGTCGTCTCGCCCGAGAGCGAGGAGCGTCTGCGCGAGGTTGAAGCGCCGGTTCGCCTCCGCGGGGCAGGACTCGACCGCCGCGCGCCAGGCGGCCTCGGCCCGCTGCAGCGCCGTCGTCCGCCCGGCTCCGTCCGGAAGTGCCTCGGCCTGGCGCGACCTCGCCACGGCAATCAGCAGCGTCCCTGGTGCCGGATCGGGGTTCTGCTCCTTCAGCGCTTCGAAGACCTCGACGGCGACGTCGAAGCGACCGCGCGCCAGCTCCTCCAGGCCGCGATCGCGCAGGGCGATCAATGCAAAGCGGTCCTTCGGCTCGTGCAGCTCCGACTTGTCGCCCGGAAGCGCCGTCCGCGCCGCGACGTACCCGAGCTGCGTCAGGGCCGACGCGGAGCCGTCGCGGGTCGGGAGCGGTTTCGCGCCGGCGCAGACGCGCTCGAACTCCAGTCGAGCCGCGTCGAGCTCCCTCGCGCGACCAGGCCACTGGTCGGAGACGTCCTTCGTCTCGCCCGGATCGGCGTCGAGGTCGAAAAGTTCGGTCCGCGGCCGGTCGACCCGCTTCCACCGACCGTCCGTCGCGCCGTCGAGCCACGCCCAACCGAACTCGTGCCACGGAAGCCGCGATTCGAAGAAGACCGGCCGCGCTTCGGCCGTTCCACGCGCCGCCGGCTCGAGGAGACTCGGCAGCAGCGAACGCCCCTGCACGGGGCCCGATTCGTTCCACTCGAACACGTCGGCGAGCGTCGGCATCACGTCGACCAGGCTCGCCACGACGTCACAGCCTCCCGGCGGCAAGGAGGGATGCTGCATCAGCAGCGGCACCCGGAGCGTCGCCTCGTGCAGCAGGTGCCCGTGCGTCGCCTCACCGTGCTCGCCGAGCCCCTCGCCGTGGTCGGCGGCGACCACCACGAAGAGGGGCCGCCCACGCGACGCGGACCGCGCCAGAGCGAGCAGCCGCCCGAAGTTGCGATCGATCCGCTCGACCTCGCCGCGATATGCCTCCGCCTCGTCGTACGGCGCAGCGGCCTCGCCCGTCCGTCCCTGCGCCGGGGTCGTCCGCACGGCATGCGGAGCGTGCGCGTCGAAGTAGTGCACCCAGAGGAAGAACGGCCGCGCCCCACTCGCGATCCGGCCGAGCGCTGCGGCCGCCGCGTTCGTCACCTTCTGCGCCGGCCACTCCTCCACGCCGTCCTCACGCGACGGACCTTCGAACGAAGCGAACCCCTGCCCGATGCCGCTCTCCCGTCCGACGACCGGCGCAGCGACGACCGCTGCCGTCTCGAATCCCGTCGCGGCAAGCCGCTCCGCGACCGTGGTGGCGGCCTCCGGGACCCGAAAGCCGAGGTTGTCGCGGACCCCGTGGACCGCCGGATAGAGCCCGGTGAAGAGCGACGCGTGCGCCGGCAACGTGAGCGGCGCCACCGTCCACGCGCGCCGGAAGTCGACGGCCGAACGCGCGAACGCATCGAGCGCGGGCGTTTGCGCCGCGGCGAACGACGCGCGCGCCGCGAAGCCGAGGACGTCGCGCCGCGTCGTGTCGAGCGTGACGATCAGCAGAGAGCTGTCGCGCAGCGACCGCGGCGCCGCCGCAGGAGCCGCCGTCTTCGGCGTCGCCTCCTCGCCCTCCCGACGGCAGGTCGCGACGGCCGCCATGCAGGAGATGCACGAGACCGCTTGGAGCCACCGTCCGACCCGCCGCATCCGCGCGTGGCTACCTCCCGCGACCCTCCGGCACAAGTCGGGAGCGATACGATCGTCCGCTCTTCCGCGCCGCCCGCTTCGCCCATCCCACCCACCGGGAGGAGTGCCCTCTTGATCGCGATGACCCGCGTCGTCCTCGTCGCCTGCTGCGCGGCACGCTCGTGGCGCTCGAGGTGCAGTCGACGCAGGGAACGCACGGCATCGCCCTCGATCGCTTCGCCATCGACGAGAAGCTCGAGGAGGGGGTGAAGAAGACGATCGTCTTCTATGCGGCCGATCCGGGGGAAATCCCCTTCCGGTGCTCCCACCTGTGCGGCTCGGGACACTTCTCGATGAAGGCGCGGTTCATCGTCGACTGACATCCCCGTCCCCCGGGGAGCATCCGAGCGTCCGAGGCCGATCGAGTCTTCCTTGCCCGACCCCGGGAGATTTTCCCGGAACGTGGCAGACTCATGGGCCCGTCCTCGAAGCTATCTGTCGGTCGTACCCATGAGCCCCACCTCCACCTTCGCGCGTCCCCGTCTCATTTCCGTTTCCGTCGGCGCTCTCGCGCTCGCTCTGACCTCGAGCGTTCCGACCGCCGACGCACGTCGCGATCCGGCCCCGCGCGCACCGACGCCCGCCGGCGTCGCAACGTTCGACGCGCCCCGCCAATTCCGATCGCTCTCGTCGCCCTTCGTCGAGAACGCCGGACAGTGGAAATCGCCGGCCCTCTTCGTCACCCACCGCGGCGGCCAGATCGCGAGCTTCGAGCGCGACGCGATCGCGCTCCGCCTCGTCGCCGCCATCGGAACTCCCGCCGCGATGGGCGCCGTCGTCCGCATCGAGATCGAGGACGTCGACGCCGCCGCGGAGGTTCTCGGCCTCGGAGCGCTGCCGGGCGTCCGCAACTACTTCCTCGGCGACGACCCCGGGGCGTGGCGCACCGGCGTTCCCGCCTGGTCCGCGGTCGTCTACCGCCAGGTGCGCCCCGGCGTCGACGTCGTCGTGCACGACGGCGCCGGCGTGCCGTGCGACCTCGAATACGACGTCGTCCTCGCGCCGCACGCCGACCTCGCCGGGCTCGCGTTCCGGTGCCGCGGCGTCGACGCGCTCTCGCTCCGCGACGACGGCGCGCTCGTCCTCGCGACTCCCGTCGGCCCGATCGTCCAATCGGCGCCGACGACCTGGCAGGAGCGCGCCGACGGAACGCGCGTCCCGGTCGCCTGCCGCTTCCGCCTCCTCGACGCCGACCGCTTCGGCTTCGAGGTCGACGGGCGCGACGACTCGCTGACGCTCTGCATCGACCCCGGCATCGACTGGTCGACCTTCATCGGCGGCTCGCAGGACGACGCGCTCCATTCCGTCTTCGTCGATCCGTCGGGCTTCCTCGACATGGCGGGCAAGACCTCCTCGGGCGACTTCCCGACGACCGCCGGCACGTTCGATCCGCTCTATCAGGGTCCGACCGACGCGGTCGTCTGCCGCTTCGATCCGGCGCAGACGGGCGCCGCCCAACTGCTCTGGGCGACCTACCTCGGCGGCACGGGCGACGAGAACGGCCGCGAGCTCTTCGTCGACGCCGCCGGAATCGTGACCGTCGCGGGCGAGACGAACTCGTCGACCTTTCCGACCACCAATGGCGCCTACGACCGCTTCTACAACGGCGTGGGAGACGTCTTCGTCACGCGCCTCGATCCGAGCCAGACCGGGACTTTGCAGCTGGTCTGGTCGACCTACCTCGGCGGCACGGGCAAGGACGAAGGGACCGTCGCCTTCCGCGGCGTCGACGCGGCCGGCGTCGTCACCGTGTTCGGCACGACGACCTCGACCGACTTCCCGACCACGGCCAACTGCTACGCGCCGAGCAACGCCGGCGGCTCCGACGCCTTCGTCGCCCGCCTCGACCCGAGCCTCTCCGGCGTGGCCCAGCTCCTCTACGGCAGCTACCTCGGCGGCACGTCGAACGACGTCGCACTCTCCGCGGAGATGGACGACGCGGGCCGCGTGACCCTCGGCGGGAGCACCGACTCCTCCGACCTCCCGATCACGGCGGGCGCCTACGCCAGCTCGCTCGGCGGCGCGCTGGACACGTTCGTCGCGCGCATCGACCTCGGCTCGAACGGGGCGGCCGACCTGCTCTACTCGAGCTACTTCGGCGGGACCTTCGACGAGACGGCGAACTCGGTCGCTCTCGACGCCGCCGGCACGATCTGCTTCGCCGGCGGCACGACCTCTTCCGACCTTCCGACGACCGCCGGCGCCTACGACACGAGCTTCAACGGCGGCGGCCGTCCCAACCAGGACGCCTTCCTCGCGCGCATCGACCCCGCGGGGAACGGCGCAGCCGACCTGCTCTACGCGACCTTCCTCGGCGGCAGCTCCGACCAGGACGTCATCACTTCGATGGCGGTCGCGGCATCGGGCGAGATCGTCGCGGTGGGAACGACCTGGTCGAACGACTTCCCGACCACTTTCTCCGCCTACAACAACTTCTACGTCGGCGTCGGCGACGGCTTCGTGACGAAGCTCCTCGCCGCCGGCAACGGCGCCGCCGACGTGACCTACTCGACCTACCTCGGCGCCTCCGCCGACGAGATGCCCGGATCGAGCCGCGGCGTCGCCGTCGATTCGAAGGACTTCCCGACCCTGGTCGGCAGGACGCGTTCGAGCAACTTTCCGACGACGGCCAACGCCTTCTCGACGGTCAAGCAGGCCAACTACGACGCCTATGCGACGCGGCTCGCGCTCGCGTCGTGGCGGGCGTACGGCGTCGGCTACCCCGGGACGTTCGGCATCCCCGTCCTCGCGCCGCGCGCCAACCCGATCCTGAACCACACGTTCTCGATCGACCTCTCGAATTCGCTCGGCGCCGCGACGATCGGGCTGGTCTTCGCCGGCACGGCCGAAGCGTCGACGCCGACGTCCGCCGGCGGAACGCTGCTCGTGACCCCGGTCGTCGCGATCCCGGTGACGATCCCGTCCGGCGGTGTGACGCTGTCCGGGTCGCTCCCCAACGACGCGACGCTCTCGGGGGTCTCGCTCTACTTCCAGGGCCTCGAGGCGGACGCCGGGGCGACGAACGGGATCTCGTTCAGCGCCGGCGCGCGCCTGATCCTCGGCTTCTGACCGGGAGCGGCGGCGCGCCGCCTACCTACCGCCCCCCTTCGCCGTCTCCTTCGCCTTCTTCGCGGCGAGGAGCTCGACGACCTTCTTCTCCATCGCGTCGTCGCGCAGGTCGCGCGCCCGGATCACCCCCTCCTCGTCGAGGATGAAGATCGAGGGCCAGCCGTGCACGTTCCAGCGCGTGGCGATCGGCCCGCCGGTCGACCCGCCGTCCCAGAACGAGCGCCATGTGATGCGCTCGCTCGCCATCGCCTTGCGCAGGACGTCCTTCGAATCGCTGTTCATGCCGATCAGGGCGAACGGCTCGTCCTTCAGCTTCTCCACGAGCGACCGCTCGTGCGGGATCATGGCCCGGCACGGGCCTCACCAGAACCCCCAGAAGTCGAGCACGACCACCTTGCCCCGATAGTCGGAGAGCTTGAAGGTCACGCCGTCGACGTCCTGGCCGACGATGTCGGGGGCGACGCGGCCGATCGTGAGGTTGCGCAGCTCGAAGAGCTCCGCCTCGGCCTGGAGTCCAAGCGTCCCCTGTGCCGACGGGATCGCCTTGAAGTCCTCGAGCACGTCCTCGAAGAGGTCTTCCGCCTCCTTGCGCATCTCCGCGGGATCGCGCGCGGCGAGCTCCTCGAGCGTCTTTTCGCCGTAGAAGTCGACGAGGCCGGCGCGCTCCTCCGCGTCGCCGCCCTCCTTCGCCGCGAACGTCTCGGCCGCGCCCGCGAGCCCGCCGAGCACTTTCGCGAGCTTGAACGTCGCCTGTCCCTTCACGTCCCAGTGCGGCGATTTCGCGACAACCGTGCGCAGGAACTCCTCCGCTGCGAGCGTCGGGTTGTACGGGCTGATCGCCTGCACGACCTCGGCCAGCTTGGGGCTCGCCACGTGGTCGGCGGCGAGCGCGGCGAAGCACGGTTCGAGTTGCTCGCGCGACTGCACGTGCTGGACGACCCAGGTCCAGGCGGCGAGCGCGACGGCGTCGCCGCGCAGCTCCTTCGCCAGCGCGCTGAAGCGCTCCGCGTACGCCTCCGGCGACGGGTAGTCGCTGCTGAAGATCTTCTGGCGCTCCTCGTCGGTCTTGGCGGCGGAGTACTTCTCGTCGAAGGCGCGCTGCGCCTCCGTGTACTCCTTCTTGAGCGCGGCCAGCCGCTGCGACGGCGTCGGAGCCGCCACCGCGGGCGCGACCGGCGGCGCCTCCTGCGCCGGAGGCGTCCCTTGAAGGAGCAGCGCCCCTGCGAGCACCACCGCGGTCCCGATCGCGTCCATGTCGGTCTTCTCCTGCCGCCGCCGAGGCGGACCCACCGCCGAAGCGGACCATTGGAGCGCCCTCCCGGCCGCCGGTCCATCGGTCGCGGCTGCTAGATTCGCGCGGCTTGGCGACTCCGCTGCGGATCCACCACCTCAACACCGAACGGACCTGGCGCGGAGGCGAGGACCAGCTCCTCGCGCTCGCGCAGGGCCTCGCCCGGCGCGGCCACGAGAACCTCGTCGTCGCGCAGGAAGGGGGCGAGCTCGCCCGGCGCGCCCGCGCCGCCGGCCTTTCGACCGCCGACGTCCGCATGCGCGGCGAATGGGACGTCGTCGCCGTCCGGAAGATCGCCGCGCTCCTGAAGCGCGACCGCCCCGACGTCGTCCACATGCACACCTCGCACGCCCACACGCTCGGCGTGCTCGCTTCGAAGATGACCGGGATCGCGCGGCGGATCGTCGCGCGGCGCGTCGACTTCTCGATCCACCGCCACGCGCTCTCGCTCTCCGGCCTCAAGTACCGCTTCGGCGTCGACCGCTACGTCGCCGTCTCGCACGCGGTCGCCGCGCAGCTCGTGAAGGACGGCGTCGACGCGGCGCGCATCGCGGTCGTGCACGACGGCGTCGATCCGCAGCGCTTCCCCGGCGGAGACGGCGCGGCGGCGCGCGCCGACCTCGGCGTCCCGGCCGGCGCGCCGCTGATCGGCACGCTCGCCCACTTCGCGTGGCACAAGTCGCTCGAGACGCTGATCGCAGCAGCGGAAGACGTGGTCGCGGCGCTCCCCGACGCCTGGATCGCGATCGTGGGCGACGGCGACCTGCGCTCGCAGCTCGAGGAGGAGCGCGCCAAGAGCCGCGCGCGCGGCCGCATCGTGATGCCCGGTTTCCGCGGCAACGTGGGCGACTTCCTCGCCGCCTACGACGTCTTCGTGATGCCCTCGGTCATGGAGGGGCTCTGCAGCTCGATCATGGACGCCTTCGCGGTCGGGGTACCGGTGGTCGCGTGCGCGGCGGGCGGGATCCCCGAGCTCGTCCAGGACGGCGCCACCGGGCTGCTCGTCCCCCCGCGCGATCCGCGGGCGCTCGCCGCCGCGCTGGTCCGCATGGCGCGCGACGTGGAGCTGCGCCGCTCGGTGACGGCGAACGCGCGTGAAGTCCTGCAGCGCGGCTTCACCCATGACACCATGGTCGAGGGGACGCTCGCCGTCTACCGCGACGTCCTCGCGCGCGGACGCTGATCACTTCGCCGGCGGCGCGTCCCACCATTTCGAGAGCGCCGTGACGCTGCGCCGCGGCTGCTGCGCGTAGTGCGACGTGTCGTTGAAGGTGACCAGCCGCGAGCGCACCGCGTCCTTGAAGTCGAGCACGCTCAGGCTCGCCGGCGACAGGTCGAGCCGGTCGCGGTAGCCGCGGGCGTCGATGCCGAGCAGGCTCGCGATCACGAGCCGGATGGTCGCCTTGTGCGACACGATCGCGATGCAGGCGCCGGCGTGCGCCGCAACGGCCTCACGTATCACCGGGAGCGCGCGCGCCATCACCGTGAGCCCCGACTCGCCGCCCTGCGGCGCGAAGGTGAACGGATCCATCTCCCACGCGGCGTACTCGGCGGGGAAGGCGTGCTCGACCTCGACGCGTCGCATCTGCTCCCAGCGGCCGTGGTCGATCTCGCGCAGGCCGTCGCGCCCGACCGGCGCCAGCCGATGCGGCGCGGCGACCAGCGCCGCCGTCTCGCGCGTGCGACCGAGCGGGCTGCAGTAGATCGCGGCGAGTTCCTCGCCGGCGAGCCGTTCCCCGAGCCGCCGCGCCTGCTCGCGCCCCTCGTCGGAGAGCGCCACGTCGGTCGAGCCGGCGAAGCGGTCCTCGGCGCTGAGCGTCGTCGCGCCGTGGCGGATCATGAAGACGCGCGTGGACACCGTTCAGAAGGTCCAGGACGCCCCGAGGCCGAAGGTCCAGCCGTCGCCGTTCAAGTCCCCGCCATTGATCTCGTGGTAGCCGGTCCCCACCCCTGCCGCGGTGTCGAAGCGCGTCCAGTGGTAGTAGACCCGGACGTCGATCGAGAGGTTCCTCATCACGTAGATGTCCGCGGCGCCGCCGAGATTGAAGCCGTAGCCATAGAGCCGCCCATCCGCCGTGAAGGTGCCGTCGGTCGAAGCATGGTCCAGCGTGAGGTACGGCAGCGCGAAGCCTCCCATGATCGCCGGCTTCACGTGGGGCTCGGGGAACGGCAGGTAGATGTAGCCGTTCAAGTCGTAGGACGTGTAGATCGCGGTGTTGGTCACGCCGCCGAAGCTGTCGTCGTGGCGCGAATTCTGGATCGCGAGCTCGACCGCGGCCTGCTCCCAGCGGTAGCCGCCGGCGATGCGACCGCCGAAGCCGTAGTCGATCGTCGGGATGTTGATCTGTACGTTCCCGGGTCCGCTCGAAACGAGCGAGGAGTCGCCGTCGAAATCGCCCTCGAGCGACGTGTAGATCACGCCGCCGCCGACGTACGGCCCGGTCGCGGGCGCGAACGCCCCGCCCGACGCGCCCGCGCCACCCGCCTGCTCGGCGGGAGGATCGAGCGGGACGACGCAGCCGGTCGCTCCGAGGGCGACGAGCCCCCCGGTGATCGCGAGACGCGCAGGAACGCACGGAGAGCGACGGCGGGCCACGGCTCCTCCTCTTCCGATCGGCTCTCCGGCGAGACGCCGGTGCGCTCGATCCGGCCGGCGGGCATCACACTCCGCCTTCCGCGGATGCGCAAGCAAGGGCTGCAATCGGACCCGGAAAAGGGGGAATCCGCCCCGGCGAACGCGCGGGTACAAATTCGGGATGGACCACCACGAAGCCTCCACACGGGAGCGGCGGCGCGTTCTCGCGCTCCTCGCTCTCGCCGTCGCGTGCTGCAAGGCGCCCGAGGACCTGTCCGCCTCGACGAACGTCACGGGCAGTCCGGACGCCTCCTCGAAGAACGCGACGCGTCCCGATGCGAGCGCGCGCTCGAACGCCTTCCGCGAGACCGCGCGCCAGGTCATCGACGACACCTGCCGCTTCCAGCCGACCGTCGCCACCTACCTCGGCATCCACGACTACGACGACCAGCTCGAGGACTACTCGCGCGAGGGCGTCTTCCTGGAGATCGCCGCGCTCCAGCGCCACCGCGCCGCGCTCGCCTCGATCGACCCTGCCTCCCTCTCCCTCTCCGAGCAGCTCGACCGCCAGCAACTCGCGCTCGCCGTCGACGCGCGCCTCCTCGCGCTCACCACAGTGCGCCCGTGGATGAAGAACCCCGACCTCTACACCAGCGGCGTCACCTCCACCGCCTACATCATGATCAAGCGCGCCTTCGCGCCGGCGCCGGTGCGGCTGCGGGCGCTGATCGCTCGCGAGCGGAAGATGCCGGACGCGCTCCTCGCCGCGAAGAAGAACCTCGTCGACCCGCCGCGCGTCTCGACCGAGATCGCGCTCGAGCAGATCGACGGCAACCGCGACTTCTTCGCCACCGTGGTCCCGGCCGCCTTCCGCGACGTCTCCGACCCGGAGCTGCTCGCCGCCTTCGGCGAGGCCAACGCCGCCGTGCTCGCCGCCTTCGACGACTACAAGCGCTGGCTCCGCGACGACCTGCTGCCGCGCTCGACCGGCGACTTCGCGCTCGGCGAGGCGACCTACAAGAAGAAGCTCTGGGCCGAGGAGATGGTCGACACTCCCCTCGACGAGCTGCTGCGCCTCGCCGAGGAGGACCTCCACAAGAACCAGCGCGCCTTCGTCGAGACGGCCGCCGCGATCGACCCCGCGCGCACGCCGACCGAGGTGCTCGTCGCGCTGCAGGCCGAGCACCCGCGCGCCGACCAGCTCATCGCGATGACGCAGGCGGAGCTCGACTCGATCGCCGCGTTCCTCACCGGCAAGGGGCTCATCACCATCCCCGCCGCCGCGCCCGCACGCGTGCAGGAGACGCCGCCCTTCATGCGGGCGATGACCTTCGCGTCGATGGACACGCCCGGCCCCTTCGAGCGCGTCGCGACCGAGGCGTACTACAGCATGACCCTCCCCGACCCGGCCGCCTCCGCCGCCGACACCGAGGAGTTCATGACGCAGTGGTACCCGTCGGCGATCACGAACGTCTCCGTGCACGAGGTGTGGCCCGGCCACTACCTCCAGTTCCTGCACGCGCCCCGCTTCCCCTCCGACGTGCGCCGCGTCTACTCGGCCAACACCAACGTCGAGGGGTGGGCGCACTACTGCGAGCAGATGATGGTCGAGGAGGGCTTCCACGACGGCGACCCCAAGCTCCGCATCGCCCAGTTGCAAGACGCACTGCTGCGCGACGCGCGCTTCGTCGTCGGGATCCGCCTCCACACGAAGGGGATGACGCTCGACGAGGCGCGCCAGTACTTCGTGGCCGAGGCGTTCCAGCCCATGCCCGTCGCCGCCTCGGAGACCAAGCGCGGCACCTCCGACGCGACCTACGGGTACTACACGCTCGGCAAGCTGATGATCCTCAAGCTGCGCGACGACCTGAAGGCGAAGCGCGGCGCGCGCTTCCGGCTGCAGGAGTTCCACGACGAGTTCCTCCGGCTCGGCCCGCTCCCGCTGCCCCTGATCCGTAGAGCGCTGCTCGGCGAGTCGGGCCGCGCCCTCTGACGTGACCGGTTTCTTCGCCCGCCTCGCGCGCTTCGTCGACGATCACCGCAGGCTCGTCCTGCTGCTGGTCGTCGCGGCGCTCGCGCTCTCGGCGTGGCCGCTCTCGCACGCGCGCTTCTCGGGCGACCTGACCGACCTCCTGCCCGACGACTCGCCCGCCGCCGGCGCCTTCCGCAAGTTCCGCGAGCGCTTCGAGCAGGGCGACAACCTCCTGGTGATCGCCGTCGCCGAGCCGGCCGCGCCCGCCGCCGGCCCGACGCCGCAGCAGTGGATCGCCGCGCTGCGCGAGCGCGTCGCGCGCCTTCCGGAGCCGCTGCGCATCGAGGGCAGCCCGCTCGAGCGGATCGACGCCTTCGTGCAGCGCGTGCTCCCGAGCGCCGGCTTCGCCTTCCTGACCGCCGGCGAGGCCGCGGCGCTGCGCGAGACGCTGACGTCGGCGGGGATCGAGCGCGCGCTCGGGCGCTCGCTGCGGCTGCTCGAGCAGTCGCCCGGCCTCGACATGAGCGAGCTGGTGCGCCGCGACCCGCTCTGCCTGCGCGACCTGCTCGCCGCGCGCGCCGCGCAGCTCTTCGGCGGCGCGCGTCCGAGCGCGCCCGACGGGCGCTTCGCCCTGCTCTCGCTCCTCGGGCCCAAGCCGGCGCAGGACCTTTCCGCCTCGCGCGCCGTCGTCGCCGCCGTCCGACGCGAGATCGACGCGCTCGGCCGCCCGCCGCACCTCGCGATCCGCCTCACCGGCGGCTACGCGATCGCCGTCGAGGACGAGGCCGAGGTGCGCGGCAGCCTGCAGGGGACGACGCTCTCCTCGATCCTCATGGTCGTCCTGCTGCAGCTCGCCGCCTATCGCGGCCTCGCCCGCCTCTTCTCCGCCAGCACGACGCTGCTGGTCGGCGTCGCGTGGGCCTACGCGATCTTCGTCGCGCTGCGCGGCGGCATCACGCTGCTCACCGCGGTGGGCGCGGCGATGCTGGTCGGCCTCGCCGACGACTACGGTGTCCATTTCTACTCCGAGCTCCTGCGCGCGCACGCGGGCGGCGCGGACCGGAAGACTGCGCGCCTCGCCATGGTCGCGCGCGGCGGCGTGCGGGTGGCCGTCGGCGCGTTCACCTCCATCGGCTGCTTCCTCGCGTTCGGCATGACCGGCTTCAAGGGGCTCTCCGACCTCGGCCTCATCTCCGGGATCGGCCTCATCACCTGCCTGATCGCGTTCCTCACCCTCTTCCCGGCGCTCTTGAGGAACCACGTCCCGCGCGTGAAGCGGACCTTCGTCGCGCACTTCGCCGACGCGCTCGCGGCGCTGCCGCTGCGCTGGCCGCGCGCGACGCTCGGCGCGGCGATGGCGGTGACCGCGGGCGCCGTCGCCGTGCTCGCGCTGCGCGGCGCGCCGCCGTTCGTCTCCGACCTGAACGCGCTCCACACCGACCGCTCGCCCGCGATGCAGGCGCTCGCCGAGCTCGACCGCCTCGTCGACCGCCCGCTCGTCCCGTGGGTCGTGCTGGCCGAGGGGGCGACCCCCGAGGAGCTCGCCGACCGCTTCGACGCGCTGACGCCGCAGCTCGAAGCGCGCGTCGCCGACGGGACGCTGGTCGCGTGGGAGCCGCCGACGCGCGCGCTGCCGACGCGGCGCGACCAGCAGGCGGCGTTCGCGGCGCTCGCCGGTCTCGACGGCGACGCGGTCGCGCGCACGCTGCGCGAGAAGGCCGACGCGCTCGGCTTCGCGCCCGGCGCGCTCGCGGCGACCGAGGAGATGCTGCGCGCCAACCTCGCGCGCGCCGCCCGCGGCGAGTGCGTCACGCTCGACGAGCTCGCGCGGCTCGGCGCCGGCGGGCTCGTCGACCAGTTCTTCCGGCGCGGCCCCGCCGGCTGGACCGCCGCCGGCTACGTCTTCGCGAGCGGCGGCCTCTTCGCAGGAGACCGCCAACACGACGTGATCGGCCGCCTCTCCGCCGCGCTCGCCGACGCGCCCGGCTTCGCGCTCACCGGGTTCCAGGTGGTCGCCTACGAGCTCACCTCGCGCGTGCGCAAGGACTTCCGCGGCGTGACGGCGCTCGCCATCGGCGTCGTCGTCCTGCTCGTGCTGATCTGCAGCCGGTCGCCGGGCGGGACGCTCCTCGCCCTCCTGCCGGTCGGCGTCGCCTTCCTCTGGCTGCTCGCCGCGATGCAGCTGCGCGGGCTCCCCTTCAACGTCCTGAACATCGTCCTGCTGCCGATGCTGGTCGGGCTCGGCGTCGACTACGGCATCCACCTCGTGTTCGACGCGCGCGAGACCGGCGACGTGCGCGCCTCGACGCGCGCGGTGATGCTGCCGATGCTGGTCTCGGCGGTGACGACGGTGGCCGGCTTCGGCTCGCTGATGGGCGTGCGCAATCCCGGCGTGGAGTCGATGGGCGAGCTCTCGGCGGCCGGCATCGCCTTCACGCTGATCGCGACGATCGTCGTGCTCGCGCCGCTGCTGCGGCTGCGCATGCGGGACCCGCCGACGCCTTGAACTGGAGCGGACGTCGAGAACGCGGGTGAAGCGGACGCGGGGAGCGGGGGTGCGTGGTTGAACGCGCGACGGGCGCGGGCGGGTGGAGGGGCGGAGGGGAAAAAGGCTCGATGGACGGGACACGCTCGCCCCAAACCAACGATGAACGGGGGGCTCGCTGCGCTCGGCGCATTCGAATACGACTCGCAGGAGCTC
>DAINBU010000114.1:0-15019 GCA_036732755.1 Planctomycetota bacterium
CGGCGGGCAAGCGGGTCGAGCTCGAATGGGAGCGCCCGGGGGTCGCCGAGCGCGACGAGTACGGCCGCCTCCTCGCCTACGTCCACGCCGACGGCGCGCTCGTGAACGAGGAGCTCGTGCGGCAGGGCTTCTCGCGCTTCTTCACGAAGTACGGCGGCGGCCGCCTCGCCGACCGCTTCCGCGCCGCGGAGGAGGAAGCACGCGTGGCGAAGCGCGGATTGTGGACCGCCGACGGATTCAACGTCGCGCGCTGAGGATCCCGCGGATCCGCTCGTGGAAGAGCGGCTCGCAGACGGCGACGTCGAAGCGCTCGCGCGCCCGCTGCGCCGCCGCGTGGCCCATGCGGACGCGCGCCGCGGGGTCGAGGAGGAGCGCGCGGATCGCGTCGGCGAGCGCGCGCGGGTCGCGCTGCGCGACGACGCGCGCCTCGACGCCGTCGTCGATCACCTCGAGGATCGAGCCGGCGTCGGTGACGACCGCCGGGATGCCGGTCGCGAGCGCCTCGACCAGCGCGGTGGGATGCCGTCCTTGTCGCCGCTCTCCGTCTCGACGAAGGGCGCGACGAAGAGGTGGCCGGCCGCGAGGAAGCGGCGCACCCCCTCCTCGTCCTGCCGCCCCTCGAGGTGGAACTTGCCCTGCAGGCCGTGGCGCTCGACGCGCTCCCACAGCTCGGCCCGGTAGTTCTCGCTCGCCGGCACGCCGCGGTCGGAGTCGCCGACCACGTGGCATTCGACGTCGAGGCCGCCGTCGCGCAGGAGCTTCACCGCGTCGGCGAGGTAGGTCAGCCCCTTCTTCGGCTCGATGCGGCTCGTCACGACCAGGCGGTGGGGCTGGCCGGCGGCCGGCTCCGGCCGCGGCAGCACCGGGAAGCGCGTGCAGTCGATCGCGTTGGGCTTGACCAGGATCTTGTCGGCGGCGACGTCGGGCGCGAGCTCGAGCAGCTCGCGCTTGATCCGCTGCGAAGTCGCGACCACCACGTCGCAGGTCCGCAGGTGGAGCGGCACGACCTTGAGCTCGTAGTCCTTCATGAGGTGGTCGGCGTAGCAGGTCACGCCGCGCGGCAGCTTGAGGACCTGGCTCGCGATCAGCGACATGAGCGAGCGGTCGTAGAAGAAGTAGCTGTGCAGGTAGTCGGCCCCCCAGCTCTCGGCGAGGCGCGCGTAGCTGAAGCCCTGCAGGAAGTTGTCGTGGTTCACGACCTGCTCGCGCGAGAGGCCCGACGCCTCGCAGAGCATGCGCGTCACCTCCTCGACGCGGTCGGGGAAGCGCTCGCGGTACTTCGCGTACTCCCGCAGGTGGACCGCGCGGTCGAGGTGCAGCGCGCGCTTCCACTTCCAGAGCGGCTCGAACTGCCGGTGCAGGTACTTCTTCGGGTCGAGCTTGCTGTAGACGAGACGCAGGTCGAAGCCGCGCTTCCCGAGCTGCAGCAGCTCCTGGTAGACAAACGTCTGCGAGTAGATCGGGAAGTTCCAGCAGACGGTCGCGAAGACGCGCGGCTTGCCGCCGTGCCGCCCGCGCCGCTCGAGCTTGAGACGCAGGTCGGCGGCACCCGCCTTCGCCAGGTGCAGCCCCTTCTCGAGCGCGCGCAGCGGCCGCTTGAGCTTCAGCCGGTTGACCACGAGGTCGCCGGCCCGGAACTCCGGCGTGCGCCGCATCAGGTCGCGCTCGCGCGTGCGCTGGTCGACGAGGGCGCGCAGCCGGGCGGCCTCCTCCTCGCCGCGGCGCGCCAGCTCCTGCAGGCGCGCCTCCTCCGACTCGATCCGCGCGCGCAGCTCCGCCGCCTTGCGCTCGTGCGCCTGCTGCAGCGCGGCGCGGTCCTCCTCGAAGTGCGCGGCCATGCGCGCGTGCTCGGCGCCGATCTCGGCGTTCGCGCGCGCGCGCTGCTGCGCGAGCGCCGCCTCGGCCGCGCGCAGGTCGTCGACCGCCGCGGCGACCTTGCGCGCCCCCTCGCGCCGCTCGCGGTCGAGCTCGCCTTCGAGCGTGCCGATCATCTCGTAGAGGCGCGCCTTGTCGGCGACCTCGCGGTCGCGGTCGAGCTCGGCCGAATGCCACAGCCGCTCGGCATCCTGGCGGTGGCGCAGCGCGACCTCGAGCTCGCCGCGCACGCGGCCGAGCTCGTCGCCGACCGCCTCGAGACGGCTGCGCGTGGAGCGCAGGAAGGGCTGCTCGCCGCGCATCCGCACCAGCGCGGCGGCGTCGCCGCCGAGGAGCTGGAAGACGTCGCGCGCCTGCAGCCGCAGCGCGCGCAGCTGCTCGAGCCTCTTCCAGCAGTCGCGGCTCGCCGCGCCGCACACCGCGCGCGACGGCACGCCGAGCCGCTCGAGCAGGAGGCCGAGGTAGACGCCGGCCCAGTCGAGGTCGCCGTTCTGCGCGAGCGGGCCGGCGGCTGCGTCGAGCACGCGGGCGAAGCGCTCCGTCGCGCCGCCGCCGCCCGCGGCCAGCGCCTCGAGCGCGCGCGCGACCACGCGGTGCGACTCGACGTAGAAGCGCCACGAGCGCTCGTCGTCGAACCAGACCGTGTTGGAGGCGTGCAGCCGGTAGGCGAGCAGCGGCTCGGGGACGACGCGCAGCCGGTTCTCCTGCGCGGCGGCGAGGAAGAGCTCCCAGTCGACGCAGAACTCGAGGTCGCGCCAGCGCTTCGCGCGCGCGAGCATCCAGTCGCGGCGGGCGACCAGGTTGCTGCTCGTGATCAGGAAGTTGCTGCGCAGCAGCTGGCCGGCGAGGTCGGAGCGCAGGTCGGGTGGCGCGGCGGACTCGTACCAGCGCAGCCAGTCGTGGACGCGCTTGCCGTCGAAGATGGGGGAGGTGTCGGCGAGCGTGCAGCGGCGCCCCGCGCCGTCGACCGGCGTGAGCAGGCTGGCCGCGACCGCCGCTTCGGGCGTGCGGCGCAGCGCGGCGAGGCACTTCGCCAAGCGCTCGGGGTGGAACACGTCGTCGGAGTTGAGGACGGCGACGTAGGGCGTGCGCACCGAACGGAGCGCGCTCCACAGGCTCTCGCCGAGCCCGAGGTTCTTGCGGTTGCGGCGGACCGTGACGCGCGGGTCGGCGCGCGCCCGCTCGCGCGCGACCTCGACCGTCGCGTCCTTCGAGCCGTCGTCGACGACGAGCAGGCGCAGGTCGACGCCCGACTGGGCGAGGACGCTGTCGAGCGCCGCGCCGACGTACGCCTCGTGGTTGTACGACGGGACGATCACCGTGAGCGGCGCGGACCGCTTCGCGCGCGGCCGCGCGCGCACGGGTGGCGGCGGGACGACGAAGGGCGCGGCGCCGCGCGGCTCCTTCTCGAGCTCGAGCGCGCGCACCCAGTCGTCGTGCCAGCGCGCGAGGTCGCCGCCGGCGAGCGTCACGCGGTCGGCCGCGATCGTGCGCGCGGCGGTCACCGCGTCCGCGTAGATCGAGCGCAGGAGCGGCCGCGCGTCGGCGCGCTCGAAGACGCAGCCGAGCCAGAGCGCGACGAGGCGCGGCGCGCAGCGCGCGCGCGCCGACTCGACGAAGTCCGGCGCGAGCGCGAGGCTCGCGAGCCAGCGCTCGACCTCGGCGTGGTGGTAGACGCGCAGCAGGTCCTGCAGGAGGCGGCGCGCCTCGACGTCGTCCTGCAGCAGCGCGTGGTCGGGCGCGGGGCCGCTCCATGGGGCGCCGGCGCCCCGCTCGGCGGCGCGCTGCTGCCAGGCGCGCAGGCGCAGCAGGAGCGAGACGAACGGACCGCGCCCCTTGCCGTCGTCGAACGCGACGCCGAGCTCGACGCTCCAGCGGTAGAAGACGCCGTGCAGCGCGGCGAGCAGGTCGGAGTCGAGCGCCTCGAGCGAGTCGGGATCGTCGGGTCCCTTCGGCGCGACCGTCGGCAGCGCTCCGCACGCGAGCACCGCGGCGAGCCACGCCTTGAGCTCGGGCCAGTCGGAGCGGCCGACCTCGGTCCGGATCACGGGGACGGCGCCGTTCCCGGCGACGTGCGCGACGAGCTCCGCGAGCGCGGCGCGCTGCGCCGCCGTGGGGCCGCCCGCCGCGAGCGGCAGCTCGACCTCGACCTCCCGGACGCAGCGCGCGAGGTCGCGCGCCTCGGGGATCGCCGAGCGCGAGATCAGGCGCACGTTGGGGCGGTGGTCGGCGGGCAGCTCGTCGAGCGCCGCGAGGACCCGCCGCCCGAGCTCCTCCGGCGGCGAGGTCGCGCAGACGACGTCGACGCGCGCGAGCGCGGGGAGCAGCGCGAGCAGCTCGACGACGTGCGCCTCGGGCAGCGCCGCCGCCGCGTCGAGCGAGATCGTGCGCAGGACCGGCGGCTGGCCGTTCACCGGCGGCAGCGCGCGGTCGAACTCGACGACCGCGGGGCTCTGCGCGGCGGCGCCGTCCTCCCAGCAGCGGATGCACGGGCCGCATTCGGCGCGGCGCACGACGTAATGGAGGAAGCGATCGCGCAGCGCGCGCGCGGCGTCGCCCTCGAAGGCGGCGGCGAGCGACGCGTCGCCCGGCGAGCCGAGGGATGCGCGGCCGTGGCGGCAGGGGGCGAAGGTGGCGTCGGCGCGCACGTGCAGCGCGCCGAACGGCGCGTGGCAGACCGCCTTCGCGCCGGCGCCGGCCGCGCGCTGCGCGTCGTAGGCCTCGCGCGGGAGCCGGGCGGCGGGATCGCCTTCGATCGAGATCGATCCCATCTCAGCCTCCGAGCCGCAGCGCCCGCGTCCAGTAATCGAGAGAGCGCTGCGCGATCGCGACGTCGGTGTAGCGCTCCTCGACCGTGCGGCGCGCCGCACGCCCGAGCCGCTCGCGCAGCGGCGCGTCCTCGAGCAGCCGCTCGATCTGACGGGCGAACGCGGGGGCATCTTCGCTCTTCGCGATCAATCCGTTCTCGCCGTCCCGGATCAGCTCCGGGAGGCCGCCCGCGTCGCTCGCCACGATCGCCCGCCCGGCCGCCATCGCCTCGAGGCAGGAGTAGGGGCAGTTCTCCCAGAGGCTCGGGATGAAGTAGACGTCGCTCTGGCGGAGACAGCTCCCGACCTCCGCCAGCGAGAGCTTCCCGAGGTAGTGGAAGGAGCCCCGGAGCGCCTGCCCGCGGATCCGCGGGAGGAACTCCTTCTCCATGAAGCCGAACAGGTCGGCGCCGGCGAAGGCGAAGGCGACGTCGTGCTTCTTCAGGATCGTCTCGACGATCTCGGGGCAGAGGTGGATGCCCTTCCTCTTCTCCATGCGGCCGGTGAAGAGGAGGAGCGGCTTGTCCTTGGGCAGGCCGAACTTCGCGCGCGCGTCGATCTGCTCGGCACGGTCGAAGAGGTCGAGGTCGATCCCGTTCGCGATCACCTCGATCTCGCGGCGCACGCCCATCTTGGTGCGCACCTCGTCGGCGAGGAAGCGGCTGCAGCTGGTGTAGGCGCCGGCACCGCGGATGCCGATCTTCTCGACCCACGAGCAGGCGCGCACGTCGGCCTTGCGCACGTCGTAGGTCGACATGATGAGCTGCGCCGGCGAGTGGAACTTCATCACGACCTTCGCGCGCTGCAGCCAGTTCAGCAGCAGCCCCTCGCCGCCGCACTCGGGCATCTCGACCACGTCGTAGTGGAAGCGGCGCCGCAGCTCCTTGAAGGCGAGGTGCATGCACCAGCCGTTCTCGAGGCGGTTCTTGGTCCACCAGAGGCGGTGCTTGTCGAGGCGCGCGAGGCCTTTCATGACGCGGCCGTCGGCGCGGAAGCGGAAGACGGTGACGCCGTCGTGCGAGCTGGTGCGCAGCGGCGTCGGCGCCGTCGCGCCGGACAGGACGTGGACCTCGTGGCCGAGCTTGGCGAGCGCGCGCGCCTGGTACCAGGCGTAGGTCCCGATCCCGCCGAAACCGGTTTCCGGCGGATACTCGAAGGAGAGGAGGGCGATTCTCATCGGATCGGGTGGGGCCGCCGCGAAGGGGGGGACTCTCTAGCGCCGCACGCTCCCCGCGTAAAGCTGGCGCGGGCGGATCCCTCCTTTCGCGCGGTGCGCGGCGCCGGCTGCAGTCGCGGCGGACGAGCGGTCGATTCTTCCCGATCGCTTCGCGCGCCGCCGACGTCGGCGCGCCGCCTTCCGCAGCGGGGGCCGTGACCGTACTTTCGGCCCTGAGGCAGGTCCCGCCGCCGTGCCGATGCCCGTTCGCCGGCGATCGCGCTGCGGAATCCAGGAGGCGCGGCAATTTGGGCGAAGAGGGACTCGTACCTCACGGCCGGCTCTTGCGCACCGTCGTCACCCGCGAGCCGACGCTCGCCAGCTTCACGAACCGGCAACTCGCGCAGGAACTGCTCGCGCGCTTGCGCGCCGGCACGGGCGCCGCGAGCGACGGGCGCTACGACGTCGACGCCGATGGCTTCGCCGACCTCGACCTCGAACTGCAACGGCACTACGACGTCGAGCCGAACCGGTTCTCGCGCAAGAACGTCGCTGCCCGCTTCGAAGCCTACTTCGGCTCCGATCCGTTGCACCCGGCTTCGCCGGAAGGCGAGACGGTCGTCGAGCTGGGCTGCGGCGGCCGCAACCCGCTCTCGACGCTGTTCGTGTTCGTGCTGCTCGGGGCCCGTCGCGCCGTCGGCGTCGATCTCGACACCATCGCCGACGTCCCCGAGGCGGTCCGCGCGCTCGCCCGCTGCGCGGCGTGGATGCTCGCCGAACCGCGGCTCGTCGTGAACGCGATCCCGGTCACGCGCGATCAGGTCGCGGCGCACCTCGCGGCGACGCGCTTCGACCTCGCGAAGCTCTTCGCCGGCGACGCGAGCGGGGTCGACCGTGACCGGCTCGACCTGCGGCAGGAGCCGGTGACCCGGCTCGGCTTCGGCGACGGTGAGGTCGACCTCTGCTGCTCGCATTCCTTCCTCGAGCACGTCGACGACGTCGAGGCGGCGGTCGCGGAGATGGCGCGTGTCACGCGGCGCGGCGGGCGCGGCGTCCACGGCATCGACGGCATCGACCATCGCAACTACCAGGACGCAGGGGTGCACAGGCTGAAGTTCCTGGAAGAGAGGACCGCCGACTCGATCGTCTACGGGTGCAACCGGATCCGCCCGCGCCAGTTTCCGCCGATCTTCGAGCGTCACGGCTTCGAGGTGCACCAGGTCAGCGAGTGGGGGCGCCTGGAGGTCGACGCGGAGATGCGGGCGAGATTCGTCGAGCCCTACCGGTCGATGGCGGCCGAGGACCTCGCGTGCACGGGAGAGACGATCCGGGTCCGGCGGCGGTGACGGGGTTGCTCCGCCAGCGATCGTCCGGCGGAATCGTGGAGGTCGGAAGCGTGGGCGAAGTGAACAGCGGCCCCCCTGGAGCGCTCGAACGCGCCGTAGTCGCCGTCGCGCCGTCGCTCGCCGGCATCTCGGTCAAGCAGCTCGCAGGCGAACTGCACGCGCGGCTGCGCGCCGGCGCGATCGACATGGTCGACGGCCGCTACGACCACGACGCCGACGGCTACGCCGCGCTCGGGCTCGAGCTGCTGCGCAGGGTCGACGTCGAGTCGAACCGGTTCTCGCGCAGCAACGCCTCCTCCCGGTTCCTGACCTACGTCGGCGCCGACCCGTCGCCGCCGGCGTCGTTCGAGGGAGCGACGGTGGTCGAGCTCGGATGCGGCGGCCGCAACCCGCTCTCGACGCTGTTCGTCTTCGTGCTGCTCGGGGCACGGCGCGCCATCGGCGTCGATCTCGACTCCGTCGCCGACGTGCCCGAGGCGGTCCGGGCGCTCGCCCGCTGCGCTGGGTGGATGCTGACCGATCCGCGGCTCGTCGTGGCGTGGTACCCGGTCACGCGCGCGCAGGTCGCGGCCCACCTCGCGGCGACACGCTTCGACCTCGCGAAGCTCTTCGTCGGCGACGCCTCGGGCGTCGATCGCGACCGGCTCGACTTCCGGCAGGAGTCGGTGACGAAGCTCGGAATCGGGGACGGCGAGGTCGACCTCTGCTGCTCGACCAGCTTCCTCGAGCACGTCGACGACGTCGAGGCGGCGGTCGCGGAGATGGCGCGCGTCACGAAGCGCGGCGGACGGGGCGCCCACTGCATCGACGGCATCGACCATCGCAGCTACGTCGACGCGGAGGTGCATCCGCTGAAGTTCCTGGAGGAGGAGGGAAAAGGCCCGATCGTCCATACGTGCAACCGGATCCGGCCGCGGAGCTTCGCGCCGATCTTCGCGCGGCACGGCTTCGAGGTGCTCCGGTTCCAGGAGTGGCGGCACCAGGAGATCGGCGCGGAGATGCGGGCGCGGTTCGTCGAGCCCTACCGGTCGATGGCGCCAGAGGACCTCGCGTGCACGGGAGCGACGATCTGGGTCCGACGGCGGTGACCTCTCCCGGGACGTCCGGCCCGGCCGGACGCGATGATGCGACGCCGATGCGGATCCTCTACGTCGTCCACCAGTTCTTTCCCGAGCACATCTCCGGCACGGAGCAGTACGTCCTCTCGCTCGCGCGCGCCGGTCGCGCGGCCGGCGACGACGTGCGCGTCTACACGGTCGATCCCGACGGCAGCCACCCCGACCGTCCGGCGAACGTCCGCCAGTACGTCCACCGCGGCGTGCCGGTGGTCTGCCACGACTACCAGAAGGGGCTGGTGAAGAACGGCATCCTGATCGACTGGTGGAACCCGCAGAACGCCGCGAGCTTCACCCATCTGCTCGACGAGTTCCGGCCGGACGTCGTCCACTTCTTCCACTTCCGCTTCATCGGCATCGACCGCATTCGTGAGGCGCGCGCGCGCAGGATCCCGGTCGTGGTCCACCTGATGGACTTCTGGTTCGTCTGCCCGAACTACCTCCTGCTGCGCGTGCAGCCGCCGGGCGACGGCGTCCAGTGCGACGGCCCGCCGGAAGGCGGCTACGGCTGCTTCGACTGCGTGAACCCGGGCATCGCGCAGTGGGCGCGCGAGCCGTGGGCGCGCGGGCGCCACGTCGAGCGTAGAGCGGCCGGCGAATTCCCGGCGAATGAGAACAGCGGCGAGCAGGCGGGCTTCGCGATGGTCGAGCGGCCGCGCGCGCTCGCCGCCGCGCTGCGCGAGGCGACGCTCGTGATCTCGCCGTCGCGCACCGTGCAGGCCGCGCTCGAGCAGGCCGGCGCCGCGCCGCCGGCGCTCGCGATCGTGCCCTACGCGATCGACCGCGCCCTGGTCGACGCGCTGCCGCCCGCGCCGCGCGACCGGGTCCACTTCGGATTCATGGGGACGTTCGCGCCGCACAAGGGGCTCGCGGTGCTGCTCGAGGCGATGCGCGGGCTGCCCGATCGCGACGTCGTGCTCCACGTGCACGGACGGTTCGGCCACTTCGGCGCGTACGACGACCGGCTGAAGGAGCTGGCCGGCGGCGACCCGCGCATCGACTTCGCCGGAGCCTTCGACCACGACCGCCTCGCGCCGGTCCTCTCGAACCTGCACGCGCTGGTCGTCCCGTCGCTCTGGCGCGAGAACACGCCGTTCGTCTGCCTCGAGGCCCGTGCCGCCGGCGTCGAGCTCGTGGTGAGCGACCTCGCCGGCATGACCGAGTGCGTGCCGCCGGGCGGCGGCTGCGCGTTCCCGGCCGGCGACGCGGCGGCGCTGCGCGCGCGACTGTCGGAGGTCGCGGCGCGCGTGCGCGCGCGGCGCTTCGCGCGACTGCCGGTCGACCGCACGATCCTGGACGTGGCGGTCCAGTTCGCGGACTTCCGGGCGCGCTACGCCGCGCTGCCGAGGTGACGGGCGGCGGCGCGACGGTCATTCAGCGCGGGAGAGCCTGAACTTGTCGGTCCTTCGACACCACGCCTGGCTGCGCGTCGCCGTCCGTTTCGCGTTGCTCCTGGTCTCGCTCGAGCTCTCCCTCGCGCTCGCGGCGTTCCTGCTCGAGAGGCTGGAGCTGCGCGCCGCGCCGCCGTCCGCCGAAATCGTCTGCATCGGCGACTCGAACACCTTCGGTATCGGCGCGCCGGCGGGCCGCTCGTACCCGGACCAGCTGCAGGAGATCCTTGCCGCCGCCGGCGATCCGCGCCGCGTCGCGAACCTCGGCGTCCCGGGCTTCAGCACGCGGCAGATCGTCGACCGGCTCGAGGAGTCCACCCGCGGCTCGCCGCCGACCTGTGTCGTGTTCCTGGGCGGGTTCAACGACATGAATCGCGCCGCCGAGCTCCTGCGCACGGGAGCCGCGGAGCCGTCGCTCGTACGACGGATCGGCGCCGCCCTCCTGCACCTCCGCACCGTCCGCGTCGCGCGCGCCGCGTGGAGTGTCGTGCGCGGCAACCGGGCGCATCGCGGATTCGGCGGCGCCGACGCGACCGACCTGCCGCCGGCGGCGGGCGTGCCACGCAAGCGGTGGAACGCCGAGTTCGCGCGCGCGCGCGCCGCGGGACCGGCCGCGCTCGGCGACTGGCTTCAGATGCTGTGGCGCACGCAGGATCCCGCGTGGATGCGCACCGCTTTCGACGCCATGCGCGCGCGGCCCGAATTCGAGGCGACGAAGCGGCTGTTCCGGTATCCCGTCGACGAGGTCGAGTGGGAGCTTGCCTGGCTCGAGGGCGCGCCGCTGCCTCCGCTCCCGCCGCACCCCGAGAGTCGCGAGGCCGGCGCCTACGCGCGCTACGCCGCGGCGTGCGGCGACCTCGCCGAAGGGCGCCTCGACGCGGCACGCCACTACTTCACGTCCGAGGACCGCATCGACGACGGATCGTGGGGGCGCTGCCTCCACCGGACGCTCGCGGCGTGGGCGCTCCTGATGGAGCGGGAATGGAAAGCCGCCGATCGCGAGCTCGCCGCCGCGCTCGCGGCCAGTCGCGACCTCTCGCCGCAGGTCGCGCTGTCGGCGCTGCTCGGCGCGACCGGGCTCGCCCACGTGCTCGCGGAGGATCCGGCGGCGCGGCTCGCCGATTCGGCGGGCGTCGCGGGCCGCCCCGCGGACGAGTGGCGCGACCGCGGGTGCTGGGACGACGACCCGATCGGCCGCGAGTGGATGGCGGTCGCGGAGTTCGCCGACGCGGTGAAGGGCGGGACGGCCGCGGAGCGCGCGGCGACGCTCGCGCGGTCGCGCGAGCGGTTCCGGACGCCGCGCTCGAAGCCGCTCCGCTGGGTGCTCGCCCATCCCGGCGCGACGCTCGAAGAGCTGCGCGCCGGACTCGAGCTCGAACCCTGCCGCGTCGCCTGGATGGGCGTCTGCCCGATCCTGTTCCGCGTGGTCGGAGGCGAGGAGTTCGCGCGCATCGTCGCACCCGAGCACGACCGCCTCGCGCGGCTCGCGCAGGAGCACGGCTTCCGCGTGGTCGTCCTCACCTACCTCGCCGACGACAACGCGTTCGTCAACGAGCGGCTGCGGACGGTCGCCATGGAGAAGCGCTGGGCGCTGGCCGACGTGCACGCGCGCCTCGCCCTCTCCGACCTCTACGCGGACGAGCGCCGGACCTGGTTCAGCCCCGACCGCAGCCACCCCAACGAGGCGGGCTACGCGTTGGAGGCGCGCGCCGTCTTCGACGCGCTGCGCGCGGCGCGCTGAGCCGCCGTGCGCGGGCCGCGGCCGTTCAGCGCGCGAGCTCGCGCAGCGCGGCGGCCACCTCTTCGGCCATGACGCCGTAGCCCGCGTCGCTGCAGTGGCCGTCCGGCACGAAGAGCTCGTCGTGGGACCGCGTCGCGAGGAGCGCGTCGAAGCGCGCCGTGAGGTCGACGAGGCGGACGCGCTCGCGCGCGGCAACCTGGCGTTGGCCGGTCTCGATCGCGCTGGAGTGGAACGGGTAGACGCAGAGCAGCGGCTCGGCGCCCTGCTCGCGCACCCAGCGCACGATCTGGGTGAGGTGGTCGACGAACGTCTTCGGCGGCTTCGTCGACCCCACCTCGCGGAGCTCGGCGAAGCGCCGGCGGACGGCGGCCCGCTCCGCGCCCGTCGCCTCCGCCAGGAAGCAGCCCTCGTCGAGCGAGCCCTCGTCGAAGGGGTCGCGCATCAGGAGCTGGAGCTCGAGCTTGTCGTCAGGATGCGTGCGCATCGCGTAGATCAGGTCGCGAATGGCGTCGCCGTCGCGCCCCAGCGCGCCGTTCCAGCGCGCCCTCTCGCGGAAGCGCCACGCGAGGTCGGCGCCCTGCGTCCAGGCGTCGTTCTCGATCGCGTGCGTCATCTCGCGCACCGCCGTCTCGTAGTCGGCGACGCCGTCGGCGGCCTCTGCGAGGAGGAAGTGCAGCGTCGCGCTGTCCGGGAAGCGTTCGACGTGCTCCCGCGCGAGCTCCGACGCGCGCGCCGGGTCGTTGGCGACGTTGTACGCGCCCGCCAGGCTCTCCGCGGCGTCGCAGGTCCCGGTCGCGCCGAGGATGCGCTCCATGCGGGCGAGGTCGGCCGCGAAGACCTCGCGCTTCTGCAGCCGATTCGCGGCCATCACGTGGTTGAACCAGGCGCTGGGATCGTCGGGCACCGCCGCGGTCCAGCGCTCCGCCAGCGCGAGCGCGCCGGCCAGGTCCTCGGCCTTCGCGAGGCGCTCGAGCTCGGGGTACCAGTCCCACGGCGCCCGCTCGCCCGGGCCGAGCGGGGGGTCGGGCATCCGTTCGAACATGGCGAACGCCGTCGCGCCCGCCGGCATGAGCAGCAGGCGAGGGCCGCTGCGAATCGCCCTCACGCGGAGCGCGCTGCTGCCGCCGGCCTCGGCGACGTCGATCTCGCCGGCGCGCGCGACGCTCCAGCGCATGGCGGCGGACCCGCGTGTTCCGCGTCCGTCGCGATGGAACCGGATCGACTCCCGTCCCGAGCTCCAGCCGCCGACCAGCTCGTACGAGTAGCGGACGTCGACCTCCTCCTTCGGCTTCGCGCGCACCGGTCGTGTCGGCGGGGCCGCGGCAGCCGCGTCCGCGGCCTTCTCCCCGACCTGCGGCCTGCCCGCTTCGCGCCGGTCCGTCCCCTCGAAGAATCCCACCTTCGTCGCGCGGCTGGTCAGGAGCCGCACGAGCTTCCTCGTCCGCCACGTCGGGCGCCAGGCCGAAACGCCGAGTCCGGCGTCGCGCGCGGCGGCGTGGATGTCGGCCTGCTCCGGACGGCTCCAGAGCTCGTTGACGCCGACCTGGACGACGACGAAACGCGGGCGCTCGCGCAGGAACTGGCGCGGCAGGTCGAGCAGGACGTTGCGCGAGTTGCGGGCGGGCACGCCGCCGATCGCGACGCGCCAGCGGCCGTCGATCGGGGCGGCGCGCAGCCGCTCCTCGAGCCGCGCCGGATAGGAGTGCGCGTCGTTCGAGGCGCCGAGGCCGTAGGTGAACGAGTCGCCGACGCACAGGACGCAGCTGGGGTCCGCCGCCGGCGTCGTCGCCTCCGCGGGCGCGCCCGGCATGAAGAGGGCGCCGACCTGCAGCACGCACTCCAGCACGACGAGCGGACCGACGGTCGCGAGGAGGATCCGGCCGATCCAGAGCTTGACCGCGTCGCGACGCATGCCCTTCCTCGATCCCGCACAGCTTGCCGCCGGAGATAGCGCGAACGCCGTCGTCGGAAAGGGCGTGCGCCGGGGGGAAGGGTCAGGCCGCCCGCGGCTCGATCGTCAGGCGACTGCGCGTCGACCAGAGGCAGTTCGCGGCGACGTTCGGATTGGCGGCGGGGAGGAAGTAGCCGACGCATATCTCGTAGGCGCCCGGCACGATCGCGCCGCCCACCGGCGCGTCGAACAGCGCGAGCGTCGCGGGGCCGCCCGCGCCGCCCACCTCGACGCCCAGCGCGAAGGGGAGCGGCGTCTCCGTCCATTCCGGGAGGAAGCGCACGCGGCCGTCGGGTGCGGTCACCCCGGCGAAGAGGTCGACCGTGCGCGGCGCGCCGCGGCACGCGAGCCGGAGCTCGACCTTGACGCGGTCGCCGAGCGCGGCGTGCGCCGGCGTGATCGCGAGCGTCGAGGCGTCGAGCTCGCGGCGGTCGTGCTCCGCATCCTCGCCGCGCGCGCTCCCGTCCATCCGCTCGTGCAGGTACGAGTAGCGGTCGCCGCGGAAGATCGGGCAGGAGTTCGACTGGCACTCGACGGGGAAGCGCTGCTGCGTGAGCGTCTCGCGGATGCGGCGCATCGGCTCGCCGCGCCAGATCTGCTCCAGCGGCTGCTCGTTCACGTTGCCGACGACCGCGTCGGAGTAGCAGCAGAAGTTGACGCGCCCGTCGGAGAGGACGACCGATCGCCCGACCCACGGCACGTCGCACAGCGGGTGCCGCGGCAGTCGCTCGATCCAGGTGCAGCTCGGGGCGGCGGCGGCCATCACGCGTTCCCGGCGATCGGCGCCGGCTCGTCGTAGAGCGCCGGGATGCTGACCCGGATGCCGAGCCGCTCCGCCTCCGCGATCGCCGCCTTCACGTTCCGGTCGTGCACCTCCTTGAAGTGGTCGGTGCACTCGTCGCGGTAGTCGAATGGCGTCCCGTCGGGCGCGGTGATGTTCCAGGCGAGCGAGCCGTACTCGTGCAGCCGGTAGAACTTCACCTCGTCGACGCCGAGCTCCTTGGAGAGGCGGACGAAGGGAACCATCTCCTCGACGTTGCTGCGGCAGATCACGAACGACGTGGAGAGCATCGTCGTCGCGCGCCGCGGCGCGAAGGCGGCGACGTACGCCTTGATGTTCCGGATCACGCGCTCGAAGTCGAAGCCGCGGATCCGCGTGAAGACCGGCGCGCTCGCGGCGTCGAGCGAGAAGTTGACGTCGATTCGTCCGGGGTAGGACGCGAGCACCGCGACGTGCTTGTCGGTCGCGACCGAGCCGTTGGTGTTGAGCGAGAGCGCGGCGCCGGCCTTGGCGCAGCGCTCGACGACGTCGAAGAAGCTCTTGTCGACGAAGAACTCGCTGATGCCGTGGAACGCGAGCTCGCTCATGTTCGGCAGCAGGTGCAGCAGCGACTCCCAGGTCGCGCCGTCGAGCCGCGAGCGCGGGATCGTGTTCCCCACGCGGTGGTCGCTGCAGTAGACGCACTTGAAGTTGCAGACGTTGTTCATCGCGAGCTGCAGGATCGTCGGCAGGCTGTGCGGGACGACCTCGCCGCGCGCGAATTCGTGCAGCGCGAGGTAGCGGTTGCGGACGTTCTGCGGCAGTGCGGCAGCGGGAGGCGGCGCGGTCACCGGTGCCGTCGGCGGCGCGGCCGCAG
>DAINBU010000115.1:0-14955 GCA_036732755.1 Planctomycetota bacterium
GGCTGGTGCTGCCGTCGGCCTGCTGGAACGCCTCGAAGATGATCTGCTGCTTGTCGGGCGGGATGCCGATGCCGGTGTCGCGCACGGTGAAGGAGAAGACCGTCTCGGAGCGCGCCAGCCCCTCGCCCTCCGCCGACCAGCCGCGCGTCGCGGTGCCGATGCGCACCTCGACGAAGCCCTTCTCCGTGAACTTGAACGCGTTGGAGAGCAGGTTCTTCAGCACCTGCTGCAGGCGCTTGGCGTCGGTGTAGATCGAGCCCGGCACGCGCGGGTCGACCTCGATCGAGAAGTCGAGGCCGCGCGACTCGGCGACGTGGCGGAAGGTGCGCTCGACGTAGTCGTGCAGGTCGGAGAAGAGCAGCTCCTCGGGGTCGACCGTGACCGTGCCCGACTCGATCTTGGAGAGGTCGAGGATGTCGTTGATCAGCGCGAGCAGGTCCTTGCCCGAGTCGTGGATCGTGCGCGAGAACTCGACCTGCCGCGACGTGAGGTTGCGCTCGATGTTCTGCGCCAGCTGGTCGGAAAGGATCAGCAGGCTGTTCAGCGGCGTGCGCAGCTCGTGCGACATGTTGGCCAGGAACTCGGACTTGTACTTCGAGGTGAGCGCGAGCTGCGACGCCTTCTCCTCCAGCGCCTTGCGCGCCTGCTCGACCTCGATGTTCTTGCGCTCGACCTCGACGTTCTGGTCGGCGAGCAGCCTCGCCTTGTCCTTCAGCTCCTCGTTGGTGTCCTTCAGCTCCTCCTGCTGGCTCTGCAGCTCGCGCGCGAGGCTCTGCGACTGCTTCAGCAGGTTCTCCGTGCGCATGTTGGCCTCGATCGTGTTGAAGACGATGCCGATCGACTCCATCAGCTGGTCGAGGAAGACCTGGTGCGCCTCGCTGAAGCGCTCGAACGAGGCGAGCTCGAGCACCGCCTTGGTCTGCCCCTCGAAGAGCACCGGCAGGATCAGGATGTTGTGCGCGTCGGAGCGGCCGAGCCCCGAGGAGATGTCGACGTAGCCCTGCGGGACGGCGATCGAGATGCGCTTCTGCTCGAAGGCGCACTGGCCGATCAGCCCCTCGCCGAGGCGCAGCTCGGGCTCGACGCGGCCGGTGCAGGCGTACGCGGCGAGCAGGCGCAGCGTCGGCGCCGCGTCGCCGGGATCGTGGGGCGGGCGGACCGTGTAGAAGACCGCGTGGCGCGCGTCGACGACCGGCGCGAGCTCGGAGAGGATCAGCTTCCCGACCGCCAGCAGGTCCTTCTGCCCCTGCAGCATGCGCGAGAACTTGGCGAGGTTGGTCTTGAGCCAGTCCTGCTCGCTGTTCTTGAGCGTGGTGTCCTTCAGGTTGCGGATCATCTCGTTGATGTTGTCCTTCAGGGCGGCCACCTCGCCCTGAGCGGCGACCTGGATCGAGCGGGTCAGGTCGCCCTTCGTCACGGCGGTCGCGACGTCGGCGATCGCGCGCACCTGCGTGGTGAGGTTCGCCGCGAGCAGGTTCACGTTGTCGGTAAGGTCCTTCCACGTGCCGGCCGCGCCCGGCACGCTCGCCTGGCCGCCGAGCCGTCCCTGCACGCCGACCTCGCGCGCCACCGTCGTCACCTGGTCGGCGAAGGTCGCGAGCGTGTCGGTCATGCTGTTGATCGTGTCGGCGAGCTCGGCGATCTCGCCCTTCGCCTCGACGGTGAGGCGGCGCTTCAGGTCGCCGTTCGCGACGGCGGTCACGACCTTCGCGATGCCGCGCACCTGGCTGGTCAGGTTGCCGGCCATCGAGTTCACGTTGTCGGTCAGGTCCTTCCAGGTGCCGGCGACGCCGCGCACCTCGGCCTGCCCGCCGAGCTTGCCCTCCGTGCCGACCTCGCGCGCCACGCGCGTGACCTCGGACGCGAACGAGTTGAGCTGGTCGACCATCGTGTTGATGGTGTCCTTCAGCTCGAGGATCTCGCCCTGCACGTCGACGGTGATCTTCTTGGAGAGGTCGCCGGTCGCGACCGCGGTGGTGACCGCGGCGATGTTGCGCACCTGGCCGGTCAGGTTGCCGGCCATGAAGTTCACGTTGTCGGTCAGGTCCTTCCAAGTGCCCGAGACGCCGCGCACGTGCGCCTGCCCGCCGAGCTTGCCCTCGGTGCCGACCTCGCGGGCCACGCGCGTGACCTCGGAAGCGAACGAGCTCAGCTGGTCGACCATCGTGTTGATGGTGTTCTTGAGCTCGAGGATCTCGCCGCGGACGTCGACGGTGATCTTCTTGGAGAGGTCGCCGGTCGCGACGGCGGTGGTGACCGCGGCGATGTTGCGCACCTGGCTGGTCAGGTTGCGCGCCATCGAGTTCACGTTGTCGGTCAGGTCCTTCCAGGTGCCGGCGACGCCGCGCACCTCGGCCTGCCCGCCGAGCTTGCCCTCCGTGCCGACCTCGCGCGCCACGCGCGTGACCTCGGACGCGAACGAGTTGAGCTGGTCGACCATCGTGTTGATGGTGTTCTTGAGCTCGAGGATCTCGCCCTGCACGTCGACGGTGATCTTCTTGGAGAGGTCGCCGTTGGCGACGGCGGTCGTGACGGCGGCGATGTTGCGCACCTGGCCCGTCAGGTTGCGCGCCATCGAGTTCACGTTGTCGGTCAGCCCCTTCCACGTGCCGGCCACGCCGCGCACCTCGGCCTGCCCGCCGAGCTTCCCCTCCGTGCCGACCTCGCGGGCCACGCGCGTGACCTCGGATGCAAACGAGTTCAACTGGTCGACCATCGTGTTGATGGTGTTCTTGAGCTCGAGCACCTCGCCCTGGACGTTGACGGTGATCTTCTTGCTGAGGTCGCCGGTCGCGACCGCGGTGGTCACCGTGGCGATGTTGCGCACCTGGTCGGTCAGGTTGCCGGCCATCAGGTTCACGCTGTCGGTCAGGTCCTTCCAGGTGCCCGACACGCCGGGGACGCGCGCCTGCCCGCCGAGCTTCCCCTCGATGCCGACCTCGCGGGCCACGCGTGTGACTTCCGACGTGAACGAGCTCAGCTGCTCGACCATCAAGTTCAAGGTCTTGGCGGTGCGCAGGAAGTCGCCGCGCAGCGGGCGCCCGTCGATGTCGAGCGCCATGGTCTGGGAGAGGTCGCCCTTCGCGACCGCGCCGATCACGCGGGCCGTCTCGCGCGTCGGATGGACGAGGTCGCCGAGCAGCTCGTTCACGGAGCCGATCGACGCGGCCCACGAGCCGCCGACGTCGCCGAGGCTCGCGCGCTCGGTGATCTGCCCCTCCTTGCCGACCACGAGGCTCAGCCGCTGCAGCTCGGCGGCCATCCGCTCGTTCAGCCGGACCACGTCGTTGAACGCGTCGCACAGCTTGCCCTCGAGCCCGACGCGGTCGGCGGGAAGCCGGACCGTGAAGTCGCCGCGCCACAGGCGCAGCAGCCCGTCGAGCAGCGACTGGTCGCGCTCCGACGAGAGCGCGCGACGTGCCTGACCCTGCATGACATTCCCCCTCGGCTTCGTGCGTCCCGGCCCTCGGGACGATTGGCTCACGTCTCGATGCGAAGCGGCGGGGACCTCCGGCCGCGCGCGTCCTCGACCAGCGCCCGCAGGAGGTGCGGCTCGACCGGCTTCTGCAGGAAGCGGTCGAAGCGCGCCGCTCCCGAGCGCGCGTCGTTCATCGCGCCGCCGACGCCCGAGGTCGCCACGCAGTAGGGAGCGAGGCCGGGCAGCTGGTCGCGCAGCCGCGGGATCAGCTCGAAGCCGTTCCCGTCCGGCAGGTAGATGTCGCTCAGGACCAGCTCGGGCCGGATCTTGTCCACCGCCACGAGCGCGTCGGCGACGGAGCCGGCAACCAGGACGTCGGCGCCGAAGCGCACGAGCAGCCGGCGCGTGACCTCCGCCGAATCACCGTCGTCTTCGATCAGGAGGACCCGGACGGGATCGCTCTGCGGCGGCGGGTGCATGTCGAGGATCCGCGTGGACGGGCCGGACACCCGGCGGGGAGCGGGGCCAGGCGCCCCGCGCCTCCGACGGATCGCAATGGAGGTGCCGGCACCGACCGGCGCGCTCCACACCATCCGCGACCAATGAAAGCAGGGCGTCGCGGCCGGGCCAATGGAAGGGCCTTCAAGTTGGTCCGAGGGGGGGGGAGCCGCGACGCCCCGATCGGGCGCCAAGTCGCAACGGCTGTGCCCCGGGGAGAAAGGGGCGTGCGTCGAGGGGCCTCGCGAGGCGGGACCGACGGGCCGCGGGGACCGAAGCGGGCCTGGCGCCGCGCGCCTTCACCTTTTCTACAACTCGTTTTCAAAGAGCCGCCGAAAACGATGCGAACGATCGGCGGTCAAGACGCGCGGCCCGTCTTGAGGAAGGTCCCGTCGGAGAGCTCCTCGAACGCGCTGCGCAGCTCCTCCTGCGTGTTCATCACGATCGGTCCGTACCACGCGACCGGCTCCTCGAGCGGCTTCCCCGAGACGAGGAGGAAGCGGACGCCGCGATCGCCCGCCTGCACGGTGACGTCGTCGCCGCGGTCGAAGACGACGAGCGTGCGGTCGTCCGCCGATGTCGGCGGCTTCGCCTCCGCCCAGCCCGCGCCCTCGGTCGGTACCGCGAGCGGCTCGGACGCGTTGCAGAACTTCGCGTCGCCCTCGAACACGTAGGCGAACGCATGGCGCGTCACCGGAACCGGGAGCACCTTGCGCTTGCCCGACGGGATCGCGACGTCGAGGTAGTTGGGGTCGGTCGCGACGCCGGCGACCGGGCTCTTGATGCCGCGGTAGCTGCCGCACACGATCTTGACCGTCGCTCCGTCGTCGTCGGTCGCGACCGGGATCTGGTTCGCCTTGATGTCCTGGTAACGCGGCGTCGTCATCTTGAGCGCGGCGGGCAGGTTGGCCCAGAGCTGGAAGCCGTGCATGCGGCCGTGGCGGTCGCCCTTCGGCATCTCCTGGTGGATGATCCCGCTGCCCGCCGTCATCCACTGGACGTCCCCGGCGCCGATCGACCCGCGGTTCCCGATGCTGTCGCCGTGCTCGACGCTGCCGGCAAGGACGTAGGTGATCGTCTCGATGCCGCGGTGCGGGTGCCACGGGAAGCCCGGCAGGTAGTCGTCCGGCCGCTCGTTGCGGAAGTCATCGAGGAGGAGGAACGGATCGAACTCGCCCGTGTTCCCGAACCCGAACGCGCGCCGGAGCTTCACGCCCGCCCCCTCGATGGTCGGTTTCGAGCGGGCGATGCGCTGGACCGGTCGTGTGGCCATAGGGAGCTCCTCGGGCGGGAAGCGCCGCGTCATTTCGAAGAAGCGACGAAAATGCCGCGCCATTCCGGCGGCGGCGGCGCGCGACGATAGGCGCGGCACCGTTCGAGCAGAACTCGGCTCGGCGGATCGTCCGCCTGCGGCTCGAGCAGCGCGATGGCGGCGACGAAATCGCGCCGTGCGTACGCCTCGAACGCCGCCTCGTAGCGGGTCGCGTGCGCCGGGCGGGGCGCTTCCCCGTCGCGTTCGCCCAGCAGCTCGAAGACGGTGATCGCCCCGCTCCTCCCCTTCACCGCCACCACGTCGAGGCGGCGGAACTCGAAGCGCCTGCCGGCGGGCGGCCGCGCCACGCCGGCGCCAGCGCGATCGCGCGCCCCGCGTCGCGGCAGCGCAGCGCCGCCCGGCACGCGCGCGCCGCGTCGTCGGCGACCGGCTCGGGGGCGTTCCAGAACGCCATCACCGAGTCGCCGATGAACTTGTCGATCGCGGCGCCGAGCGCCGGCTCGCGCCGGTCGCGCCAGAGCCGCCGCACCAGGTCGATCGGGACGTAGCGGCCGAGCGCTCGCATCGCGGCCTTCGCGCCTTCGAGGCTCCGCAGCACTTCCGCGACGTCGCGGAACGGCGACACGGTCGCGGCGGGCGCGAGCTCGAGGCGGTCCATGCGGGCGCTCTCGCGCGTGATCTGCGCGTGGGCGCGCCGCACGCCGCGCAGCACGAGCCCGCCCGCGACCACGACCGCCCAGACGAGCGCGAGCAGCAGCGCCAGCAGCCGCCCGCGCATCGCGACCAGCCGCCCGACGTAGGCGGCGCGCGGCACGACGACGCCGACGCACCACTCGCGCGTATCCGGCAGCGGACGGAACGTCGCGAGCCACTCCTCGCCACCGCTCTCGAACGACCCCGAGACGACGCGCGCGCCGCCGGCGGCCGCGCGCAGCGCCGGCGTGGCGAGCGCCGCCGCGACTTCGGGCGGGAGCGACTCCGGATCGACGCGCAGGTCGTCGCCGAAGGCGCGACGGCGGTCGCCGGTGGCGCCGCGCGTGACGACGCGCCCCTCGCCGTCGCACAGGAAGACGCGATGGGGGTCGCCCGTCCCGGAGGCGGCCGCGACCGAGCGGTCGAGCTGCGCGACGAGCAGCCCGACGCGCAGCACGCCGACGAATTCGCCTTCCGCGTCGGCGACCACCTGCTGGACGCTCACCTCGACGCGTCGCCGTCCTTCTTCGAGCGCGGCGTCGAGCTGCGACCAGTGGACGTCGCTCCATTGCAGCGAGCCGTAGTGGTCGCGGCGCGTCGGGATCGCGAAGGTCAGGTGGAGCGTCGGATCGGCGACCGCGTCGGGCGTCTCGGGAACGAAGGCGGGGGCCGGCGCGCCGCTCCCTTCGGGCAGCTCGCGCCGCTCGGCGACGAAGCGGCCGTCCGCGGCGGCGCGCACGCGGCGGCTGACGATCTGCTCGGCGTCGCCGTCACGCAGGCGGGCGACGCTGACCTGCCCGCGCGGCGCCGGCTCCAGCGCGAGCGAGCCGTCGGCCGCGAATCCGGAGCGGCGCGCGAAGGTGAGCGTCAGCTCGCCGACGTCGACGTTCGAGCGCAGCTCGACGGCGAGCGCCGCCTCGAGGTCGGCGGGGTCGCGCGCCCGCACGCGACCGCCCGCGAGCGCGAGCTCGACGTCGCGCACCGTCCGCGGCGCCTGCGCCAGGAAGTCGGCGACCCGCTCGCCGATGCGGCGCGCCGCCTCCTCGCGCACCCGCTCCGAGCTCTCGACGACGGCGTCGCCGGTCGAGCCGACCACGACGAACCAGACCAGCCCGAGCGCCGCCACGAGCGCGATCAGGCTCAGCGTGAAGAGCTGGCTCAGCGTGGGCGTGCGGATCGGCACGCGCGACAAAGTAACGGACGGGTCACCGCCCTCGGGAATCGGGTATTCCGGGTCGAATCTCGTCCGGATCCGGGCACCGATTCCGCTCCTGGGAGCGGCAGCGCGTGCAAAGCGATGGGGGAGAGCGACATGGCCGGCGAAGCGGAGCCTCGCGAAGCGCCCAAGCGGCTGTGGGAGGTGCTGCGCGAGGAGTTCGTCGCGCTCGGCGGCGACGCGGCGAAGGCGGACGACGCCGGCCCGCGCGGCGACGCGCCGAAAGGCTGCAGCGATCCGGTCGACCCCGGCCGTGAATTCGAGCGGATCGTCCGGCTCGTGCACGAACGCAACCGCGCCTCGATGAACGATCGCGCCGTCCGGCCGCGCGCGGCGCTCTGCTTCTCCGGCGGCGGCATCCGCAGCGCGACGTTCAATCTCGGCCTGCTGCAGCGGCTGGTCGAGCTGCGCCTCCTCGACCAGTTCGACTACCTGTCGACGGTCTCGGGCGGCGGCTACCTCGGGAGCTGGCTCGGCGCGTGGATCCATCGCGCCGAGTACGGCCTGCCGACGGTCGTCGAGGAGATGCGCCGCTCGTGCGGGAAGGGGAACGGCCGCTCCGCGCGCGAACCCGAGGCGGCGCCGCTGCGCCACCTGCGGACCTTCAGTCGCTACCTCGCGCCCGAGCTCGGCATCCTCTCCGCCGACAGCTGGACGCTCGCGACGATCTACCTGCGCAACCTCCTGATCAACTGGACGGTCCTCGTGCCGCTGCTGCTCGCGGCGCTGATGGTCCCGCGCTTCCTGCTCGCGGCGATCGCCCGCGATCCGGTCGCGCCGCTGGCCGGAACGTTCGGCATCTCCGGCGAGCACTGGGTCTGGGTGCCGCTCGCGTTCGGCCTCGTCTTCGCCGTGGTCGCGTTCGCCTACGCAGGGAGCCACCAGCCGAGCGCGCTGCGCCTGAAGGCGCACGCGCAGGACGGGCAGCGCCGTCCGCCGGCGTCGCCGCAGCGCGGGCAGGCGAAGTTCCTGCGCGGCTGCTGGTTGCCGTTCCTCCTCGCGTCGCTGCTCGTCTCCATGTTCTGGGGGTGGCGGCGGTCGGGCGCGCCCGACGGAACGACCGGACTCTTGATGGTGGGCGCCGGCGTCGGGCTCGGCCTGGTCGGCTGGACCTTCCTCTTCTTCACGGAGGGACAGAGGGCGCAGCTGCGCGAGCTGCTGGCGGTGGTGGCGGGCGGCGCGATGGCGGGCGTCGGCATGTGGGGGTCGGCGGCGCTGCTCGCCCGCGTGGCCCCGATCGCGCCGGTTTCGCCGATCGGCGCGTGGTCGGCCGACCAGGGGCGCGCCTTCGCGACCTTCGTCACGCTCTCCGTCCCGCTCGTGCTCGCCTCGCTGACCCTGGGCGGGACGATCTACGTCGCGTGGCTCAGCCGGCAGAGCACGTCGGGCGACGACGACCGCGAGTGGTGGGCGCGCTGCGGCGGCTGGCTCCTGATCGCGCTCGTGTGCTGGCTCGCGGCCTGCGCCGTGACGCTCTTCGGGCCGGCGCTGTTGGTCTGGATGGCGGAAGAGGCGATCATGACGCTGGCCGCGGTCGGCGGCGCGAGCGGCCTCGTGAGCATCCTGCTCGGCCGCAGCGCCGACACGGAGGGCGGCGGCAAGGAGGGGAGCGCGGGTGTGATGGGGGCGGTGAAGCGCTGGGCGCTCGCGCTGGCGGCGCCGCTCTTCCTCGCCCTGCTGCTCGCCGCGGCGTCGCTCGCGACGAGCGGCCTGCTCGCCGGCTGCCTGCCCGAGGATCCCGAAGCGCCGCGCGGCCACTTCCAGGTGCTCGCCAACGCGACGCCGATGCTCGTGGCGGGCTGGTGCCTGGCGCTCCTCGCGCTCGGGCTCGTGATGTCGCGCCTCATCGACCTGAACCGCTTCTCGATGCACGCCATGTATCGCGACCGGCTGGTGCGCGGCTACCTCGGCGCGAGCCGCGGCAAGGCGCGCGAGCCCGACGATTTCACCGGCTTCGACCCGGCCGACAACCTCTCGATGTTCGAGCTGCGTCCCGAGATGCTGCGCGCGCGCGACGTCCCGGCGCCGTTCCTCGCGCGGCTGCGCAAGGTCGCGCGCGCCCGTCGCAAGCGCGCCCCCGAGCCGGTGCCGCCCGACGCGCCCGCGGAGAAGCTTTTCCTGGTCCTCGACGCCGAGGCGCGTCGCGAGCTCGAGACGCTGCCCGATCCGCCGCGGCCGCTCGCCGACGGCTCGAAGCTGCTCGCCGCGCTGAACGGGGTCCTCGCCGGCGCGGAGCTCGGCGACGCGGCGCCGGGCGCGGAGCGGCGGTCGCTGCGCAACCGCGCCTGGCTCGCGGAGCACCTCGGCCTCCCCGCTCCGGCGGCGCGCCCGCTCGCGCCGCTGCACGTCGTGAACGTCGCGCTCAACCTCGTGAGCGGCGACGACCCCGCCTGGCAGGAGCGCAAGGCGGAGAGCTTCACCGTCTCCCCGCTCCACTGCGGCGGCGCGAACCTCGACTACCGCGATTCCCACGCGTACGGCGGCGACGACGGGATCACGCTCGGCACGGCGATGACGATCAGCGGCGCCGCCGTGAGCCCGAACATGGGGTACCACTCGTCGCCGTTCGTCGCCGTCCTGCTCACGCTCTTCAACGTGCGGCTCGGCTGGTGGCTCGGCAACCCTGGGACGGCCGGACGCACGACGTGGCGCCTCGCCAACCCGAAGTACACGATCCAGCCGATCTTCGCCGAGGCGTTCGGCCTCACCGACGCGTGCCACTCCTACGTCTACCTCTCCGACGGCGGCCACTTCGAGAACCTCGGGCTCTACGAGATGGTGCGGCGGCGCTGCCGCTTCATCGTGCTCGGCGACGCGGGCTGCGATCCCGGCTGCACGTTCGAGGACCTCGGCAACGCGATCCGCAAGATCCGGATCGACTTCGGCATCCCGATCACGTTCTCGAAGCCGCTCGAGATCCACGCGCGCGACGACGACGATCCGAAGGACGGGAGCTGCTTCACGCTGGGCGAGATCGACTATTCGGCGGTCGACGGCGGCGACGCGCCGCCCGGCCAGCTGCTCTACGTGAAGCCCGCCTTCTACGGGAAGGACGAGCCGAAGGACGTCTACACGTACGCGAAGGCGTCGGAGACCTTCCCGCACGAGTCGACCTCCGACCAGTTCTTCAGCGAGGCGCAGTTCGAGAGCTATCGCGCGCTGGGCTACCATGCGATGCGGACGGCGACGCGCGGGCTCGACGAGCATTCGAAGCTCGACCTCCGACAGCTGTTCGACGCACTGCGCGGCGCGCCCGAGCTGCCGCTCGCCTCCCCCTCGAACCCGGGAACCTGAGCGCCCCCCACGCCGGATCGCCATGCAGGCCGCGCGCGCCCTCCTCCTCCTCGCGCTGCTCTCCGGCGTGCCGGGCTGCATGAAGCCGGCCGCGGGCAACGGCGAGGATTCGGGAACGAGCCTCACCGTCGGCGGCGGGACGATCGACGTCGCGCTCGATCCGGGAGTCGCGCTCCCGCGCGCGGCGGTGATGCGCTGGGTGCGGCGCGCCGCGGAGGCGGTCGCCGGCTTCTACGGGCGCTTCCCGGTCGCGCGCATCCTCGTCTCCGTCGCGCCGGGCGGTCACGAGCCGGTGAACGGCGGCGTCACCTACGCCGCGCGCGAGATCGACGTCCGCATCTCGCGGGAGGCGACGGCGGCCGACCTCGACTCGGACTGGGTCCTCACCCACGAGATGTTCCACCTCGCCTTCCCGAATCTCGACGACAAGTACCGCTGGATGATGGAAGGGCTCGCCGACTACCTCGAGCCGATCGCGCGTGCGCGCGCCGGCCAGTGGCGGGCGGAGGAGGTCTGGCGCGACTTCGCGGAGGGGTCGCCGCGCGGCGAGCCGCGCCGCGGCGACCGCGGCCTCGACCACGCCCCCTCGCGCGACCGCATCTACTGGGGCGGCAACACCTACTGGCTCCTCGCCGACCTGCGCATCCGCGAGCGCACCGACAACAGGAAGAGCGTCGACGACGCGGTGCGCGCGATCCTCGACGCGGGGGGCGACGGCAACTCCCACTGGGAGTTCGCGCAGGTGCTCGCGACCGGCGACCGCGCGACCGGGACGGAGGTGCTGACCGAGCTGCACAGGGAGTTCGGGATGAAGCCCGGGCGCGTCGACCTCGACGCCCTCTGGAAGCGGCTCGGCGTGGTCAATGCCGCGGGCGCCGTGACCTTCGACGAAAAGGCGCCGCTCGCGAAGATCCGGGCGGCGATCACCGCGCCTCCCCGCTGACGCCGTCGAGCCGTTTCTCCGCGCCGGACGCGGTGGTCATGAACCAGTGGACCGGCCGGGCATAGACCCGCGCGAAGTCTTCGAGCTCGACGAAGTCGACGCGCCGCCGTCCGCGCTCGCACTGCGAGACCCACTGCTGCGGGCGGTGCATCTTCGCCGCGACCTGCGCCTGCGTCAGCTGCGCTTCGTTCCGCGCCTGGTGCAGGAGATCGACCAGCCTCCGGTAGCGCAGCGACCGCAACGATGCGTCGAGGCTCATCGGAGGGACTCCGCGGGGCGCGCGCGCGGCCACCACGTCTCGAAGAGGAGGATCGCGCCGACGCCGACGAAGGAGAGGAGCAGGTTGGCGCCCGCGACGACGAACCCCGTCCCGCCCGCGCCGCGGGCGGCGACCCAGAAGGGGAGTCCGAACGTCGCCGCGAGCGAGGCGAACGCGTGCACGTGCAGCGCGATCTTCAGCGGATCGGGGAGCCGCGTGAGGATCAGCAGGTGGAGGAGGATGAAGAGGACGATCGGGACGGTGAAGAGATGGGGGTGGACGACGTCGAGGAGGTAGCGCGTCGACTTGCGTTCGGGGGGCGGCGCGACGCCGCGTTCGAGCGCGTCGAAGCCGTCGCCCGCCGACTCGTCGCCGTGCCAGTAGCGGTTCGCGCCGCCCGGCGTGAACTCGGCGCGCTGCGTGTACTTGAGCGACCCGACCCACAGCGCCACGAGGATGCTGACGACGAAGAGCGAGAGCAGGATCCGCGTCGGCAGCGGCAGCTTCGAGAGGTGCATGCCGGGGATCACGGTGTAGCGCATCGGTGTGCCCGCGGCTCCTGGCCTCAGTGGCTCGAATCGGGGAGCGGCGCCGGCGCGGCGCCGGTCGGCCAGCGCCGTGTGCGGATCGGCGTCGCGCGGCCGTCGTTCGCGGAGGGGACGAGCAGGCCGGCCGCGTCGGGGATCGCGTCGATCACGACGGGGCCGCGCTCGGGTCCGAGGACGTAGAGCGCGGTCGCGAGCGCGTCGCTGCGCGCGGCAGTCGCGGCGATCACGGTCGACGACACGCTCACCGTGGCGGGGCGGCCGGTGGCGGGATCGAGGATGTGGCCGAAGCGCCGGCCGCCGATCTCGACGAACTTCTCGTAGCCGCCCGACGTCGAGCACGCGGCGTCGCGCAGGAGGAAGCACTCCACGGTCGCGTCGGCGTCGAACGGATCGCGCACGGCGACCGGCCAGCCGCGGCCGTCGGGCCCCGCGCCGAGCGCGCGCTGCGAGCTGCGGAAGTCGACGAAGGCGTTGCCGACGCCGGCGGCGCGCAGCGCGTCGACGACCGCGTCGACGGCCATGCCCTTGCCGATCGCTCCGGGGTCGAGCACGACGCCGGGGCGCGTGAAGGCGACGGTGTGCGTGTCCGTGTCGAGCGCGACGCCAGCCATGCCGCACGCGGCGCACGCCGAGGCGAGCTCGGCCGCCGACGGCTCGCGGGGCGGGCCGCCGCGGAAGCCCCACTTCTTGACGAGCGCGCCGATCGTCGGGTCGAACGCGCCCGCCGTCGCCGCGGAGAGCGCCGCGCTCTGCTGCAGGAAGTCGAGCAGCTCGGGTCCGACGGCGACCGGACCGTGCACGGCCTCGCGGTTCACGCGCGAGAGCTCGCTCTCCTCCTTCCAGTCGGAGAGGACGAGGTCGAGGCGCTCGGCGGCGTCGAGCGCCTGCTGCACGGCGCGCTCGGTGGCTTCGCGATCCGCGCCCGCCGCGAGCGCGACCACGCGCAGCTCGCTCCCCATGACGAGGCGGCACGCCTCGATCGGGCCGACGCGCGCGCCGGCGCCGCTGGCGAGAGAGCCCGCCGCGAGCGCGATCTCCTTCGCGCCGCGCGCGCGCGCCTCACGAATGAGGGCGTCGTCGGCGCGCCCCGCGACGCAGGCGTCGAGCAGCGCGAGCACCTTGCGCGTCCCGTTGCAGAGCGCATTCGCCGAGAGCGTGGCGCCGCTGACGTTCACCACGTCGCGATGGAGCTCGATCGGGTCGTCCCAGGTCCGCCCCTCGAACTGCTCGAGGAACCGCTTCGAGCGCACCTCGCCGCCGCGGCATTCGCGATAGACCATCACGGCGACGCGCCGCACGCGCAGCTTCCTCGACTGCAAGTCGCCGCCGTCGCGCTCGGCGCCGACGATGAACGTGATCGGCTCGGTCTTGCCGATCTCGTTGGTGATCACGGCGAAGCCGTCGACCTTCTCGCCGGCAAGCCCGAGGTAGACGAGGAAGCCCTTCTCCTCGAGCGGGCGGCGCAGCGCCGTCTCGAGAACGCGCCGCTCCTCGTCGGTGAGGATCCGGCGCTGCTCGAGGACGCGCTCGCAGCGCGGGAAGACGACGCGCAGCGCCTCGACCTTGGAGAGCAGCACCTCGGGGCCTTCCGAGCGCGGCGCCGCGGACGCCGGAGCGCCGAAGGCGGCGACGACGGCCAGCGCCGCCGCCGCCGCCCGTCGCATCCGCCGCATCCGCTGCAAGGTCGTCGCGCGCTGCTGCACGGTGAAGCTCAGAAGTAGGTCGCGATCGACATGAGGAACGCGTCGTTCGCCACGCCCGCCTGCTGCCCGCTCTCCGAGTTGAACTGGTAGTCGAACTTGATGACGGTCTGGAAGCGGTTCGGCCGGAAGTTCACGCCGAAGGTCCAGCGCTCGCGGCCGAAGCCGTCGAGGTCGACCGCGTCGTAGCGCGCGACCAGCGTGAAGCGGCTGCCGGCGCCGAGGCAGCCCGACTGCTCGAGGTCCTTCAGGAAGGACGGGTAGATGCGGTAGTTGACCTGGCCGTACCAGCCGTGCATCGAGCCGGGGACGCCGCTCGCGATGGCGAAGGCGTCCCGGCTGATGTGCGCGTTGGCCCACTCGCCGAGCAGCTCGAAGTCGCCGAGGACGCGGCCGAACGACCCGTCCGCCCCGATCCAGCGCGCGATCGCCTTGCCGTCGAGCGCGCCGTCGATCGCCGTGATCAGCAGCTCGTTGTCGTCGCTCTCGTCGTAGTTGCCGTGGTGGGCCGAGACGCCGAGCGCGGCGCCGAGCGCCGGACTCCACTCGAGGCGGCCGACCTGCGCCAGGTTGTTGTTGTTGTCGGCGAACGGATTGGTGCCGCCGACCTCCTCGTGGGCGCGCCCTCCCCGGAGGCCGTCGCCGGTGTCGAACGTCACGGTGCCGTCGTTGAAGAGCCCTTTGAAACCGGAGGTGACGTAAGCCTCGTAGGAGACCTGGCCGACGGGGGAGTCGGCGGAGAGGGGGGTGCCGAAGAAGCCGCCGCCGACCTCGCGCAGCGTGGTCGGGATCACGGTCGTGTCGACGAGCGGCCGCTCGGTCAGCTCGTTCACCGGGTCGTCATGGACGAGGTTGAACTTGCCGAGCGGGTCGAGGAGCGCGCCGGCGCGCAGGTTCAGGGCGTCGGAGAGGTGGTAGTCGACGAAGGCGAACTCGACCTCGACCTCGTGGCCGTCCTCGATCTCGATCTCGGTGGCGAACGTGATGCGCTCGCTCACCTGCGCGTAAATGAACGGGACCAGGCGGGGGAAGTCGAACGAGCGGTGCTCGTCGCCCGCGTCCTTGTAGACCCACGACGCGTAGCCGCCGAGCGTGATGCCCTGATCGCGCGAG
>DAINBU010000116.1:0-14893 GCA_036732755.1 Planctomycetota bacterium
GCGCGCGCCGGGCTCCCACACGGTGATCTGCCCGCGCGTCCGCGGGGGACGCCCCGGGAAACTGAATTGACAGTGTTCGGGGGGCCCCCTACGATCCCGCGCCTTCCGCGGCCGCGCAGCACGTTGCGGTACGTCGCCAGTGGCCGGACGTGTCTCGACGCAGCGCGGATCGTCGCGCGACCCGCCCGATGGACCCGATCGGCCCGATCGGTCCTCTGGGGAGGTGCGCGGGGCCGGCTCCCGGAGGGCCGACCCGGACCGGTTGGACCGGCGCAGCAGCGATCAGAAACCGTCTTGGCACGAGAGGAAATCGTCTGATGAGCACGATGTCGAAGGTCTTCGTCGTCCTCAATCTCGTCCTGGCGCTGTTCCTGGTCGGGTCGATGGCCTCGATCCTCTCCAACGGCGAGGACTGGCGGAAGAAGTGCCTCTCCACCGAGGAGAAGGCGAAGAACGACCTCGGTACCGAGAAGGAGCGCTACGGCAAGCTCGACGGCACCCGCCAGACGCTCGAGACGTCGGTCCGCAGCCTCGAGAACCAGAAGAGCGACCTCGACTCGCAGCTCCAGACGCAGAAGGCGACTGCCGAGCAGTTCCGCAACGACAACAACCAGCTGCGCAACTCGGTCGACGCGATCAACGCGTCGCTGAAGGCGGTCCAGGGCGAGCTCGACGACACCCAGACGCGCAACAAGGAGCTCCTCGCCAGCAACGAGACGCTGAAGAAGGAGACCGCCGACGCCAAGAAGGCGCAGATGGACGCCGAGGACGACCGCGCCCGGATCGAGGGCGATCTCAAGCGGGCGTCCGACGACGTCGCGGAGAAGGAGCGGCAGCTCAAGCTCGTCTCCGACGAGCGCGACAACATGGACGCCCAGCTCAAGGCCCTGGTCAAGCTCGGCGTCGACGTCCCGAAGCTCATCGGCAACAACGTCCCCCTCATCGAGGGCAAGGTCAGCGACGTCGGCCCGAACTTCGTGGTCCTGAGCGTCGGCGAGAACGAGAGCGTCAAGATCGGCTACGCGTTCGACGTCTACCGCGGCAACGACTACATCGGCCGCGTGGTCGTCGACATGGTCCGTCCCGACACCTCGACCGCCCGCGTCACCATGAAGAACGAGAAGGGCCTCGCCTTCCAGCGCATGGACAACGCGACGACCCGCCTGTGACCGGGGCGCCCGTGAAAGCGGCCGCGGTATCCACCTGAAACCCACGGCCAGAAACCCACGAAATCGGACCGGGAGCTCGACATGGCGAAACAGACGGGCGGCGAAGAGATGGCGGACCTCGAGTCGGAATCGGCCGCCCCCAAGCAGCTGGACCTGGTCGGCGGGCTGGTCTTCACGACCTTCGTCGCGCTGGTGATCGGGATCGTGCTCGCGCAGAAGCACCTGCAGGCCTATTTCAACGCGGGAATGTTCGGCGGCCATTGAGTTCGCCGTAAGCGCGCTAGACTGCCGGCTCACCCGGGCCGGCGGTTTACGAGAAGTCAAAACTCGCAGATCGAGCGGGCCGGTGTCCGGAAGGACAGCGGCCCGCTTCTTCTTTCGCGGGGTCGCGGTCGGGGGTCGCGGGGGGAGGGGGGATCGATGAGCGCGCCACGCGTCCGTTCGGCGGGTCGGCGATGAGCCAGGCATTCCTGCGCCCGCTCGAATGGCTGATCGGCCGCTTCTCGCACGACATGGGCATCGACCTCGGGACCGCGAACACGCTGGTCTGCATCGCCAGCGAAGGGATCGTGATCTCCGAGCCGTCGGTCGTCGCGGTGCGCCGCGGCACCAACGAGGTCCTCCTCGACGGCAACGCGGTCGGCATCACCGCGAAGGAGATGCTCGGCAAGACGCCCGGCAACATCGAGGCGATCCGGCCGCTGCGCAACGGAGTCATCGCCGACTTCGAGATCACCGAGAAGATGCTGCGGTACTTCATCCGCAAGGTGCACAAGGGCCGCCAGTTCGTGCGGCCGCGCATCGTGATCTCGATCCCGTCCGGCATCACCGCCGTCGAGAAGCGCGCCGTCATCAACTCGGCCGAGCGCGCCGGCGCGCGCAAGGTCTACCTGGTCGAGGAGCCGATCGCGGCCGGCATCGGCGCCGGCCTGCCGATCGCCGAGCCGGTCGCGAGCATGATCGTCGACATCGGCGGCGGCACGACCGAGGTCGCGGTGATCAGCCTCTTCGGCCTCGTGAACGCCGAGTCGATCCGCGTCGCGGGCGACGAGTTCGACGCCGCGATCTGCGAGCACATGCGGCGCGAGCACAACATCCTGATCGGCGAGCCGACCGCCGAACGCGTGAAGATCGCGATCGGCTCCGCCGCGCCGCTCGACCAGGAGATGGAGATGGAGGTCGCCGGCCGCGACACCATCACCGGCCTGCCGCGCCGCACCCTGATCCGCAGCGAGGAGATCCGCGAGGCGCTCGCCGACCCCGTGAAGCAGATCACCTCGGCGGTCCGCCGCACGCTCGAGAAGACGCCGCCCGAGCTCTCCGCCGACCTGGTGAACACCGGCATCACGCTGGCCGGCGGCGGCGCGCTGCTGCGCAAGATGGACGCGGCGATCGAGAACACGATCCAGCTGCCGGTCCGAATCGCCAACGATCCTCTCACTTGCGTCGCGCGCGGCACGTTCGAGTTCCTGAACCAGCTCCATCTCTACAGCCAGGTGCTGCCGAGCGGCGACGACAACTGACGCGACCGCCCGGAAGCGGCGGTTCCCGGGACGGCGTGGGCGCGATGGACGATCGTGACGGCGAGCTGCGCGTGCAGCGCTGGTCGGCGCTGCTGCTGGTGGTCGGGATGCTCGGGCTCCTGCCCTATCCCCCGATCCGGGGCGCCTTCGAGCTCGCCGAGGAGTCGCTGCTCACCGCGCGCCGCTGGTTGAGCCGGGGCGTCGGCTCGGGAGCGCCGCTCGGCGACGCCGCCGCGCTCGGCCGCCCCGACCCGCGCGTCGTCGAGCTCCTCTCCCGGGCGCGCGCGGCGCTGCTGCCGCCGCGCTCGACCGGCTGGCAGCGCGACGGCGGCTTCGCCGTGGTGCCGGTCGGGCGCGAGCGGCGTCCCGACGTGCTGAGCCTCGTCGTCGCGGGCTCGGTGCCGGCCGGCGAGCCGGCCTTCGCCGGCCGCGTGCTGATCGGCACGACCGAAGTCGACCCGCGCACGCAGCGTCCGTTCGTGCGCCCGCTCCTCGCGAAGGGGACGCGCCTTCCGGCGTGCGCCGGCGTGCCGGGCCGCCGCGAGGTCCGCTTCATTGCGGTGGGGGACGGGAGCGAGACGCTGCGCGTCGCCTACCCCGACAGCGCGCAGCCGATTCGCGAGGGCGACCTGGTCTAAGCGCTCGACGGCGCCGGCGCGCTCGGCGGCGCGCTCGCGCCGGCCGACGCGGCGGCCGCGGCCGGCGCCCCCGGCGCAATCGTCCCGGTCGTCGGCGGCGCCGAGCTCGGCCGCATCGCGCGCGGCGCGCTGCCGGCCGGCTCGCTGCGCGACGACTGGCGCGTCCGCCCCTCCGTCGACTTGGATGAACTCGCGGAGGTGTCGATCCGCTTCCCGCCCGGCCTGCCCGGACCGGGCGACCTCGACCTCGCGCCGCTCGTCGTCCATCCGACCGGCGCCGCGGTGCACGACGGCCGCCGCCGCGGCGCGTGGCTCGGCGTCGGACGCGAGCTCGGTGTCGTGCCCGGCTGCGTCGTCGCGTCGGGCCCCTGCCTCGAGGGGGTCGTCGTGCGGTCCGGCTGGCGCGGCGCGCTGGTGCGCCGCGTCGACGACCCGGGCTTCCGCTGTCGCACGCTCGTCCTCGTCGACGGCCGCTGCTACCCGTGGACGCTCGAGGTGGAGCGGAGCGAGGGCGAGCGGCTGCTCCTGCGCGGCGCGCCCGCGCTGCCGGGCGCCGAGGGGGCGCTCGTCGTCACGGCCGACGCGGCGACCGGATCTCCGGAGGGGCTCCTGCTCGGCGTGCTCGAGAGCGAGGAGGGGCGCTGGCGCCTTCACGTCGAGCCGGAGCTCCTGGAGTCCCCGCGCGCCGACTCCGAGTGGGTGGTCCACCGCCCGCCCGGCCCTTGGAGCGACGAGGAATGATCGTCCTCGAGCTCGTCCTCTCGTTCGTCGCCGGCATCGCGCTCGCCGCGATCGAGCACCTGCTGCGGGCGCGCTTCGGCTTCGCCCCCGACTGCGCCGCGGTGGCGCTGGCGCTCCTGCTCACCAGCAAGGCGCGGCCGTCGTCCGGCGTCTACGCGCTCGGGCTTCTCCTCGGCTTCTCCACGTCGAGCCTCGACCCGCTCGGCGCCTGGCTCCTGGGAGGGGGCATCGCCGCCGCCGTCCTGCTCCCGCTGCGCGACCTCGTCTTCGTGGAGAGCCCCGGCACGCAGCTCCTCTTCGGCCTGCTCTGCTCGGGCGCGCTCCTCGCGGCGCGCACCCTCTACGCGCTCTTCTCCGGTGCTCCGCTCCTGCCCTTCCCGCCGAGCGAGCTCGTCGCGCCGTTGCTCGCCGCCGCCGCCGTCCCGATACTGCACCGGTCGATGGCGAGCGCGCTCCGGGGATGGCGCCGGGTGCGCGAGCGCTGGGAGGCGCGGCCCGAAGGCGGGGAAGCGACTCCCGAAGACTGAGGGGCGGGGCGCGGCTTGGCGGCCGCGGCGGGGAGCGCGATGGCGGGCGGCGCGCGGTTGTTCCAGATCGCGATCGGGCTCGTGCTGGCGGCCGTCGGCATCGGCTGGCACCTCTTCGATCTGCAGGTGCTCCAGAAGTCGTTCTGGGAGCGCGAGGCGGCGCTCGCGATCACGCGCGAGCAGGTCCTCCCGTACCGGCGCGGCGAGATCCGCGACTGCTGGGGCCGGCCGCTCGCGACGTCGCACACCGCCTTCGACCTCGAATTCGTCTTCAGCGAGTTCCGGCGCGGCACGACGTCGGGGCAGTTGCTCGCGGCGCACTGGCTCCTGACCGGACAGCGCGTCTCCCTCGCCGACCTGCTCGAGCGGCCGACCGTCCTGCTCGATCCGTTCGCCACCGCGACCATCGGCGAGATGAAGGCGATCGAGCCGGGCGTGCGGCGCTACGACCTCCTCGTCTACGCGGCGTGGCTCTCGGGGACCTCAGGCACGCGCGAACTGACCGAGCGGCTGCGCAGCGGCGCCCCGACCGAGCTCTTCTGCCCGGAGCTCGGCGAGCAGCGCCCCGCGATCCTCGTGCGGCTGCGCGGCGAGCAGGTGCTGCTCGCCCAGCTCGAGCGCGCGCTCGCGCTCGCGCCGGGCGCGCTCGTCGCGAAGATCGACGAGATCGTGCGCGCGACCGACCTGCGCGTCCTGCAGCTCGCCGCGCGCCACCCGACGCCGGGGCGCGCCTTCGAGGACGAACGCGACCTCCACAAGGACGAGGACGCGCGCGGGCGGCTGCTGCTGAAGAACGTCCCCTACTCCGCCGTCTTCGACCTCGCGAGCGACCCCGACCTGCTCGACGGCCTGCGCGTCGTCGAGCGCACGCGCCGCGTCTACCCCGAGGAGAACGACGTCTGCCCGATCCTGGTCGGGCGGGTCGGCTCGCCGTCCGCCGAGGCGCTCGACGCGGTCGACCGGATGCGTGACGCGCTGCGCGACCTCTCGCTGGAGGAGTACGTCTCGGCCGACGACGCGGTGGCGCTGGCCCAGAAGAAGCGCGAGCTGCTCGAGGAGGGGGTGCAGCCCGAGGAGGAGGTCGGCAAGGAGGGGCTCGAGGCGGCCTTCGAGCGCGTGCTGCGCGGCCGGCGCGGCTGGAAGAAGACGGTGAACGACCGCGCCGGCGCCGTGCAGGAGGTGCTCGACCAGCAGCCGCCGGTGGGAGGGCGCGACGTCGTCCTCACGCTCGACACCGCGCTGCAGCGCGCGGCCGAACGGGCGCTCGCGGTCGGCGTGCCGGAGGAGAAGGGCAGCGCCCCGATCGTCCATCCGGGCGCGTTCGTCCTGGTCGAGCTACCCGAAATGAAGGTCCGCGTGCTCGCCTCGACGCCGTCGCCGACGCGCGCCGAGATCGCGGCCGACTACGAGAAGCTCGTCGACCCGAAGAGCAAGGAGGGTCACGACCACCCGCTGCGCTCGCGCGCCTGGAAGCCGGCGCTGCCGCCGCCGCCCGGCTCCTCGATCAAGCCGCTCGTCTCGGCGATGGCGCTGAGCGCCGGCCTCCTCTCGCCGCGCACGACCTACGAGTGCAACAAGAGCGACCTGCGAGCGCGCGACGGCGGGCCGCCGGTCAACTGCGAGGGGTACCACGGTTCCGCCGACCTGCGCGAGGCGCTCGTCAAGTCGTGCAACCACTACTACGCGCAACTCGCGCAGGACGCCGGCTGGACGCGCATGGTCGAGTGGATGCGGGCCTTCGGCTTCGGCCACAAGAGCGGCTTCGCAAGCGTGGCGCTGCCCGACGGGACGACGCTGCGCGGGCTCGGTGACGAGGCGGCCGGCATCGCCGAAGATGAGCGGGGCGGCCGCAACCTGATGCTCTTCGGGATCGGGCAGGGGCGCTTCGACGCGACGCCGCTCCAGGTCGCGGCCGCGCTCGGTGCGCTGGCCATGCGCGAATACCGTCCGCCGACGCTGATCGAGCGCGTCGGCGACGTCGCGCCTCTGCGCGCCGAACCGGTCGCGCTGCCGATCGACGACGCGGCCTGGCGCGCCGTGGTCGCGGCGATGCGCGACGTGACCCACGCGGGCGGCACCGCGTCGCCGTCGCACGGCTACGACCTGTCGCCCTTCGATCTCGCGACCAAGACCGGCACGCCCGAGCAGGGGCGCAAGGAGTGGCCGTGCCACTCGTGGTTCGTCGGCTTCTTTCCTTCCCGCGCGCCACGCTATGCGTTCGCGATCTTCCTCGAGCGGACCGGCCGCCACGGCGGCGACGCGGCGGCGCCGGTGCTCGCGCGCGTGCTCGACGACCCCGCCTTCGCGGAGGTCGCGGCGGCGGCGCGGCTGCACGGCGGGGCGGGCACGGACGCGCCGGCGCCGGGCGACGCGCGCGGCGAGGGGGAGGCGCGATGACGGCGCGCTCCGCGACGCTCCCGTTCCCGTGGGCGATGCCGGTCCTGGTGCTCGCCCTGATCGCGCTCGGCCTCCTCTTCGTGCAGTCGAGCACGGCGGGGACGCGCCTCGACGGACTCGAAGGACGCCAACTCCAGATGGTCCTCGCGTCGCTGCCGATCCTGATCGCGTTCGCGGCCTTCGGCTACCGCCGCCTCGCGCGCAACGCCTTCGTGCTCTACGGGATCGGCGTGCTCTCGCTCGTCGCGGTGCTCGTCGTGGGGGTCCACTCGAACGGGGCGCGCCGCTGGTTCGACGGGCCGATGGGCTTCCGCGTGCAGCCGAGCGAGGTGATGAAGCCGCTGCTCGTGCTCGCGCTCGCACGCTGGCTCCAGTTCCGCGAGGCTCCCGAGCGGCTGCGCGACCTCGTCGTGCCGCTCCTGCTCGCCGCGGTGCCGGCCGCGCTGGTCAAGATCGAGCCCGACCTCGGCACGGCGCTGCTCTACGTGCCGATCCTCGCCGCGATCCTCTGGGCTGCCGGCGCGCGCAAGCGCTTCTTCGCCGGCGCGTTCCTCGTGGTCGCGGTGGCGGCGCCCGCCGCCTACTTTTCGCCCTTCCTCGCCGACTTCCAGAAGAAGCGCGTCCAGACCTTCTTCAAGTCGGTGCGCGAGAAGAGCGGCGAGGTCGACGACGCGCGCCGCGCGGCGAGCAACGCCCCGAACGAGAAGGTGCGCGCGCGGGAGACGGCGCGCGCCGACGCGCTGCAGGCGCAGCTCTCCGACCTGAAGCGCGGCGAGGGGTACCAGTCGCACTGCGCGCAGACGTCGATCGGCTCGGGCGGCTGGCTCGGCAAGGGGCTCGGCCAGGGGCCGCAGAACCGCCTCGAGTACCTGCCGGCCCGCCACACCGACTTCGTCTTCGCGGTGATCGCGGAGGAGTGGGGCTTCGCCGGGAGCTGCGGCATCTTGGTGCTCTTCTGCCTGCTCGGCCTCTCGTTCCTCTCGGTCGCGGCCGGCACACGCGACCGCTTCAGCCGCCTCGTCTGCGTCGGCGCCGCCGCCTGCCTCGTGCCGCAGGCCTTCGCCAACATCGCGATGGCGTCGGGGCTGATGCCGGTGACCGGGATCCCGCTGCCGTTCGTGAGCCACGGCGGCTCGTCGCTCTTCGCGTCGTTCGCGCTGCTCGGGATGGTGGTCGCGGCGGCCCGCTCGCAGCGCAACCACGAGCCGTTCCTCTATCCGCGCCCGAATGTCGATCCCCCCGACCCGTTCGCGGCGCGCGTGGCGGCCGAGCCGGTCCGGGACGCCGCCTACGGGCGCGGCCCGGCGCTATGATCCCGCGCCTCATGCTGGCCGACGGCGATCTCTCCTCGATCCAGGAAGCGCGCGACTTCGTCCGCCGCAGCGCCGCCGCGCAGAAGGTCTGGCATCGCGCCGACCAGGCGAAGGTCGACCGGGTCTGCGAGGCGATCGTCGACGCGATCCGGATGAAGGCCGCGGCGCTCGGCCAGCTCGCCTTCGACGAGACCGGCTTCGGCGACCCGCCCAGCAAGACGAGGAAGAACCTCTTCGCCGCCGTCTCCGTCTGGGAATCGATCCGCGACTTGAAGACGGTCGGGGTCGTGAAGCGCGACGACGAGAAGCGCGTCTACGAGATCGCCGAGCCCTACGGCGTCGTGCTCGGCATCGTGCCGGTCACCAACCCGACCTCGACCGCGATCTTCAAGATCCTGATCGCGATCAAGACGCGCAACTCGATCGTCCTCTCGCCGCATCCGCGCGCCGCGCGCTGCATCGGCGAGTGCGCGCGCGTCGCCTCCGAGGCTGCCGCGCGCGCGGGCGCCCCCGCCGACCTGATCCTCTGCCTCCCGCGCCCGACGCTCGAGGGGACGGAGGAGGCGATGAAGCACCGGGAGACGGCACTGATCCTCGCGACGGGCGGCCCCGGGCTCGTGCGGGCGGCGTACAGCTCCGGGAAGCCGGCCATCGGCGTCGGCCCGGGGAACGCCCCCTGTTATGTGGAAGGAACGGCCGACGTCGAGCAGGCGGCCGAGGCGATCGTCCAGAGCCAGGTCTTCGACAACGGCACCCTCTGCTGCTCCGAGCAGGCGATCGTGGTCGACGCGAAGGTCAAGGCCGCCCTCATCGCCGGCATGAAGGCGCGCGACGCCTGGTTCTGCAGCGCCGAGGAGCGCGTGAAGCTCGGCGCGCTGGTCGTCAAGGGGCGCGCGCTCAACCCGGCGGTCGTCGGGCTCTATCCCTGGCAGATCGCGGAGATGGCCGGCTTCGCCGTGCCGCGCGCGACGTCGGTGCTCGTCTCGGAGGAGACGGGTGTCGGCTGGGACCACCCGCTCTCGATCGAGAAGCTCTCCCCGATCCTCGCCATGTACACGGTGAAGGACTGGAAGGAGGGGTGCGAGCGCTGCATCGAGGTCCTCGACTTCGGCGGGCGCGGCCACACTCTCACGATCCACTCCCGCAACGAGGAGATCGTCTGGGAGTTCGCGCTCGAGAAGCCGACGCACCGCATCCTGGTCAACACGCCGGCGAGCCACGGCGCGATCGGGGAGTCGACCTGGCTCGACCCGTCGCTCACGCTCGGCTGCGGGTCGTTCGGCGGAAACATCACCTCGGACAACATCACGGCGAAGCACCTCCTGCTGACCAAGCGCCTCGCGTTCGGGAAGCCGGGCTTCGTCGAGAAGGAGGCGCGCTTCCGCAAGTCGCGCGAGGTCGCGTCGGCGCCGCTCTCGAAGCGGCCGGCGCCGCCCTCGTTCCACGGCTCGTCGGCGGCGTTCTCCATGCGGCAGTGGCCGGAGCCGCCGCGCCGGCCTTGAGCACCAGGATCACGCGTCACTGAACCCCGGCGCCTCGGCGCCGCGGCAACGGAGGGGGCACGAGAGTCATGCAGCAGATCGCGCTGGGGATGATCGAGACGAAGGGGCTGGTCGCCGCCATCGAGGCGGCCGACGCGATGGTCAAGGCGGCGAAAGTCACGCTGCTCGGCCGCGAGAAGGTCGGCGGCGGGCTCGTGACGGTGCTGGTGCGCGGGGAGGTCGGCGCCGTCAAGGCGGCGACCGACGCCGGCGCCGCCGCGGCGCAGCGCGTCGGCGAGCTGATCGCGGTCCACGTGATCCCGCGGCCGCACGGCGAGGTCGAGCAGATCATCCCGACGGCCCCGAAGGCGCCGGAAGAGGCGTGAGCGCCCGCCGGCCCCTCCGGCCCGTTCCGCGGCAGGAATCCATGGCGCAAGCGCCCCGCGTCGACCTCCGGTCGTTCGTCTTCATCGACCGCATGCAGCCGCAGTTCGCGTCGTTCGTCGCGACGGTGGCGCGCGGCTACCTGCCGGTCGCAGGGCAGTCGGCGCTCTACGTCGAGATCGCGCCCGGCATCGCCATCAACCGGATCACCGACGTCGCGCTCAAGGGCAACGACGTGCGCCCGGGCATGCAGATCGTCGAGCGCGCCTTCGGCCTGCTCGAGCTCCACTCCGAGTCGCAGGCGGAGACGCGCGACGCCGGCCGCCGGATCCTCTCCTGGCTCGGCCTGGACGAAGCGCAGCGCCGCAAGCCGAAGATCCAGTCGTCCGAGGTGATCACCCACATCGACGACTACCAGGCGATGCTGATCAACCGCGAGCGCCACGGGAACATGCTGCTCGGCGGGGAGACGCTCTACATCCTCGAGGTCGAGCCGGCCGGCTACGCGGCGCTGGCGGCCAACGAGGCGGAGAAGGCCTCGCCGATCAAGCTGCTCGAGATGCGGGCGTCCGGCGCGTTCGGCCGCGTCTACCTCGGCGGCGGCGAGGCCGAGATCGAGCAGGCGGCGCGCGCCGCCGAGCAGAGCCTGCGCGCGCTCACCGGCCGCGACGCGGCGCCGGGCGGCGGCGCGTGAACCCGTCGTTCCAGATCCCGGCGGCCGACGCGCGCGGCGGCGCGCCCGCGCCCGCGCTGGGAATGTTGGAGATCGCGAGCATCGCCGCGGGCTACGCCGCGGCCGACCGCGTGGTGAAGGAGGCGCCCGTCCGCCTCCTGCTCTGCCGCCCCGTGAGCCCGGGCAAGTTCCTGGTCCTCTTCGGCGGCGAGGTGAGCGACGTCACCTCGTCGCTGCGCGCCGGCGCGGACGGGCTGGCGGAGCCGCCGCTCGACACGCTGCTGCTCCCCAACGCCGACCCGAGCCTGTGCGACGCGCTGGTGCGCGTGCGCCGCGAGGTCGCGCTGCGTTCCGCCGGCGTCGTCGAGACGGCGACCGTGGCGACGATGCTGGTCGCCGCCGACGTCGCGGTGAAGACGGCGGAGGTCGACCTGCTGGCGGTGCGCGCGGCGATGGGGCTCGGCGGCAAGTCGTTCTTCGTCGTCACCGGCGAGGTGGCGCAGGTGCGCGCGGCCGTGACCGCGGGGGCCGGCTTCGCGCGCGCGCGCGGCCGGCTCGTGGGCGAGGTCGTGATCCCGCAGCCGCACGGCGACCTCGACGCGTTCCTGCGATGAGGAAGAAGCTGATCACGGAGCGCGACGTCACGCGGCTCCAGGCAGGCGGGACGCTCGAGATCGACCGCGACACGCTGATCACCCCGGCCGCACGCGACCTCGCGTTCGTGCGCGGCATCGCGCTGGTCGATCCCGCGCCCGCGCCCGCACCCGCCGCGTCGGGAAGGATTTGCTGCGAGGGCTGCTCGGCGGGGAAGCCGTGTGCAGCGGCGCGCTGGCCGGCGCTCGCCGACGGGGACTGGCTCCTCGAGGTGCGCGGAGGCCGGGTGCGCGCGCGCCGGGTCGAGTGACGCCGCGCCCGCGGGCCTCACGCGCGGGGGCGCCGCTCCGTAGGATCGGCCGCGCGCGACGGCCATGAAGGCGCGCGGCGGCACGCGCCGGATCAGCGGTCAGGTCGCGGAACCCGATGACGACTTCCCCATCTCAGGGCGCCCCCGCGAGGGCGACGCCGGATCCCGAGGAGACGCTCCTCGTCGCGCGCGCCCGCGCGGGCGATCGCGCCGCGTTCGGCGAGCTGATCGTGCGCCACCAGGACGTCGTGTGGGGTCTCGCCTGGAGGCTGACGCGCGGCAAGCGGGCGCAGGCCGAGGACCTGGCCCAGAAGTCGTTCGTGCGCGCGCTGCAGGGCATCGCGAACTTCCGCGGCGACTCCGCCTTCGGCACCTGGATGTACCGCATCATCCTCAACCTCCACATCAACCGGACGTCGACGCTGGCGGCGCGCGCCGAGCGTAGAGCGCTGCCGATCGGCGCCGACCGCGACGAGGACGCGTACCCTCAAATCGATCTTCCAGCGCGGCGCGTGCGATCCGACGAGGAGGCGCTGCAGAACGAGCAGCTCGCGCTGCTGCGCGCCGCCTTCGACGACCTCGACGAGCCGCGCCGCGTCGCGGTGCTGCTGCGCGACGTCGAGGGGCGCTCCTACGAGGAGATCGCGGAGCTGCTCGCGATCCCGATCGGGACGGTCCGCTCGCGGCTGGCGCGCGCGCGCGAGGAGCTCTCGCGCCGGCTCGGCGGCAGCGGCTTCGGCGCGGGGGAGGCGTGACCATGGCGTGCGACCGCCTGCGCGAGCTCGCGCTGCTCGACGTCGACGACGGTCTCGCCGCCGACGAGCGCGCTGAGCTCGACGCCCACCTCGCCGGCTGCGCCGACTGCCGCGCCGCGCGCGACGCGGCGCGGCGGGTGGCGCGCGGCGTCCGGCAGATCCCCGTTCCGCCGGTGCCGCTCGGCTTCTCCGAGCGGACGCTGCAGCGGCTCGAGCGGGCGCAGTCGGTCGAGGCGCGACCGCGCGTGCGCCTCGTCCGCTTCGCCGCCGCCGCCGCGCTGCTCGCCGCCGCGGCGGTCTTCTGGATCGAGCGCGAGCGCGCATCGGCACCGGTGCCGGAGGACGCGCAGGTCGCGGAGCGGCGCTTCGCCGCCGACGCGGAGAAGAGCGAATTCGAGTCGCTCGCCGACGGCGACGACGTCGACGCGCCCGAGCGCAAGCAGGTGCCGCAGGCCGAGGAGAAGGCGCGCTCGGACGCGAAGGGGGAGGTGTCGCCGCCGCCTCCCGGCTCCGTCGCCCCGCCCGTCGACGACGGCGCTCCGGCCGAGAGTGCCGCGGACCCGGCTCGTGCCGAGGGCGGCCTGAACGAGCGCGACAAGAACCTGAAGGACCCAGGCGAGCGCAGCGACGAGGAGCGCCGCAAGCTCGGCGAGAGTGGCGCGAGCGACGCGGGCGGCGCGGCCGACGCCGGGAAGGCGGGCGTCGCGACGAAGTTCGAGGAGCAGAAGAAGAGCGCGGGCCTCGACGCGGCGGCGCCGGCCTTCGACGAGGTCGTGCGCGACCTCGCGCGCGGCACGCCGGCCGAGGCGCTGCACAAGATCGGCGCGCTCGCCGACGCGGGGCGCGACGGCGAGCAGCGGCAGGAGAAGTGGGCCGAGAAACCGGCGGCCGCGGCCGAGAAGGCGAAGGCGGCGCCGACCGAGAAGGCGGCGAGCGACGACGCGAAGCGGTCGCCCGACGTCGCGCCGCCGCCGCTGCGGTTCGTGCGGGCGCACGGCGCCGCGACGCGCGTCGCCGATCTGATCGGCGTGCGCGGCGAGCAGCTCGCGCGCGACGACGCCGGCCGTTTCGTCGTCGAGCTCACCGAGGACGAGGCGAAGGCGCTCGAGACGCGGCTCGCGGCCGCGGGCGTGAAGGTCGAGACGGTGGTCGCTTCCGACTGGCTCGCGGCACTGCGTGAGTCGGAGCTCCGGGCGCGGGAGCGCGCGGTCGTCGCTGAGGGCCGCGGGGCGAAGCCTCCGGCGGCGGAGCCGATCGGGGCGCCGACGAAGGCGCCCGCGCCAGCACCGGCGGGCCCGACCGGTGGCAAGTCGCGCGGCGCTGTCGGTGCGCTGGCGAAGGAGGTGCCGACTCCGGAGGCGCCGCCGCCGGGCACCGGGAAGCGCCGCAGCGACGACACGAAGCCACCGCCGCGCGTGCGCTGGTTCCTCCTCGCCGGAGAGTGAGTCCGCGGTCTTCGCCGGCCTGGCTCAGCGCCCGATCCGTTCCAGGATCGCGTCGGCGGCGCGCCCGGCCGTGCCGCGCACGAGGAGGCGGCGGCGCAGTTCGTCGAGCTCGCGCAGGCAACGCTCGCGAATCACGCCCGTCCTGTAGAGCCGCTCCGCCGCGGCGGCCATCGCCTCGCTCGGGTCGCGGTCGGTCACGAACTCGGGGAAGAGCTCCTGGCCGGTGAGCAGGTTGGCGAGCGAGACGTACGGCGCGAGCAGCGCGAAGGGCCGCGCCGCCCGCATGAACGCCGTGATGCGGTAGACGACGACGGTCGGGACGCGCAGCAGCGCCGCCTCGAGCGTCGCCGTGCCCGAGGTCGCGAGCGCGATGCGGCACTGCGCGAGCAGCGCCGGCAGCGGCTCGTCGCCGACCTCGAGCGCACTTCCGTGAGCGTGAGCGACCGCCTCGATCTGCGCGCGCCGCGCCGGGTCGGGATGGACCGCGCGCAGGCGCAGCGGCTCGCCGAGCCGCGCCGCGAGCTTGCGCGCCGCGTCGAGCTGCCAGGGGAGGTTCGCCTCGATCTCGCGCCGCCGGCTGCCCGGCAGGAGGCCGACGATGCGCGCCTTCCCGTCTTCGGCCGCCGGCGCGTCGGCGAGGCGGTCGGCGAGCGGATGGCCGACGAAGCGCGTGGCGAGCCCCGCCTTCTCGAAGAACTCCGGCTCGAAGGGGAGCGTGACGAGCCCGAGGTCGACCGCCGCGGCGAGCCGGCGCGCGCGCCACGGCGCCCACGCCCAGTACTGCGGCACGACGTGGTAGCAGACCGGCACGCCGCGTCGCCGCGCGAGCCGGGAGAGGCGCACGTTGAAGCCGGGGTAGTCGACCGGGACGACGACGTCGGGCGGCGCGTAGCGGAAGCGGCGGTCGCATTCGGAGAGGAGCCGGAGGAAGCGACCGAGCGCC
>DAINBU010000117.1:0-14298 GCA_036732755.1 Planctomycetota bacterium
GGTCCAGCACGATCGCGGCGGGCGACGGCCAGGTCGGGCTCGAGCGCGCGCTCGCCGGCACCTACGACGCGATCGTGCTGGACCTCTGGCTGCCCAAGCGCGACGGCATCGACGTCCTGCACCGGCTGCGTGAGTCGCGCCAGGACGTGCCGGTCCTGATCCTGACGGCGCGCGACGGGGTCTCCGAGCGCGTCGCGGGCCTCGACGCCGGCGCCGACGACTACCTCGTCAAGCCGTTCGCGTTCGACGAGCTCGCCGCGCGCGTGCGCGCGCTCTGCCGCCGCAAGTACGGCCGGCGCAGCCGTACCGTCGCGGTCGGCGACCTGACCGTCGACCTCTCGGCGCGCACGGCGCGGCGCGAGGGCGCGCTGGTCGACCTCACGGCGCGCGAGTTCGCGCTGCTCGAGCTGCTCGCGCTGCACGAGGGCGCCGTCGTCTCGCGGCGCGACATCGAGGCCCGCTTGTACGACGAGCGGGATGAACCGACCAGCAACGTGATCGACGCCGCCGTCTGCCGGCTGCGCCGCAAGATCGACCGGAACGGCCAGCCGCCGCTGGTGCACACGCGCCGCGGCGAGGGCTACTGGCTCGGCGTCGAGGGCGGGCGATGAACTCGCTGCGCGCCCGCCTCTTCGTCGCGCTCTCGCTCGCGCTGCTCGCGGCGCTCGGCGGCGGCGGCGTGCTGCTCTACGAGCTCTCCGCGCGCGCGCTGCGCGCGGAGCTCGACGCGCGTCTCGACGCGAGCCTGCTGCCGGCGATCGAGTCGGCCAACGCGAGCGAGGAGGAGCGCGCCGCCGCGGGCAAGGGCGAGGCGCCCGCCGGCGCCCGACCGAGTCCCGCGTCCGAGGCGGAGAAGGACGAGACACCCGGCAGCCTCGCCGACGTCCTCGAGCAGCGCCTCGCCGAGAAATTCGCCGACGCGCGCTCGGGCGTGGGGTTCGTCGCGTTCGCGCGCGACGGGAGCCTGGTCGCGCGCTCCGCCTCGCTGCGCGGCGTCGCGCCCGAGCCGCCGCCCCCCTTCGACGGCGAGCGCCTCCACTTCGACGTGCTCCTCTCGAACGGCCACCGGCGCCGCGCGGTCGCGGTGCGCATGACGGCGATCGGCTCGGAGGCGACGCCGATCGGGCTCGAGGCGCTGGCGCAGCCGCCGGCGACCTTCGTCCTCCTGATGAGCAGCAGCGAGATGTACCGGACGCTCGCGCGGCTGCGCTCGCTGCTCCTGATCGCGGGGGCGGTGACGTGGCTCGCCGCCGCGGTCTTCGGGCAGCTCGCGCTGCGGCGCGGGCTCGCCCCGTTCGCGAACTTTGCAGCGCGGGTGGCCGAAGCGGATCCCGACGCGGCCGGCACGCGCGTCGGCGAAGGAGCACTCCCCTCCGAGCTCGCGCCGGTCGCGCGCAAGCTCGACGCGCTGATCACGCGGCTGCGCGAAGCCGTCGCGCGCGAGCGCCGCTTCAACTCGGCGGTCGCGCACGAGCTGCGCACGCCGGTCGCCGAGCTGCGCGCGACGACCGAAGTCGCGCTCGGCGGCGACGAGGACGCGGCCGCGCTGCGCGCCGCGCTCGTCGACGTCGAGGGCTCCGTGCGCCACCTCGAGTCGATCGTGCAGGCGCTGCTCTCGCTGCGCACGGGCGACCATCTGCGCGAGCCGCCGCTCCGGGAGGAGATCGCGCTCGCCGACTTCGTCGCGGCGGCGGTCGCGCGCGTCGCGCCGGCGGCGGCGGCGCGCGGGATCGCGCTCGCGACGGACGTGGCGGGCGACGCGACCGTGACGAGCGACGCCGGCCGCCTGCGCTCGATCGTCGACAACCTCCTCTCGAACGCCGTCGAGTACGCGCCGGCGGCGACGACCGTTGCGGTCGCGGCCTCGGCTCGCGACGGCCGCTTCGACCTGACCGTCCGCAACGCGCGCCCCGAGGGGCTCGGCTCCGCCGACGTGGAGCGCTTCTTCGAGCCGTTCTGGAGCAAGGCGCCGCGCGCGTCGGACGGCGGCGCGGGCCACGTCGGGCTCGGCCTCTTTCTCGCACGCGCTTTCGCCGCCGCGCTCGGCGGCGAGGTGTACGCGCGCCTCGTCGACGACGGCGCCGGCGGCAGCGCGGTCGAAGTCGGCCTCACGGCGTCTTCGGCCGGCGCCGCGGCGGCGGTCAGCGCAGCGCCGCCTTCCGCATGACCTCGAGGTAGTCGGCGGCGCGCGCGTCGCCGGGCGGCGGCGCCCAGCTCGCGACGTCGGCCGCGACCGGCGCGACGTAGGGGCCGGCCTTCACCTCGAAGAAGACGGTCCCCGTCTCGAGCGCGACCAGCGCATGCCACGCGCCAGGCGGAAGTTCGCACAAGATGTCGGGCCCGGTCGGCGACAGGACGAAGCACGACGTCACCGTTCCGCCGTCGTCGAAGACGAGGACCGCGCCGCGCCCGCGGATGCACGTGAGCGTCTCCGTGCGCAGCGCCGCGAGGTGGCGGTGCGGCTGGACGTAGCTGCCCGGCTCCATCGCGTTGAGCAGCCGGTGGATCGGGTCGTCCATCCGGTGGAGGTTGTGGTTCATGCGCAGGCGCGCGCTCTTGCGCGCCGCCTCGACCACGGTGTCGAGCAGGCGGGCGTCGACGCGGGACGGATCCAAGCGTGGCTCCTGGTTCAACGGACGTTCGTGGCGTGCGCCGCGGCGCCCGCGGCCGCGACCGGGGTCGCGCGACCGGGCAGCTCGAGGTCGACGAGGTCGAGGACCGGCAACTTCGCCGGGTCGAGGGAGCGCGCGAGCTCGGCGACTGGGACGAACTCGACGCCCGCGGCGCGCGCGCGCGCGAGCAGCCGCTCGAACAGCGCGAGGTACGGCCCGCCCTCGACCTCGGCGTGGATCGGCAGCACGGCGCCGGTCGGCGGCGCGCGCTCCGGCGTGAGGGCGTCGAAGAGCGACGCCTCGAGCGCCGCCTCGTCGCCGCGCCCCGACGCGAGCAGCTCCTCGATGCAGAGCGTCGTGGTCGGGAGCTGCGGCGTCGCGAAGGTCTCCCCGCCCGCGCGCAGCCGGCAGGCCGGGCCGCCGCGCAGGTCGGAGGCGTAGGCGAGGCCGAGCTTTTCCTGCGCGCGCAGGCTCGCCGCGCTCACCACCCAGCCGGGCGCGCCCGACGCCTGCGGGCGCCGGCCGAGGATCTGCTCGAACGCGTCGGCGGCTTGCGCGAGCTCGCGCGCGGCGCGCGCCTCGTCCATCTTGCGCACGCCGTCCTGCCAGCGGCGGTGGTTCCAGCCGTGCAGCGCCACTTCATGCCCCTCGTCGGCCATGCGGCGCACGAGGTCGGGGAAGCCGGCGGCGACCTTGCGCGGCGGCAAGAGCGTGCCCGAGAGCATCGTCCGCCAGCCGTAGAGCGAGCGCGCGTTCGACTTCGCCATCTTGGCGCGGAACTTCGGGTCGAGCAGGTGGGCGACCGCCCAGCCCGAGCAGTCGGGCCCGAACGCGAGGAAGAACGACGCGCGCACACTCGCGCGCTTCAGCGCGTCGAGCACGCGCGGCGCGCGCAGCCGCATCCCCTCGCGCGTGCAGACGTCGACCTTGAGCGCGGCGCGCGCGGCCATCGCCGGCGGCCTCAGCGCAGCTCGTAGACGGTCGCGTCGAAGCCCTGGTCGCGCGGGATCTCGGCGATCGGCCGGAGCCGCGCGGCGACGTCGGGCGGGAGCTTGATCGGGTTGTCGTTCAGGACGACGAGGTGGCGCGCGCCGTGCGCCGCCATCTCCCCGAGCACGTCGCGCGTCTTGATGCGCGTCAGCGGCCGCCTTCCATAGAACGGGATCATCGCGCGCAGCGTCTCGCTCGGGTTGAACGCCAGCAGCGGCTCGTCGGCCGGGACGGCCGCCGCGATCCGCTTCGCCGCAGGATAGAGCCATTCTTGCGGCTCGAGGAAGGGCCGGGCGACCGCGTGCGAGAGGACCAGCCCGACCGCCGCGAAGGCGAAGACGTCGCGCACGCCGGCGCGCACCGTCGCGTCGCGCCGCAGCCGCAGCGCGATTCGCAGCAGCCAGAGCGCGGCGAGCAGTCCGAGCGCCGCCGCCACGAAGTTCACCGCTCTAGCCCCCTCCGCCGCGAGCGGGGCGACCTTGGCGAACGGCGCGCGGCCGGACGCGAGCACGAGCGCGAAGACGGCCACCGCGACGCCCGCGACGCTCGCGAGCGCCGCCGCCCACTGCAGGAAGCGCCGCCCGAAGAGTTCGCGCGCGCGCAGCCGCGCGAACCAGTCGGCCGGCGCCGCCGCCGCGAGCGGCAGCAGCGGGAAGAGGTAGCTGCTGCGCTTGCCCGACGGGATCGAGAGGAGGAGGACCCCGAGCAGGAACATGAGCCACGCGTCGAGCAGCGGCCGGCGTTTCATCCGGCGGCGCGCGATCGGCGAGAGGAGCATCGCCGGCAGGAATGCGACCCACGGCAGGAGAGAGCCCCAGCCGCCCCGCAGGTAGTAATACGCAGGATGGCTGTGCGGGCCGACCGCCTGGTCGCCCAACACGCGTCCGATCACCTGGCCGAGCGTGCAGTCCCAGACGTTCTTCCATCCGCCCGGATGGCTCGCGAGCGCGACCGCCCACGGCACGCCGAACGCCGCGACGAAGACGGCGGAGAAGAGCGCGAGCCACGGGAAGACGCGGCGCAGCACGACGCCGTCGCGCAGCGCGACCCACGCGAGCGTCGCCGGTCCCGCGATCAGGACCGGCCCGATCACCCCCTTCGCCATGAAGGCGACGCCGGTGCAGAAGCCGGCGCCGAGCGCGCAGCGCCAGCCGTCGCCGCGCTCCGCCATCGCGCGCGCGCGCACCAACAGGGCGTGGGCGCCGGCGCAGGCGGCGCCGAGCACGACGTCGTTGCAGCCGCGATGGCCGACCGACCAGAAGGTCGAGAACGACGCCGCGAAGACGGCGGCGACGAGCGCGGCGCGCCGGCCGCTCGTGGCGCGGGCGATCGCGTACGCGGCGAGCGTCGCGAGTGCGCCGAAGATCATCGTGGGGACGCGCTCGGCCGCCTCGCTCACGCCGAAGACGCGATACGACGCCGCGGCGAGCCAGAAGAAGAGCGGCGGCTTCTCCAGGAACGGCTCGCCGGCGAGCGTCGGCAGCGCCGAGAGGCCGTGCTGGTGCATCTCGAGCGCCATCCCCGCCTCGCGCGGCTCGTCGGGCGACCAGAGCGAGTGGCCGTGGATGCCCGCGAACGAGGCGACCGCCGCGAAGATCACCGCCGCGACGAGCGGGCGGCGCAGGATCGCGCGCGCGAGGCCGCGCGCCCGGGACGGCGACGTGTCCGGCGGGCTCACGCGTGGCGCGTCTTGGCCCTGCCGGTGTCCTCGCTGGTCTCGACGTAGTAGGCGATCGTGCGCAGGATCGCCTCCTCGAAGCCGACCTTCGGCTCCCATCCGAGGAGCTCGCGCGCGCGGCGGATCGACGGCACGCGGTGCGTGATGTCCTGGTACTCGTCGCCGTAGTACTCGCCGGAGGACTTCTCGACGATCTTCGCTTCCTGCGCGTGCTTCTTGTAGGCGGGGAAGGTGCCGAGCGCCTTGACCATCGTCTCGGCGAGCTCGCGGATGCTCTTGTCGCTCCTCGGGTTGCCGAGGTTGAAGATGCCCGAGTCGGCGACGCCGTCCTTGTTCTCGAGGATGCTCATCAGCGCGTCGACGCCGTCGTCGATGTGCGTGAAGCAGCGCCGCTGCGTGCCGCCGTCGACCAGCGTGATCGGCTCCTTGCGGAGCAGGTGGCCGAGGAACTGCGTGACGACGCGCGAGCTGCCCTCCTTCGCGGTGTGGATCGAGTCGAGCTGCGGGCCGATCCAGTTGAAGGGCCGGAAGAGCGTGTACTGCAGGCCGGCGTCGCGGCCGAGCGCGGCGATCACGCGATCGAGGAGCTGCTTCGCGCAGGCGTAGATCCAGCGCGACTTGTTGATCGGCCCGTAGACGAGCGGGCTCTTCTCCTCGTCGAACTCCTTGTCGGTGCACATCCCGTAGACCTCGGAGGTCGACGGAAAGACGACGCGCGTCTTGTACTTCACGCACTGGCGGATGATGCGGAGGTTCTCGTCGAAGTCGAGGTCGAAGACGGCGAGCGGCGTCTTCACGTAGGCGGCCGGCGTCGCGATCGCGACCAGCGGCAGGCAGACGTCGCACTTGCGGATGTGGTACTCGATCCACTCCTTGTTGATCGCGATGTCGCCCTCGAGGAAGCGGAAGCGCGGGTGGTCGATCCACTTGGCGACGCGGTCGGAGTCGAGGTCCATCCCGAAGACGCGCCAGTCGGTGCGCTCCAGGACGGCGGTGGTCAGGTGGCTCCCGATGAAGCCGTTCACGCCCAGGATCAGGATGTCCATCGCCGTTCGCCCTCCTCGCTCAGGTCCCGGGGCCCAGCACCGCGCCGTCGCGCAGGACTTCCCGCGCATCGACCGCGGCCGCGGCCGCGCTCCCGCCCTCCGCCTCGATCGTGAATCGCGAAAGCCGCAGCCGGCGGCGGTCGCCGCAGACCACGCGCGGCGCCTCCCCCGACGCCCCCGACCACTCGATCGTGCCGGGCTCGCGCGCGCTGCGCGGAGCTTCCGGCACGGGGTCGGCCCACCAGACCATGATGCGGCGCTTACCTGACGCGTACGTGACCGCGCCTGGGTAGGGCTCCGTCACGGCGCGCACGAGGTTGCGGACGTCGTGCGCCGCCATCCTCCAGTGGATCAGCCCGTCGGCCGGCGTGCGCCGCCCGAAGGTCGTCGCGTTCGACTCGAGTTGCAGGATGCGCGGAGCGCTGCCGTCCATGACCGCCGGTGCGCTGCGCGACAGGACGAGCTCGGCCGCGGGGAGGAGCTTCTTGAAGACGTCGGTCGGCGCGTCGTCGGGCCCGATCTCGATGGGCTCCTGGTCGACGATGTCGCCCGCGTCGGCGCGCTTCACCATGTAGTGGAGCGTCGCGCCGCTCCGCGTTTCTCCATGCAGCAGCTGCCAGTTGACCGGCGCACGCCCGCGGTAGCGCGGCAGCAGGCTGCCGTGAAGGTTGACGCCGCCGTGCCGCGGGATCGCGAGCAGCGGCTGCTTCAGGAGGTCGCGGAAATAGAAGCTGAAGAAGGCGGCGGGCTTCAGCTTCGCGATCTTCTCGCGCTCGCCCTCGGAGTTGGGGTCGGCGCCGACGTGGACGGGGAGCTTCAGCTCCTCGCAGGTGCGCCGCACCGAGCCGAACCAGGTGTTCTCGGTCGGATCGTCGGCGTGGGTGTAGACCGCGGCGATCGGGATCTTCAGCCGGTGCAGCACGCGCAGGCCCAGGCAGCCGACGTCGTGGTAGGCGAAGACGACCGCGCTCATGCACGCGGCTCGCGGCGCGCGTCGAGCAGCGTCTGCTCGGGGCCGAGGCGCGGCGCGAACATCGGGTCGGTCGTGCTGCCCGACTTCGTTCCGGTGCCGACAGCCGGAGCGCTCGCGGCGGGCGGCGCCTGCAGGACGGCGTCGCCGGCCGGCTCGCGCAGCACCCACGCCGGCCGCTCGCGCACCGTCATGAAGATGCGGCCGAGGTACTCGCCCAGGATCCCGAAGACGACGAACTGCGCGCCGACGAAGATGAAGAGGAGCGCGAAGAGCGTGAACACGCCTTCCGCCGCCCACTCCGGGCCTTCGGTGATGCGCATGTACAAGAGGAAGACGCCGAAGAGGACGCCCGCGCCGGCGATGAACCCGCCGAGCCCCATCAGGAAGCGCAGCGGCCCGACCGAAAAGCCGGTCGCGAGATCCAAATGGAGCCAGAGCAGCCGGCGCAGCGAGTACTTCGAGCGCCCCGCCAGCCGCGCCTCGTGCCGCACCGGGATCTCGGTGGGGTTGCGCGCGTAGAGCCAGCCGAGCGCCGGTACGAAGGTCTTCGACTCGCGCCGCTCGGCGATGGCGTGCGCGATCTCGGCCGAGTAGCCGCGCAGCATACAGCCGAAATCATGCAGCTGGATGCCCGACATGCGGCGCGTCATGGCGTTGACGACCTGCGACGCCTTGCGCCGGAACCACGTGTCCTGGCGATGCATGCGCGTCGTGCCGACCATGTCGTGGCCGCGCTTCCACTCGTCGAGCAGGCGCGGGATCTCCTCGGGCGGGTTCTGCAGGTCGGCGTCGATCGTCACGACGAACTTCCCGCGCGAGAGCGCGAAGCCGGCGCAGACCGCCGCGTGCTGGCCGAAGTTGCGCGCGAGCGGGGCGACGCGCACGGTTGCGTCGCCGGCGACCGCGCCGGCCAGTCGCTCGAGCGTGCGGTCGCGCGAGCCGTCGTCGACGAAGATCACCTCGAACGGCTCGCCGATGGCGCGCAGCGACGGCAGCAGCCGCGCCACCAGCGCCACGATGTTCTCCTCCTCGTTGTAGAGGGGGACGACGACCGTCAGGGTCGGGACCACGGCTTCACGCATGGCGGGCGGCGACGCCGGGGGTCCCGGCAACGCGGTGCTTCGCGACGACTTTCTTGATCGAGTCGACCACGCGCCGCACGTCGGCGTCGGTCAGCAGCGGATAGAGCGGCAGCGACATGATCTCCTCCCCCGCCTGCTCGACGACCGGCAGGTCGCCCCTCTTGTATCCGTACTTCTTCGCGTAGTGCGCGTGGAGGTGGACCGGCGTGAAGTGGAGCCCGGCGCCGATCCCCTCCGCGCCGAGCTCGGCGATGAACTCGTCGCGGCCGATCGAGACCTTCGCGAGGTCGAGGCGCACCACGTAGAGGTGCCACGCGTGGACGTGTGGGTAGCTCGGGCGCGCGAGCGGCCGGAGCTCCGGGACGTTCACGAGCAGCTCGTCGTAGAGCGTCGCCAACTGCTTGCGCCGCGTATTGAAGCGCTCGACCTTCTTCAGCTGCTCGATGCCGAGGCCCGCCTGCAGGTCGAGCATGTTGTACTTCCAGCCCGGCTCGATCACTTCGTAGCGCGGCGATCCGCCCGAGGCGTAGCGCGTCCAGCTGTCCTTCTGCACGCCGTGGAACTTGAGGATGCGCATGCGCTCGGCGAGTTTGTCGTCGTTGGTGACGACCATCCCGCCTTCACCCGTCGTGATGTTCTTGATCGGGTGAAAGCTGAAGACGACCGGGTCGCTCCCGACGCCGGTCGGGCGCCCCTTGTACTCGGTGCCGACCGCGTGGGCCGCGTCCTCGACCAGGGCGATCTTGATCCCGTGCTGCGCCGCATAGGAATCGATGACTGAATGAATCGCGTCGAGGTCGGCCGGCGCGCCGCAATGGTGCACCGGGATCACCGCGCGCGTCTTCGGCGCGAGCCGGCGGCGCAGGTCGGCGGGGTCCATCAGGAGCGTCCCGTCGATCACGTCGGTGAAGACCGACTTCGCGCCGAGCAGCTCGGCCACGTTGCAGGTGGCCGGCCACGTCATCGAGGTGGTGATCACCTCGTCGCCCGGCCCGATCCCGAGCGCGGCGAGGACGACGTGCAACCCGGCCGTCGCGGAGTTGACCGAGAGCGCGTGCGGCTGCTTGAACCGCTCGCGGAACATCTTCTCGAACTCGACGACCTTCGGCCCCGACGTGATCCAGCCCGACTTGAGCGAGGCGACGACGGTGTCGATCTCCTCCTGCTCGATGGTCGGGCGGCAGAACGGGATGGCGCCGCTCTTCGGGTCCATGCAGCTCCCTCGAACCGGACGGGACCGCGCGGCCGTCCATCGTAGCACCGTGCTGCGACGTGCCGGCCGGTCCGGAATCGCGACAGGTTAATCGAACGGCGCGGGGTTGTCGTGGCGTCGGACCGACCGCGCGTCATCTCCCGCGCAGGTCGGAAAGCAGCCGTTCGAGGTCGGCGGGGAGCGGCGCTTCGAGCTCGATCCGGCGGCGCGACTTCGGATGGTCGAAGGCGATGCGCCACGCGTGCAGCGCGGGACGGCGGAAGCGGACGGCGCTCTCCTTTCCGCGCGCGTACTTGCGCTCGCCGAGCAGCGGGCAGCCGAGCGCGGCGAAGTGGAGGCGGATCTGGTTGTAGCGGCCGGTCTCGAGATCGACCTCGACCAGCGTCGCCGGACCGAGCCGTTCCTTCGACATGTAATGGGTGACCGCCGGCGCACCGCCCGCCTGCACGCGCGCCGTCTTGCCGAGGTCGGCGATCGGGCGGCGGATCGTGCCGTTCGGCGGGCGCGGCGCGCCGCTCACGACGGCGAGATAGGTCTTCGCGATCGTGCGCGCGCGGAACTGCTCTTCCAACGCCGCGCGTGTCGCTTCGTCGAGCGCGAACAGCATCACGCCCGAGACGTCGCGGTCGAGCCGGTGCACCGCCAATGCGGTCGGATGCGACGCGCGCAGCTCCGACACGCAGGTCTTCCCGCGCTCGCCCTCCGACTCGACGCTCGGCAGGCCGGCGGGCTTCAGGATCGCGACGACCTGCGCGTCTTCGTGGAGCAGCGTGAAGCGCGGCGCGGTCATGCCGCGGTTCCTGCACGGAGGCGCCGCTCGAGCAGGCTCGCGCGCTGCTCCACCACCCCCATCTCGACGGCGGTCTTCAGGGCGCGGTGCGTTCCCACGACGACGAGCAGCCGCTTGGCGCGCGTGAGCGCCGTGTAGAGGAGGTTGCGGCGCAAGAGGACGAAATGCTGCATCGAGAGCGCGAGCACCACCGCCTTGAACTCGCACCCCTGCGACTTGTGGACGGTGATCGCGTAGGCGAGCGCGAGCTCGCCGAGGTTCGCGACGGGATAGCGGACGTTGCGGTCCTCGAAGTCGACGAGGAGGTCGCCGTTCCCGTCGCGCGCGACGATCGAGCCGATCTCTCCGTTCATGACGTCGAGGTCGTAGTTGTTGCGCGTCTGGATCACACGGTCGCCGGGGGCGAGCAGCGGGCGCGCGGCGCGGTCCGGGTCGGCGCCGAAGAGCGCGCTCTGCGCGGGATTGAGGACCGCCTTCAAGGCGTCGTTCAGCTCGGCGACGCCGAGCGGCCCGCGGTTCATCGGCGTCAGCACCTGCACGTCGCGCAGCGGATCGAGGCCGAAGCGCTGCGGCAGGCGGCGCGTCACCACCTCGACGACCGTGCGTCGCGCCGCGCCGGCGTCGTCGCGCACGATGAAGAAGGCGCCCTCGCCCTCGCCCTTCGGGAAATCCGGGACGTCGCCGTGCAGCACCGCGTGCGCGGCGCGGACGATGGTCGAGCCCTCTTCTTGACGCAGGATCTTCGTCAATCGCGCGACCGGGATCCGGCCCGACGCGACGAGGCTGCGCAGCACGTCGCCCGGCCCGACCGACGGGAGCTGGTCGGCGTCGCCCACGAGCAGCAGCCGCGAAGGCAGCGGAACGGCGCGCAGCAGGTCGCGCATCAGCGGCAGGTCGACCATCGACGTCTCGTCGATGATCACGACGTCCTTCTCGAGCGGGTTCCCGCGCTTGCGCGCGAAGCCGCCCTTGCGCGGGTTGAACTCGAGCAGGCGGTGGATCGTCGCGGCGGGACGCAGGCTCGTCTCGGCGAGGCGGCGCGCGGCGCGGCCGGTCGGCGCCGCGAGCGCGACGCGCAGGCCTTTCCGCTCGAAGATCTCGACGAGCGCGCGCACGATCGTCGTCTTGCCGACGCCCGGCCCGCCGGTCAGCACCGCGGTGCGCTCGTTCATCAGGAGCGAGAGCGCGTCGCGCTGGTCGTCCGTCAGATCGACGCCGACGCGCGGCTGCGCCCAGTCGAGCGCGCGCGCCGCGTCGACGCTCGCCCCCTTCGCGACCGGGCCGAGGCGGCGGGAGAGCTCCTCGGCGACTTCGCGTTCGGCGGCGTGCAGGCGCGGCAGGTAGATCGCCGCGTCGCCGTCGAGCGGCTCCTGCACGAGCGCCTTCTCCTGCAGCAGCTGCGCGAGCGCGTCCTCGATCGGCCCCGGCGCGAGCGACAAGAGCCGCTGCGCCGCGTCGATCAGCCGCGTGCGCGGCGCGTAGACGTGGCCTTCGTCGGCGAACTCGGCGAGCGCGAACTCGAGCCCCGCGCGCAGGCGCTGCGGCGCGTCGGCCGCGACTTCGAGCCGTCGCGCGATGTCGTCGGCGCGCCGGAAGCCGATGCCGTCGACGAGCTGCGCGAGCACGAACGGGTCCTTCCTGACGACCTGCGCAGCGTTCTCGCCGAGCGCCCGCTGCACGCGCGTGCTCATCCCCGGCCCGAGCCCGAGCCCCGCGAGGAACGCCTTCTCCTCGTTGCGGGTGCGCGCGCGCGCCCACGCCGCGGAGATCACGTCGACGCGTTTCTTGCCGAGGCCGGGGACCTCGCGCAGCCGCTTCGGCTCGTCGTTCAGCACGCGCAGCGTGTCGGCGCCGAAGGCGTCGACGATGCGGCCCGCGAGCACCTCGCCGACCCCCTCGACCGAGCCACCGCCGAGAAAGCGGCGCATCCCCTCTTCCGAGGCCGGCGGCACCCAGCGCACCGAGTCGACGCGAATCTGCGCGCCGAAGCGCGGGTGGGTGACCGGCCTGCCTTCGACCACGACCGAGTCGCCGACCGCGCAGCCGCCGAGGTCGCCCGCGACCACGCGCCGCTCGCCGCGCTTCGTCAAGAGCTCCGCGACGACGTGGCTGCGCTCGTCGTTCGCGAAGATCTCGCGATCGAGGATCCCTTCGAGCGTGACGCGCTGCGCCGGCGTCGGATCGGGCGGCATGGGGCTGGGACGATAACGGCGCCCCGCAGCGCTGCCCGAGGCGCTGATCGCCGCGCCTCGTTCAGCGGCGGGCCGGTCGCCGCGAACGCGGCCGCACGGCGCGCCGCGGCGCAAGTTCCGGCGCTTCGGGCAGCTCGTGCAACGCCTCCGGCGCAAGGTCGAGGTTGCCCGGCCAGCAGGGCACCCCAAAGCCCCGGTCGAGTCGCACGCGCGCGAACTCCGCCGGATCGCGCAACCGCAGCAGAGCGCCTCGATCGAGGAGCGGCAGGACGTCCACTCGCTTCTCGACACCGTCGTTGAAGCGCAGCCGCAGCACGTGTCCGCCGCAGCGCTCGAGGGAAATGACGCGCAGCACTTCCGCTCTCGCCATGGCTTCACTCCAACGGCGGAACCGCTTCCGCCACGCCTGTCTTCTGCGCGTGGTCCCAACTGCGCTCGATTTCAAGTTTGTACCGCAGAAACGGCAGATCGTCGGCATCGCGTCGACGGACGACGACGACGAGGATCGGTGACGCCGCTCCACCGACCCATCCGACTCGCTCGAGGCAGCGGCTCGCTGCCGATCGCGCTTGCGACTTCTCCTTCGCCCCGCGTCACCGCGGGATGGTCGTCGCCTTCGCGACGTCGGGGGTGAGCTTCTGGGGGAGGTCGATGCCGTTGGCGTGGAGGTCGAAGGCGAGGATCGCCCAGTAGGCGTCCTTGCCGAGGCTGCCGGGTTTCCGCGGCGGCATGTTCTGCGACGCGAAGTCGGCGACGTCGGCGACGGTCACGAACTTCTGCTTGCGGTACTTTCTGTCGGCCGGCGGATCGAGCGGCAGCGCGCCCTGCTTCAGGCCGACGAGGCGCGGCGCGTCTTCGCCCTGGCCGGCGCCGCCGTGGCACTCGGCGCAGTGCAGCGTGAAGAGCGACTGTCCGGCCGCGACCTGCTCCTGGAAGGTGGTCGCCTTCGCGGCGTTCTCGATCGCCATCTCTTCGGACGGGCCGCCCGAGGCGCAGGCGGCGGCGAGCGCGGCCGCGAGCGTCGCGATGAGACCGGGGTGCAGTCTTCGATTCGTCGACATCGCATGACTCCCAATGGTTCGGGGGGTCGGGGCGCGGGCCTTTTGCACGCGACGTGCCGTCGCCGATCGATCCGCTTCTGACCGCCGCCCTTCGAGAGCACGCGCTCCGACACGGCGCGCTTTGCAATTCGGGCCGTCCGATGGAAAGAAAGGGACATCGCCCGCCGCGTCCGGCGGCGCGCACTGACGACGCTGCGCCGCTTCGCCATACTCGCGCCGTCATGCACGCCGACCGCCCCGGACCGAAGAGGCTCCCGCACGCGCCCCGCCCCGGACCCGGCGAAGGCCGCGGCGACCTCGAGCGGCGCGTCGCCGATGCGCTCGGCGAGCTCTCCCGCGCCGCGCGCGAGATCCTCGCCGCCGAGCAGCACGTCGCACCCGAGGCAAAGGTCGTGCCGGTGAAGGCTTTGCACAACGGCACGGGCAGCTTCGGCGCCGTCATCCAGGCCATCATGTACGCCGCCACCGACGGTGGTGCGCACATCATCAACATGAGCCTGGGCGCCGACTTCAACCGTGGCGACCGTGACGCGGCCGAACTGGTGTCGGCGATGAACCGGGCCATCAACTTCGCCACCCGCAATGGCGTGCTGGTGATCTCGGCGGCCGGCAACGACGGCTTTGACCTGGACCACAGCGGCAACCTGATCACGACGCCGGC
>DAINBU010000117.1:14308-14736 GCA_036732755.1 Planctomycetota bacterium
CGACGCCGTCGAGCTGCCGGTGGTCCTCGGCTTCACGGGCGGCGACACGCGCCTCGCGGCGGAGTTCCGGCTCGCGGAGTCGGAGAAGCTGATCGAGCTCTTGCGTAACCGTGTGCGCGACGCGCTGCTGAACGCCGTCGCCTTCCAGCGCGGGCGCGTCTACTGCCTGCGCTGCGAGAACTCGCTCTGCGCCCACTCCTCGCCGCCCACCTCGCGCAGCGTCTTCGCCGGATACGAGGAGACCGGGCGGCCGGAATGGGTCGAGCTCGACAAGCTGCTGCATCGCAAAGGCGACCCGCGGATCGAGCGCCTTTATGGAGGAAGGGATCTCGTCGCCGTGACGCTCCACCGCGACGAGATCTACGGGCGGCTCTTCGAGGGCTTCGACGCGCCCAAGTGGCGCTGCTACGTGCTCGGGCAGTTGTGCG
>DAINBU010000118.1:0-14578 GCA_036732755.1 Planctomycetota bacterium
CGCTCGTCAGCACGGCGGCGTGGAGCGGCGCGAAGAGCTCGCGCGCGAGGATCGCCCCCGGCTCGACCGGCGCGGTGCAGAGCGCGACGTCGCCGCTCGGCTCGTTGCGCTCGGCGAAGACGACGAGGTCGTCGGTCGCGCGCGCGGCCCCCTCCTTCAGCGACGCGTCGAGGATCGCGCCGATCGATTCGGCCGCCGCGCCGGCCGCGGTCGCGCGCGCCACGAGCTCCGCCGCGGCCCCCTCGTCGGGGCCGTGCTTCGCGGCCGCGACGAGGCGGTCGTGCGCCTCGTGCAGCAGGAGCGGCAGCGTCGCCGGCAGCCGCGTACCCGGCTCGAGCGCGGCGACCGTCCGCGTCCCGATCCAGCCCGCGGCCGCCTCGAAGAGCTCGATCGCGGCGCCGCGGCAGCGCGACAGCACGTGCTCGAGGTCGTCCCGCGCGTCTCCACGCACTCCGGTCTCGACCGCGCGCGCCGCCGCGCGCAGCAGGCCGAGCACGGACGCGCGGGAAAACCTGCCGCCGAGGTGGTCGGCCGCGACCTCCTCGAGGTGGTGCGCCTCGTCGACGATCAGCAGCGAGTAGGGCGGCAGCACCGCGCCGCCCGCGCGCTTGAGCTTCAGGTCCTCGAGCAGCAGCGCGTGGTTCACGACCAGGACGCCCGCCTCGCGCGCGCGCCGCTTCGCCTCCTGCCAGACGCACGAGTGGAAGTGGGGCGAGCGGCTCTGCAGGCAGTTTCCTCGTTCGGCGCGTACCGCCGCCCACACCTCCGCGCGCGGCTCGAAGCCGAGGTCGGCGCGCGTGCCGACGCGCGAGCGCGCCGACCACTCGACCACCTCGGCGAGCTGCGCGCCCGATCCGGCACCCTCGAAGAGGAGGTCGTTCCGGTGGAGCGCGAGCTCGGCGCGGCGCCGGCAGACGTAGTTCTCGCGCCCCTGCACCAGGACCGCCTCGAGCGGGACGCCGAGCAGCTCGCGCAGGCGCGGCAGGTCGCGCCCGACCAGCTGCTCTTGCAGAGTGCGCGTCCAGGTCGAGATGACCACGCGCCGCTCCGGCAGCTCGGCGTGCAGCAGCGCCGGCAGCAGGTAGGCGAAGGTCTTTCCCGTACCCGTCCCCGCCTCGACCAGCAGGCGGCCGCCTTGGACGAACAGCTCGTCGATCGCCTCGGCCATCGCGGCCTGGCTCGGCCGCTCCTCGAATCCCTCGAAGCGGGTCGCCAGGGCGCCGCCGCTCCCGAAGAGCTCGGCCATGCGCGATCGATCGCTCGGCATCGCCGATGATGTTGCCCGCGCCGGGAGCGCGGCCTAGCATCCTCCGCCTCCCGATTCGGGAAGGATCGCGGGAAGGCGCCGGGAGCCTCGCATGAAAGGGTTCGGATTCGCGGTGCTGCTGGGCCTCCTCGCCTGCTCGAGCGAGCCGGAGCAGGAGCCCGCGCCCGCCAAGGTCGAGCCGCCGCTGCGCGCCCAGCCGTGGGAGCGCGACCCGTACACGCGCACGTCGGAGGTCTTGATCGACGGCGCGCTCGTCGGCTACGTCGTCGAGTACCAGGCGATCCCCGCGGGCGCCTCCGCCGACCGCTCGTTCCCGACCGGGACCTGGCGGATCCAGGACCTGCGCTTCGAGGACGTCGGCTACGTCACGAAGAACGGCGACGTGCGCCGCTACGTGAAGGGCGGCGCGAGCGAATCGCTCGGAGTCTGGCGGCTCGAAGAGGGGCTGCGCCGCTTCTACGGCTCGTCGAGCCGCACCGTGCTCCGCGAGCTCCAGCCCGCGCCGCCGCCCAAGCCGCTCGCCGCCGAAAAGGACGCGGGCGACGCGGAGAAGACCGAAGAGGGGCAGGACGCCGGCACGGGGACCGGCAAGAACTAGGCGGAACGGCGGAGCGGCGAAAAACGCTGTCCCGCGTCAGCGCGTCGCGCTCTCGAGCGCCGCGGCCGCCTCGACGATCGGTTCGCCCGGCGCGCCGTCGCCCTCGAGCGGCCGGCACTGCGGCGCCGCGGAGACCAGCTCGAAGCGCGCGAGACGCTTCGCCATCTCGTCGAGCGCCGCGAGCGCAGCCGTGGTCGCCTCGCCCTGCGGCGCGTCCTGCAGCGCTTCTCGCGTGCGTGCCGAGGCCTCCGTGCTCAGGCGCTTCAGGTCGCGCACGCCGTCGTGCAGCACGATCAGCGCCTTGTCGAACTCCGCGGCCGTGTCGCGCAGGTAGTCGCCGCGGCGCGTCGTGACGCCGCGCGGGAGGCGCAGCTTCGCGAGGTCGCGCAGCACCGCCTTGAAGCGGAAGTTCGGGCCGGCGATGCGGAACGTCTCGATCACGCCGTGCGCGAAGAGGCAGAGGAAGGTGCAGAGGAGCGGCGCGAGGATCAGCCGCAGCAGCACCTCGACGCGGAACGCCGTCTCCGTCAGCGCCCAGTCGGGCGCGTCGCTCATCAGCGTGAACGCCACCGGCGCCACGACCGAGATGAGCAGGAAGACCAGCAGGTAGAAGAACAGCACGACTCCGAGCCGGGAGATGAAGCGCAGCTGGAACTCCCGGTCGATCAGCACCTTCGAACGCTTCTGCTGCTGGATCGGCTGGGTCGGCTGGGTCGTCATGTCTGCCATCGGCGCGCTCCCCCGAAATGGGTTCCGACCGCCTCATCGGCAGGGAACGGGGGCGACCCTGAGGCCGGTCCGGCCCGGGGCCCTTTCCCCCGGGAATTCCCGCGCGCCGCGCTCAGCGCCAGGCGGCGAGCGCCGGCACTTCGAGCCGCTCCTCGCTCTCGGCGGCGACGGCGATCCCGGCGTCGCGCCGCGCGAGCTCAGCGCGCGTGATCGAGAGCAGGATCGCGGAGAGGGCGATCAGCTCGTAGAGCAGGTCGAAGTGGGCGCGGTTCAGGAAGTTCGCGCCGAACATGAAGCTCACGAGGCTCACCTCGATCATGTCGGCGTAGTTGCGCATCTCCTGGAACTCGGGGCCGGCGCGCGCGCGGTCGATCAGCTGGCGCGTCTTTCGGAGCGAGAGGATCGCCGTCACCAGCATCGCGAGGAAGCAGATCAGCGCCGGCGTGCCGAGCTCGGCCCACACCTGCACATAGGTGTTGTGCGCGACGCGGACGCTCTCGATCTGGTCGCTCGACTCGGTGATCTCGGGGTCGTACTTCCTGAAGTTGGGGAGGAAGCCCTCGAAGCCGACGCCGAAGAGCGGATGGTCGCCGACCATGCGCATGCCGACCTTCCAGGCGTGGAGGCGCCCGGCGGCCGAGCCCTCCTTCTTCGGGTCCTCGAGCGTCTTCAGGCGCGCGACCACGTCGCTCGGCAGCGCGAAGAGCAGCACGCCGCCGAGGCCGAGCGCGACCAGCCACGGCACGACGCTCTTGCGGAGCTTCAGCAGGATCAGCAGTCCGACCAGGCACGTGGTGAGGAAGCCGCCGCGCGAGAGCGTGCAGACCACGGTGACGGCGGTGAGCGCGACTGCAACCATGCAGAGGCGGCGTTGCCAGCGCTTCTCCAGGCTGCGGCCCAGATAGAAGAGCAGCGGGATGTTCATCGCCATCGCGAGGCAGAGGTCGTTGTTGTCGAGCATCATCCCGCCGGGGCCCTGCAGGATGCGGCCGCCGCGCAGCACGCCGTGCAGGCCGAACTTGACCCCGTAGAAGCCGAGGCTCAGCGCGATCGTCCAGAGCAGCAGCCGCAGGCGCTTCCTGTCGTCGACCAGCCCGCACGTGAAGAAGGCGACGAAGAAGACCTTCATCAGGTCGAACCACTTGCTGAACGAGCGGTTCCCCGGGTGGCGTTCGTTGATCAGGAGGGAGATGGTGAGGCAGGCCGCGAAGATCGCGAGCCACTTCATCGGCTTCGACCAGCGCGTGAAGCGGCGCCCGTCGAAGAAGAACCAGCCGACGTACATGAGGATCGCGGCGAAGAGCGAGAAGCGGATCTGCTTCGCGAACCCCCAGCAGAGGTCCTGGGGCCGCATGTAGGCCAGCCACGTGAAGAGCAGCAGCCCGAAGAGCGGGCGGATGAAGGCGTAGGGCAGGCACGCCAGCACGGTCAGCGTGACGACGACGTCGCGGTAGCTCATCGGGCGGAAGAACCCGCAGGGGGAGCGCGCATCATGCGCCGGCGCGGCGCCACGCCCAAGGAAAGGTGCACGGGACGGCATCGGCCGCGGGGCGCGCTCGACTGTGGCGGGCTCGACGGCGGCAGTAGCATCCCGCCATGAGCGCCTACGACCGGCTCCCGACCGACATCGACGGCCTCGACCTGCTGCTCGACGGCGGCCTGCGCTTCCCGCGCGGCGGCTCGGTCTTCATGGTGATCCTCGGGGGGCCGGGCAGCGGCAAGACCCACGTCGCGCTCGAGATCGCGACGCGGACGCTCGCCCGGATCGAGGGGAACGGCGGCAGCCACGTCTACTACAGCCTCGACCAGTCGCCGGCGGAGCTGCACGCCAAGCTGCGCGAGGACTTCGGCTTCTTCCAGATCCCGGGCGAGTGGGGCCGCATCGTCGGCTCGCTCGAGAACCCCGACCACTCGGCGCTGGTGCAGTCGTTCCGGCCGGCGCGCGCCGCCTCCGACGAGCACTACCTCGTGCTGGCGTCGCTGCGCGAGCAGCCGAAGGACCTGGTGACGCGCAGCTCCGCGCTCTTCGAGCGGCTCGACGCCGACCTCTCCGCCCTGACGCACGCCGCCGCGACCGTCGGCACCCGCCTCAAGCCCCGCCTCGTCGCCATCGACAACATCTCGGTCTCCTCGCTCGACGACGGCAGGACGGTCCGCTCCGCGCTGCACCAGATCCGCGACCACCTCGCCGCCCGCAACCTCCACGGCGTCTTCGTGATCGAGACGCCCGGCGGGAGCGGCGACCAGGCGACCTTCACCGCCGCCGAGTACGCGGCCGACGTGATCGTCCAGCTCGGGTACCACGCTTTCGGCGACCAGTTCAAGGAGCGCTCGATCGAGATCACGAAGGCGCGCCACCAGTTCTACTACCGCGGCACGCACCACTTCTCGATCGTCGGTCGCAACGAAGGGCGGCTGCGCGGCGCGCGCGGGCAGCGGCCGCCCGGCATCCACGTCTATCCGTCGGTGCCGACGCTCCTCTCCCACCTCGCCTACCGCGACGGCGGCGCGCCCGCTCCGGCGACCAGCGTCCCGTTCGGGCTGGCCGACCTCTCGATCCCGGCCGGTTCGGTGAGCGGGTTGGTCGGCCTGCCGCGCCGCGTGACGACGGCGCACTGGCTCGCGCTGCGCTTCCTGCTCGCCGAGGCGGGCGACGGGCTGCTCGTCTCGTTCCGGGAGAGCGAGGCCGACCTGCGCGCCCTCGCGCGCCGCTGGTTCCCCGCGGCCGAGTCGGAGCGGCTCCACGTGCTCTCCTTCGCGCCCGAGTACCTCTCGACCGGCAAGTTCCTGAAGGACGTGCACGACGGCGTCGAGGCGCTGCGCGCGCAAGGGCGTCACGTCCGGCGCGCCGCGCTGTGGGGGCTCGGCCACCTGCGCTGGGCGTTCCCTCTGCTCTACGACGCGCGCATGCTGCTGCCGTGGATGGCGGCGTTCTTCCGGCAGGAGCGCATCACGTCGCTCTTCGTCGAGGCGGCCAAGCCGGCGAACGCCGGCGCGACCGCGACGGCCGACGTCGTGGCGGGCGGCGAGACGGCGGTCGCGACGACGGTCGACCACCTGCTCGAGATCGCCGAGCGGCCGGACGGCGGCTGCGACCTCGCGCTGGTCCGCTCGCTCAGCGCGCGCACGACCTCGCGCGGCGGACGCATCGCGATCCCGACGCCGCCGGAGTGACGGCGCGCGCGCGTCAGCGCGCCGGCGGGTCGCCCGTCCAGCGCGCCGCGCGCTTCGGCTCGACCAGGAAGACGCGCAGCTGGTTCTGGTGGTAGTCGAGGCGCGGCATCCCGATCTGCGCCTGCAGCCGCCCCTCGCGCCACGCCCACTCCTGGAAGCGGCGCGTCTCCGCGCTCTGGTCCTCGAAGGTGGCCGGCACGACGACCCACAGGCGCGGGCAGCTGCTCCACATGCGGTCGTGCTTCGCGACGTCCTCGGGAATCGGCGGCGGCGGCGCCTCGAGCAGGAGGTCGTCGGAGAAGGTCTCCGGCAGGTAGCGGCGCATCAGGCGGTGCGTGTCGGAGACGATCCCGTCGCCCGGCTCGAGGCGCGCCGCGACCCAGTCGGCGGCCTGCCCCATGTCGGGCCGGTCGCCGTCGAAGTAGTTCGAGACGACGCCCGGCGCGAACGGCGCGAGCGCGGCGAGCGGCACCAGGAAGCTGCCGGCGTGGTGCGCGGCGACGCGCCCGGCGAGGTCGGAGACGAGCAGCCCCGCCGGCAGCAGCGCCAGCGGGAGGAGCGCCATCAGGTAGCGCTCGTCGACGCTCTTGTGGAGCGCCGCCATCACGGTCAGTCCCGCGAGCGGGACCGCGACCGCGGCGGCCACGTGGACGCCGAGCGCGCGGTCGCGCCGCCAGAGGAGCAAGAGCCCGAGCAGCGCGAGCGCGCCGATCATGGGGCCGACGTTGTAGCCGATGCCGCGCAGCAGGCCGGCGACCGACGACTCCGCCGCGTCCTGCGCGATGAAGCGGTAGACGAGCACCTTGTTGACCAGGTCGCTGCGCACGATCGCCGGGATCGCGAGGAGCAGGAGCAGCCCGAGCGGGCCGGCGAGCCCGCGCCAGCGCGCGAGCCCCGACAAGCGCTCGAACGCTGGCCGCTCGTCGGCGGCCGGCGGCGGGACGGCGGCGCGCCGCCGCACCAGCAGCGCCACCGCCGCGACGCCCGCGAGATGGCCGTCGAGCAGCAGCAGCGCCGTCGGGTGCGTCAGCACCGCGAGCAGGAACCACGCGGCCGCAAGCAGGCTCGCGCGCAGGTCGGCGTCGCGCCACGCGCGGACCATCCCGAACGCGGCCGGCGTCGCGAGCGCGAGCAGCAGCGTGTAGAAGCGCGCGAACTGCGAGAAGAAGAGGAGCCACGGCGAGAAGGTGACGATCGCCGCCATCACGTGGCGCGCGCGCCGGTCGACGAGGCCGCGCGGCCCGACGTAGATCGCCGCCGCGGCCGCCGCGCCCGCGAGCGCCGGCACGATGCGCAGCCACCACTGCATCTGCCGCGGGTCGGGGCGGGCGACGTCGACGAAGCCGCCGACCTCGAGCGCGCCGCGCTCCAGCAGGAAGAAGAGCGGGTAGAGCAGCTGGTTCGGGCGCAGGTGGGTCGTCCCCCACCGCAGCGCGTCGTCGAGGCTGTAGTCCTCGTCGCCCCACAGGCTGAAGCGGCCGAGGAAAAGGAGCCGCAGCGCGAGCGCGAGCGCGAACCACGAGAGCGCCGCACGCCATTCCGAACCGCGCGTCGGACCATCCGGCCGCTCAGCCATCCCGGTAGCGTACCGTCCCATGCGCATGCGCCGCTGGATCGGCCGGCTCCTGCTGCTCACGTGCAGCGCGGCGCTCTGGCTCGGGCTCGCCGAGCTGTGGCTACGGCGCAGCGTCGGCGCCTGCGGGCGCACGCCGTTCCAGGACGCGACGCTCGCCGGCCTCCCGCACGAGCTCGCGCCCGAGCGCACGACCACCTACAAGGGCGTCGCGGTGCGCGTGAACTCGCTCGGCTTCCGCGGGCCCGAGCTCGCGCCGCCGCCCGACGGCACGCCGCGCATCGCGCTGGTCGGCGATTCGTTCACGTTCGGCAACGGCTGCAGCGAGGAGGAGACGCTCGCGGCCGCGCTCGAACGCGAGCTCGCCACCCACGGGAAAGTGGCGCAGGTCGTGAACTGCGGCGTGCCGGCGTTCAATGCGCAGGACGTGGTCGCGCTGACGAAGGGGCGCGTGCTGGCGCTGCGCCCGCAGCGCGTCATCTACGTGCTGGTCGCCAACGACGTCGACGCGTCGGTGAAGCCCGGCCCGATCCCGCCCGACGCGGTGATCGATCCGTTCGCCGAGTTCCCGCTGCGCTCGGCGCTGCTGCAGTGGCTCGGCATCGAGGCGACCGGATTCCTGCGCGCGACCGGCCTGCGCCAGGGCGGCTACGTCGAGAAGATCCTCGCCGAGTGGAAGGGTGGCGGCGGCGGGCGGCTCGATTCGTCACTCGGCGAGCTCGCCGCCGCGTGCACCGCCGCCGGCGCCCGCCTCACCGTCGCCGTCTACCCCTTCATGGTGAAGCCGAGCCGCAATCCCCTGGCGCCCATCGAGGCCGACGCGCTCGCCCGCTGCGCCCGCCTCGGCATCGACGCCGTCGCCCTCGTCGACGCCTTCGAGAAGGACGAGGACCTCACGCGCTACTGGATCACGCCGCTCGACGCCCACCCCGACGCCCGCGCGCACGCGCAGGCGGCGCGGCTCCTCGCGGAGCGCTTCACGAAGTGACCGGCCGTGCCGTTCCATCAGGAGCGGCGGGCGGCGGCGACGTCACTGGAGCTCGATCGTCTCCACGTTGCTGATCAGCAGGTGGTTCTGCGCGTCGAGCGTGAACCCCTGGAGGCCGACCGTAATGCCGGCCGCGCCGCCGGCGTAGTGACCGGTGGTTGCGCCTCGCCCGGTCGAATCGAGAGCGCCGAGCGCCAACAGATTGAAGGCGGGGACGCCGTTCACGTCGACGAGGAAGAGCGCGAAGAGCTGCGAGGCGATGGCTTGCCCGACCTGCACCGTGCAGTCCTTGTTCGAACTGAGAATGCGGGGGCTGGCGTCGCAAAGGAGTCGGCGGGTGGTCCAGACTGAGACGCTGCCGCAACTGCGGACGGTTGAAGAGGAATCCCCGGGTGCCGTCGCGACGAACTCGGGACTGCCATCTCCGTCTACGTCCCCTATGAGGGCGAGTTTCGTCCCGAACTGGTCGTAGTACACCGTGCTCTCGTCTTCGAAGTGATAGAGCCTTCCCCCGTCGACCCCTGAATCGAGGATGACCCGCCCCCAAGCGTGCGTGTCGTCACCATCCGTCAAGTTGTCGAGCAGAAAGTCGTCGAACCCGTCCAGGTTCACGTCCCCGATCCTGCTGAATGCGCATCCGATCCCCAGGTCCGTGTCCGTGGGGCCACTCGGCTGGTACGAATGGAGCACGCTGCCGTCTTTGCCCGAACAGACGAGAGCGAGTCCGCCGAGCGGTGCGACCGAGCTGTCATTCGGAGCCCCGGCTCCGAAATCCGCGAAGCCATCCTGGTTGATGTCGCCCAGGATGCCCATGCCCAGGCCCATCGTCGCACTGTCCGAGTTCCCATAGACGCGATGAAGGAGTCCTCCGGACTTCCCCGAGAAGACGTAGGCCGCGCCGGTCATCGGTCCCGGATCGCTGTCGTAGATGTCCGACACCATGAAATCGCCGAATCCGTCGCCGTCCACGTCGCCGCCGGCTGCGACGTCGTATCCGAACGCGACGGGCTGGAGATCGGGAGACGTGACCGTGATCAGGGTCGAGCCGTCCTTCCCCGAAATGGTGCGCGCGTAGCCGCCCCACATCGCGCCGACGATCAGGTCGTCGATCCCGTCCTGGTCGAGATCGCCCACGTCCGCGACACCCCCGCCGAAGACTTCGCCGGCGTTTCCCTGGACCTGCCAGAGCACCGTCGCCGTCGCGCCGGAGTACATCGTTACGGCGCCGGCGAGGGTGCCACCGCCGCCGGGGTCCAATGACGAGATCGCGTAGTCGGGAACTCCGTCGCCATCGACGTCTCCGGCGCGGCTTACTGCGAAGCCGAAGCCTTCATTCGCGGCGCCGAAGAGCTTCGTGATCGTCGTTCCATCCGCTCCCGACATCAGGATCACCTTGCCCGCATCCGCGCCATGGGCATGGTCAGCGGACATTCCGGCGAGTACGTCGGTGACTCCATCACCGTCGATGTCTCCGACGGGATCGATCGCGTTGCCGAATCGGGATGAGACCGCGGTTCCGAAGCGCTTCCAGAGCCGCTCCTGCGCCTGCGCGCGTCGCGCTGCCGAGAACGTCGCGACGACGAATGTCGCCCCCAGGAGCATCACCGAGGTACTTCGCATCAGGACGAGGAATACCGTCCGGCATTCCGTCCTGCGAGCCCCTAGCTCCTCAGCGCTTCGTGCGCGGCCCGTGCGACTCGCGCTGCTTCTCGGCGCTCTGCATCACGGCGGGGAGTGCGGCGGGGTCGGTGATCTGGCCGGTGCACGAGCGGGCGATGCAGACGTAGGCGACCGGGTCGCGCGCGGGCGGGAACTCGTGGCGCTTGAGCAGCGCGGCGTCCTTGTCGGGGTCGAGCGAGAGCACGAGCTTGCTCGGGACGTAGGTGCGGTGCGCCATTTCGGCGAGCGCGGCGCGGCGCGGGTCGCCTTCGGGCCCGACCACGACGACGCGGACCGGCGGATGGAAGAAGAGCTCGGTCGCGCGCGCGTAGCCGGCGGTGAAGTAGCCGTACTGCGGCCAGTCCGCGGCGAAGGCGCGCAGCGTCCGCTCGGCCAGGTCGAGGTACTCCTGACGCGCCGTCAGGCAGTGCGCGCGCACCAGCACCTCGGCCATCACGCCGTTGTCGATCAGCGACTGGCTGCGCCGCTTCATCGCGCCGAACTTCGCGTCGTCCTCGGCGATGTCGTAGAAGCCGCCGTGCGTCGCCGACTGCTTCTTCACGATGATCGCGATCAGGTCGTCGACCACCTCGAGCCACGAGTTGTCGCCGGTGTACTGGACGACGTGCAGCAGGGCGCGCGCCGTCCAGATCTGGTCGACCAGCAGGCCGAGGATGCGGCGCGTGCCGTCGCTGTAGTAGTGGTAGACGCCGCGGCCGGGGCTGTAGAGGTTCTCGGCCAGGAACCGAGTCGCCTCGAGAGCGCGTTTTGTCGCGCTCTCGTCACGCAGGACGACGCCGGCCTTCAGCAGCGACGAGATCGTCTGCGCCAGCGAAGGCGCGTAGATCGTGTGCTCGACGTGCGGCGGCTTGCGGTCGGCGCGCGCCTGCTCGGCGAGCCCGTAGTACTCGTCGTCGGCGGCCTGGCTGCCGAACCACGCGCCGCTCTCGGGATCGCGCAGCGTGTGCTCGAGGTAGGTCAGCGTCTTCTGCGCCACCTTGCGGAAGTCGGGCCGGTCGAAGAGCTGCCAGCCCTCGAGGAAGTTGCGCAGCAGTCCGGCCTGCGTCTCGAGCAGCTTCTCGGTGTGGGGCTGGCGCCAGTCGCGCGTCGCGCAGTAGCGGAAGAAGCCGCCGCCCGCGCTGTCGGCGAGCCCGCCCGCCGCCATCTCGGTCAGCGACTTCTGCGCGATCTCGCGGAAGGCCGGGTTGCGCGTCTTCTCGGCGTAGAGCAGCGTGAAGTCGATGATCTCCGGGTGCGGGAACTTCTGCCCGGTCCCGAAGCCGCCGTGCTTGGCGTCGAAGGCGTCGAGGATCGCGGCGGCGACGCGCTCGACGATCGCGGGCGAGAAGTCGGCGGTCCGCACGCGCCGCTCGGCGTCGGCGGCCGCCTGCTCGGCGACGATCCCGTCGAGCCCGACCTGCACCTGCTCCTGGTTCGCGCGCCACCAGTCGGCGGTCTTCGCGACCAGCAGGCGCACCTCCTCGTCGGTGAGCGCGCTGCCGCCGGTGATCACGCCGCCGTCGGGCGTGAGGAAGGCGAGCGTCGGCCAGCCGCCGAGGAAGTAGCGCTGGTTGACGTCGGGGCGGCGGTCCTTGTCGACGCGGATCGGGACGTAGAGCTTCTCCACGTTCTCGACGACCGCGGCCTCGCGGAGCACGCTCGACTCGAGCTCGCGGCAGAAGCGGCACCACGACGCGCCGAGCAGGAGCAGGATCGGCTTGCCCGACGAGCGCGCCGACGCGAAGGCGTCGTCGCTCCAATCGCTCCACACGATCTCGCGCATACCACCGCTCCTGCGCCGGGACGCTCCCCGATAGCGCGTCCGGCCGGATCATCGACCGGGGAGACCCGCAGTCTTTCCCGACGGGTTCCCGCTGCCGCTCCTGCCTCCGCCGCCGCTCCTCCCCCCGCGTCGCCCCTCCCCGGAGAGAAATCCCTTCTCAACCGCGCCCCCGTGCGCCGCCGATCACACCTCCGACGAACCGGCCCGCCCGAGGCGGGACCGGATCGAGCCGGCCGCGCCCGCGGACGGCCCCCGGGCGGATCCTCCGTGCCGGAAGCGTGGAGAGCAGACGGTGGACTTCGCGACCCTCATCGGGATGGTCCTCAACCTCGCCATGGTCGCGATCGCGATCCGCCTCGGCGGCGCGACGGTCACGTCGTTCCTGAACGAGCACGCGAGCCTCGTCGTGGTCGGCGGGACCGTGTTCGCGATGATTGCAAGCTACACCGGCACGCAACTCAAGTCGCTCGGCCGCACGATCCTGCGCGCATTCATCTATCCGATGCCCTCGCCGGAGAAGGAGATCGAGCGGCTGGTCTCGTTCGCGAACCTCGCGCGTCGTGAGGGGCTGCTTGCGCTCGAAGAGAAGCTCGAGGAGGTGGCCGACGAGTTCGAGGCGAAGGGCCTGCGCATGGTCGTCGACGGCCTTTTTGCCGAGCAGATCCGCAACGTCCTCGAGACCAAGGTCAACTTCCAGCTCGAGCGCCACACGACCGGCAAGAAGATGGTCGAGCGCGGCTCGGAGATGGCGCCCGCGTTCGGGATGCTCGCGACCCTGATGGGCCTGGTCACGATGCTCCGCAACATGTCCGACCCCTCGGGGATCGGCACCGGGATGGCCCTCGCGCTGATCGCGACCTTCTACGGCTCGTTCGTCGCCAACTGCATCTGCCTCCCGCTCGCCTGCAAGCTCGGTGAGCGCGGCAAGGAGGAGACGATGGTGCGCATGATGATCATCGAGGGCGTGCTCGCGATCCAGGCCGGCGACAAGCCGCAGTTGGTGGAGGAGAAGCTGAAGAGCTTCCTCTCGCCGCGCGAGCGCGAGGCGATCGCGGCGGGCAAGGAAAAGGCCGCCGGCGCGGAGAAGTGACGTGGGGATCAAGCGCGAGGAAGAGGAGCCGTTCAGCGCCCCCCCCTGGATCGTCACCTTCTCCGACATGATCGGGCTGCTCACCAGCTTCTTCATCATGCTGCTGAGCTACAGCACCAAGAGCAAGGCCGAGTTCCACAAGCTCGCCGGCGCGCTGCAGGGCTCGTTCGGGATCATCGCCGACCCCAAGGACAACGACTTCCAGTCGATCGTCCCGCCCAAGGACCTCCTGAGCGACAAGTACCGCGAGAACGGCCTGCGCTCCGAGCACAACGAGCTCGAGAAGCTGAAGGACAAGAAGGGCGTCATGGTGCGCAAGCCCACGGGCGAGCGCGTCCAGCTCGAGCGCATGAGCGACGGCTACCGCGTGAAGCTCGTGACGCACACCACCTTCGCGCCCGGCTCGACGCGCCTGACCGACGAGGACCGCGAGGTCCTGCGCGAGGTCGCCGACCTGCTGCGCCTCACGCGCCACCGCTTCGTCGTGGTCGGCAACGCGTGGGACGAGGGCGAGACGGCGCGCACGATCGGCGAGCTGATCTCGCTGTCGCAGCAGCGCGCGCTCGAGGTCGCGCTCTACCTCGAGCAGGTCGGGCGCCTCGGCCGCAGCCGCATCGGCGTCGGCGGCGTCGGCGCGAGCCAGCCGCTCGAGATCTCGCACTCCGCCGAGGAGGCCGCCGCGAACCGCCGCGTCGAGATCGTCCTTTACCCGGAGCAGTGACGGCGATGCCGCTCAAGAAGCACAAGGAGGAGAAGTTCATCGTCCCGGGCTGGATGGTGTCGTTCTCCGACATGATCGTGAACCTGATGTGCTTCTTCATCCTGCTGAACAGCATGGCGAGCTCGCAGGAGTGCGGGTACCTCGGCGCTGGCCACGGCGAGTACGCCGACAGCGTGATGTCGCAGGGGATGCCGGGTCTGATGCCGGCGCAGACGACGCTGATCCAGAAGAGCCACCCGCAGGTCCGCTTCCAGGCGCCGCAGCTGAAGCCCCTGTCGGGCAAGGACTGGGTCGAGCACACGCTCAAGACGCTGAACGAGGAGTTCGACCGCATCACGCGCTCGAGCTCCGACGTCACCGATCCGGGGCGCCGCTTCAGCATCCCGGTGCAGCTCCTCTTCAAGGGCGGCGTGTCGCGTCTCGACGCGCGCCAGAAGGAGGAGCTCGAGATGGTCCTGCCGAGCCTGCGCTCGAGGAAGGACCTGGTCGAGGTGGTCGGCTCGTGCGCCGACGACGAGGTCGGCACGATGCGCGCCGCCCTCGAGCTCTCCTTCGCGCGCGCGCGCGCCGTCGCCGACTATCTCGCGGCGCACGGGATGCCGCCCGAGCGGCTCGTCCCGTCGGGCATCGGCGACGCCGACTTCGCGGCGCTGAGCGGCGAGAGCCGAGCGCAGCGCCAGCGCGTCGAGCTGCGCTGGATGCTTAGAAACTAGAGCGGACGTCGAGGGCGCGGGTGAAGAGGGCGCGGGGAGGAGGATGGGTGCTCGAACGCGCGACGGGCGAGGGCGGGTCGAGAGGGCGGAGGAGAAAAAGGCTCGAGGGACGGGACACGCTCGCCCCAAACCAAAGATGGACGGGGGGCTCGCTGCGCTCGGCGCATTCGAATACGACTCGCAGCAGTTCCGTGGTCGACCGCCTCACGCAGCGAGCCACCGGTCAACGTTCATTGTTGCGAGCGTGTCCCGTCCCTCGACCTTTTTCCCCTCCGCCCTTTCA
>DAINBU010000119.1:0-14285 GCA_036732755.1 Planctomycetota bacterium
CCGCATGCTGCTCGGCTGCCGGCTCGGGCGCCCCGATGCCATTGACGAGTTGCGTTGTTGGATCCGGAACGGCGCGAGAGCTTTCGACGGTTCGGAGAACGTGCCCGCCGAGGAGCAGGAGCTCTTCGCCAGGGACCTGCTCCCCTTCGCCACGCTGCACGACGTCGGGGAAGGACTGCTCGTCACCGTTTCAGACGACCTCCTCCGCGACCATTTCCGGTCGGCCACGTCCGACGACGTCCGTGCCTGGCTCGCGTGCCGCGAAGGGAAGGTGCCACTGAATCCGGCGCGGGTCCTCGACGTCCTGCCCGACGCGGCGCTGCGCGGCGCGTGGGACGACCTCGCGCGCGCGTGGCAGGAGTGGCGCGAGCGACTCGACGAGGGCGACGCGGAGTGGCTCGTGAAGGAATTCTTCGAGCGCACCGGCCACCCGTGCGAGTTCGTCCGCGCGTCCGGCGAGCGGAGGGTCTTCGCGCCGCGCACCGCGTCCGAATGGCGCGAGTCGCTGCGCGCGCGGCTGCGCTGGGACGGCGTCGTGCCCGACTTCGCGCGCGAGCCGGCGGAGCTCGCGGTGGCCTGGCGCGACGAGCTGGTCGAGCGGAGCTTCGCGCTGCGCTGAGGAAACCGCACGGGGCGGCCTCCCCCGGCGCATGGAACCGGGCGCCACATATGTGGTAGGAACGTCGGCCTCCGCCCAGGGACCGACGGTTGCGGCCTCGCGAGCGCGTCCCACGCCCCTCCCCGAACGGCGCCCCTCCATGTCGTCCATCGTCGCCACCGCCACGCGCTCCGCCGAGTTCGCGCACGCGCAGCCGAAGATCAAGGAGCACGCCGTCGCGTGGCTCAACGGCGCGAGCGGCGGGCTGAAATCAGCGCTCTCCGCCTTCGACAACGGCCTCGTCGCCCACCGCTCCTCGACGATTCCGCTGCGCGACGTCTTCCGCGTGCGCGGCTTCGGGGAGAGCAACGACCTCTACGTCGAGAAGTCGATCGAGCTGGCGACGGCGGTGACCGAGCAGGCGCTGCGCAACGCGGGGCTGCGCGCGCGCGACGTCGACCTCTTCGTCTCGACCTCGTGCACCGGCTTCATGATCCCGAGCGTCGACGCCCACGTGGCCGAGCGGCTGAAGATGAAGTCGTCGCTGCGGCGCCTCCCGATCACCGAGCACGGCTGCGCGGGCGGCGCGGTCGCGCTCGGCGTCGCGCACGACCACCTCGTCGCGAACCCCGGCCGCGTCGCGCTGGTGGTCGCGGTCGAGCTGCCGTCGCTCACCTTCCAGTACGGCGACCGCTCGCCCGCCAACGTCGTCTCGGCGGCGCTCTTCGGGGACGGCGCGGCGGCGGTCGTCCTCACGTCGCGGCCGGCGCCTGGCCGCCCGCGCATCGTCCGCGTCGCGAGCCACCGCTTCGACGACAGCCTCGACTGGATGGGCTTCCAGCTGAAGGACAGCGGGCTGCACATCGTCCTCTCGAAGGAGATCCCGCGCCACGTGCGAACGCACGCCCGCGCGCTGGTCGACGGCTTCCTCGCGGAGTCGGGGCTCGCGCTCGGCGACGTGCGCCACTTCCTCTTCCATCCGGGCGGCCGCAAGATCCTCGAGGCGTTCGAGGCGACGCTCGAGCTCCCCAAGGACGGGCTCGCGGCGAGCCGCGCCGTCCTGCGCGCGCACGGAAACCTCTCCTCCGCGACCGTGCTCTTCATCCTCGAAGAGCAGATGAAGCGCGTCGTCGCGCAGCCGGGCGAGCGCGGCCTCCTGATCGCGTTCGGGCCCGGCTTCGGCGCAGAGCTCCTGCTCCTGCAGTGGGAGTGAGCGTGGCGGACGTCGACGCGCTCGTCGTCGGCGCCGGCCCCGCGGGCAGCGTCGCGGCGGCGCAGCTCGCGGCGGCGGGGCTGCGCGTCGCGCTGCTCGAGCGCGCCGCGGGACCGCACGAGAAGATCTGCGGCGAATACGTCGGCCCGCGCGCCGTCGCCGACCTCGAGCGGCTCGGCTTTTCCGGCGCGCTGCGCGGCGTCGCGACGCGCGAGCTGCACGGGATGGCGATGGTCGCGCCCGGCGGGACGGCGGTCGAAGCGCCGTTCGTCACCGACGCCGGCGCCGAGGCGCGCGCGCTCTCGGTCGCGCGGCCGCTGCTCGACGGCGCGCTGCAGCGCGAGGCGCAGCGGCGCGGCGCGCGCCTCGAAGGCGGCGCGGCGGTCACCGGCGTCGAGTTCAACGTCGACGGGGTCGTCGTGCGAGCGAGCGAGGAGTGGCGCGCGCGCTGGCTCATCGGCGCCGACGGCCGCTTCTCCGTGGTCGCCCGCGCCTGCGGGCTCGCGGTCGCTGCGCCGGCGGACGCGAAGGGGCGGCAGCGCGGCGTGATCCACGCCTGGCTGCGCGGCGTCGCCGGCGTGCGCGACATGGGCGAGATGCACCTGCTGCAGGACGGCGCCTACCTCGGACTCGACCCGCTCGCCGACGGGCGGCTCAATGCGGGCCTCGTGGTCGACGTCGCGACGGTGGCGGACGCGGTGCGCGCGCACGACGGCGCGCGGCGCCTGCTCGAGGCGGCGGCGCGCTCGCCGGCGCTCGCGGCGCGCTTCCGCGACGCAGAGGTGGCCGGCGAGGTGCGCTATCTCGCGCCGATGACGACGGCGGTGCGCGCGGTCGCGCGCGGGCGCACGCTGCTCGCCGGCGATGCCGCCGGCTTCGTCGACCCGCTGACGGGCGAGGGGATCGCGCTCGCGATCGCGATCGGCGAGCTCGCGGCGCGCGCGGTCCTCGGCGCGCTGCGGGCCGGCGACCGCCCGGCCGACGCGCGCCGCGCGGCCGCGGAATATGCGTGGGAGCACGCGCGGCTCGTCCGCGGCAAGCGGTGGTTCCATCCGCTGCTGCAGGCGCTGCTGCGGCGGCCGGCGCTCGCCGACGGCATGGCTGCGCGTCTCTCGCAGTCGCCGGCGGCGGCGCGGCGGCTGCTCGCCGTCATCTCGAACCTGCGCCCGCCCTCGGCGCTGCTCCATCCGGAGTTCTGGGCGCCGCTGCTCGCGCGGCCGCGCCCGCGCGAGCGCGCCGCGCATGCGCAATGACCTTTCGATCTACGACGACCACGCCGACGAGTGGTGGCGGCCCGATTCGAAGTGGTTCCGCTCGCTCTTCGCGGTGAACGCGTTCCGGCTCGCGCTGCTCGACGACTGGATCGGGGCGTTGCCGGCGGGCGCGACCGTGGTCGATCTCGGCTGCGGCGGCGGCTTCTTCTGCGAGCCGTTCGCGCGGCGCGGCGCACGCGTGGTCGGCTGCGACCAGAGCTTCCGCAGCGTCGCCGCGGCACGCGCCCATTGGAACGGGGCCGGTGGCGCAGCGACGGCGCACGGCGCCGGGCCGCGCTACCTGCGCGCCGACGTCGCGCACGCGCCGCTCGCGTCGGGCTGCGCCGACCTCGTGCTGCTCGCCGACGTCCTCGAGCACGTCGACGATCCGTGCGGCGCGGTCGCCGAGGCGACGCGGCTGCTCAAGCCGGGCGGCCGCCTCTACGTGAACACGGTCGCGCGGACGTTGACCGCGCGGCTGCTCGTGGTCCACGTGGCCGAGACACTCGGCCTGATCCCGCGCGGCACGCACGATCCGAGTCGCTTCATCGACCGCGATGAACTGATCCGGTGGGCGGGCGACCGCGGGCTCGCGGCCGAGCGCGTCGTCGGCGAGGCGGTCGCGGTCGCCGCGACGCTGCGCACGCGCACCGTCCAGCTGCGGCGCAGCCAGGGGACGCGGATGGCCTACAGCGTCCTCTTCCGCAAAAAAGCCGCGAGCGGCTGACGCGGATCGGGCTCAGTGCTTCGGCGCGGGCGGGGCGGGCGGAGCCGCGGGAGCCGTCGCCGCAGGCTTCGCCGCTGCAGCCGCCGCCGGTGCCGCTGCAGGAGCCGCCGCGGCCGGCGCGGGCGCGGGCGCGGGCGGCGTCTTCCCGTCAGACAGGTTGCCCTTCTCGTCCTCGACGCGCGAAAGGATCCGTTCGGCGAACGCCTTCGCCACGGCGTAGTCGTGGAACTCCTTGCGCTCGACCTTGCGACCGGTGCGCTCGATTGCGGCGACCGTGTCGGCGGTCATGTAGACCGACGGGCCGACGTTGGGGACGAAGAAGGGCATCGCGATCTCTCCTGGAACTTGCCCCTCATCGTACGAAATCGAGGAAGCCGCGCTCGACGTCGACGCGCGCGAGCTCGACGCGGACGTGGTCGCCGACGTCGAGCTTCTGGAAGCCGCGGACGAGGCGCCCCTCGACCGGCGGCTCGAGGATGCGCACCCACGTCCCCTTGGCGGCGGCGCCGGTGACGATGGCGGGGAAGCGCTCGCCGACGCGGCCGGCGAGGAGCATCGCCGCGGCCGACTTCTGGATCTGCCGCTCGACGCGCGCCGCGTTGTCCTCCTGCGCCGTGCAGTGGCTCGCGAGCGCGTCGAGCTCGTCGGCGCCGTACGGGACCTTCTTCTTCGCGAGCGCCGCGTGCAGCAGCCGCTGCGTGACGAGGTCGGGGTAGCGGCGGTTGGGCGCGGTCGAGTGGGCGTAGTGGGAGACGGCGAGGCCGAAGTGGCCGGGCGCCCCGCGGCCGGGCCGCTCGACCACGTATTCGCCGCGGCCGAGCAGCTTGACGACCGCGAGCGAGAGGTCGGGGAAGCGCTCCGGGTCGGCGTCGCGCCGCCGCAGCAGGAACTCCTCGAGGGCGCGCGCGCTCGGCGTCGGCGGCAGCGGCTCGTCGAGGTCGCCGGCAAGCGCGACGATGCGCGCCCACCGTTCCGGCGAGCGCAGCACGCGCCGCAGCGACGGGAAGCCCTTCTCCTGGAGGAAGCGGACCGCCGCGCCGTTCGCCGAGACCATCAGGTCCTCGATCAGCTCCTGCGCGCGGTTCTTCGACTCGGCGCGCAGGCCGGAGAGCAGATCTCCGGCGAAGACCGCCTTCGTCTCGATCGTCTCGAGGCTCAGCGCGCCGCGCTCGTGGCGGCGCCGCTTCATCGCCTGCGCCACGCGGTCCTGCAGCCGGATCGCCGCGCCGACCTCGCGCGCGCCCTCGAGGCGCGGCGGAGGCGGCCCCGTCCCGTCGAGCCACGCCGCGACGCCCGGGTAGGCGAGCTGCGCGTGGTTGCGGACGAGCGCGCGCCCGACGTCGGAGCCGGTGACGGCGCCGCTCGCCGCGACGTCCAGCTCGATCACGACCGCGAGCCGGTCCTTGCCGGGATTGAGCGACGTGAGGTCGGTCGAGAGGCGCTCCGGCAGCATCGGGAAGATCTCGGCCGCCGTGTAGACCGAGGTGGTGTTGGTGCGCGCGTGGCGGTCGATCGCGGAGCGGTCCCGGACGGTCGCCGCGACGTCCGCGATGGCGACGCGCACCTTCGCGCCGCCGCCCTTGCGCTCCTCCGCGACGGTGAGCTGGTCGAGGTCGCGCGAGTCGTCGTTGTCGATCGAGCACCACGGGAGCGCCCGCAGGTCGCGCAGCCCCTCGCGCCGCGCGATCGCTTCCGCGCCGTCTTCGCGCAGCGCCGCCGCCTCGACACGCGCTTTCGGAGAAAACTCGGGCAAGAGCCCGCGCTCGCGCATCGCCTGGCGGGCGAGCCGGCGCAGCTCGTCGCGGGGGGCGATCGAGCGGCCGCCCGAGGCGGGTCTTTTCCTGCCGGTCATTTGCGGAGGGTAGCGCCCGCGGCGGCGCGGAGGCGGCTCCGTGCAATCCCTGCTCTCGGCAGGGAGACATTCACGGAACCTCGGAATGCCGTGGCGGCATCAGAGGGCGATCGGCCCGGGAGCACGCCGCGCCGCGCGGGTGTGAATGGTGAAGAGACACCCCCCTGTCGGGTCGTCTCTTCCCGATCACCGGCCGATCGCTGACCGGCTTCCGGCTCCGCCGCCCGGCGGAGCCGCGCGCCGGGCAGGATCCCGAATCCGGTCTATCCAGTTCCGCCCGATTTCCGGGCGCCGTCCCTCGAGAAGGAACCGCAAGGCCACGCCATGAAACCGACCCCGCTCGTCCCCTTCGCCGCCGGTCTCGCCATCGCGCTTGGCACGTTCGCCGTGCCGGCGACCGCCCAGGAGTACGTCGCGGTCCGCGGCGAACGCGAGTTCACTGGCGAGCTGATCGCGCGTCCGCGCCAGGCGAAGGAGCTGCGGCGCGCCGGCTTCAGCGACGCGCAGGCGGCGCGGCAGATCCAGCTCGCGCACGACCGGCTCGCGACCTACGCGATCCGCCGCCGCGTGGCGCAGACCGACGAGGTGGTCCTCCGTGTCCCGGCCGGAAGCACCGAGAACGACGTGAGCCGCGAGCTCATGGCGACCGGCCTCTACCAATACGTCGAGCCCAACTGGAAGGTCTTCCCGATCGGCTTCGTCGCCGCGCCGCCGGCGAACTGCACCAACGACCCGAGCCTCAGCTCGCAGTGGCACCACGACGACAACCGCATGGACTCGTGCGACGCGTGGATCTTCACGACGGGCGACCCGTCGATCTCGGTCGGCATCTGCGACACCGGCATCCTCACCACGCACGAGGACCTGCAGCTCCACCGGCTCGAGGGCTACAACGCCGTCGACCAGCTCTGGGAATCGCAGGGCGGCGACATCTCGGCGATCCATCCGCACGGCACGATGACGACCGGCTGCGCCGCCGCGAACGGGAACAACGGCATCGGCATCTCGGGCGTCGGCTGGGACTTCAGCCACCGCATGCTGCGCGTCTCGAACAGCACGGGGGGGGGCTCCTCGCTCGACACTCTGCAGCACGCCGCGCGCACCGCGGTCGAGAACGGCGACCGCGTCGCGAGCGTGAGCTACTCGGGCGTCGACGTCTCGTCGAACCTGACCACGGCGACCTACGTCAAGTCGATCGGCGGGCTCGTGGTGTGGGCGGCCGGCAACGACGGGCGCAACCTCACCTTCGGGAACCGCGACGCCGACGACCTGATCGTCGCGGGCGCGACCGACTCGGGCGACAACCTCGCCAGCTTCTCGGCGTTCGGGCAGTTCGTCGACGTCGTCGCGCCGGGCGTCAGCGTCTTCACCTGCGACGCCTTCGCCGACGACGCCTACTCCTCGGTCAGCGGGACGAGCTTCGCGACGCCGCTCACCGCCGGGCTGTGCGCGCTGATCTGGACGGCCGACCCGACGCTCTCGCCCGACGACGTCGAGCAGGTGCTGAAGAACGGCTGCGAGGACCTCGGCGCCGGCGGCGTCGACGACACCTTCGGCTACGGCCGCATCGACTCGTTCGGCGCGATGCAGTCGCTGCCGAAGATCCAGTTCAACCTGCCCAACGGCCTGCCCGACGTGGTCGACCCGAAGAACGGGACGCCGATCCGCGTCGAGGTGCTGGCGCGCACCGCCAACCCGATCGCGGGCAGCGGCCGGCTGCACTACTTCGACGGCGTCGTCGACGTGGCGGTGGAGATGAACGTCGTCTCGCCGAACGTCTACGACGCGGTGATCCCGGCCGTCCCCGGCCTCGAGTGCGGCGGCAAGGTGTTCTTCTACTTCTCGTCCGACGCCGACGACGGCAACACCTACACGAATCCGTCGAACGCGCCGGCCGCGTCGTACTCGACGCTCGAGGCGACCTCGCTCACGACGATCGCGAGTTTCGACTTCGAGTCGCAGGCCGGCTGGACCGTGAACAACGACGTCTCCCTCACCGACGGCGGGTGGGAGGCGGGCGTGCCGGCCGGCTTCGGCGACCGCGGCGACCCGACCGCGGATTTCGACGGCTCGGGCAAGTGCTACCTGACGGCGAACCGCTCGGGCAACTCCGACGTCGACGGCGGTCCGACGCAGCTCACCTCGCCCACCTTCGACCTGACCGGGCTCCACAACGTCCACGTCTCCTACGCGCGCTGGTTCTCCAACGACGACAACGACATCGACCGCCTCCTGGTCGAGGTGAGCTCGAACGACGGCGCGTCGTGGACGACGCTCGAGGACGTGGGCGGCACGACCGGCTGGGTGGTCGCCGACTTCGAGCTCGACGGGATCGTGACGCTGAACAACCAGTTCAAGATCCGCTTCTCGGCCACCGACAACCCCAACGACTCGGTGACCGAGGCGGCGCTCGACCGCTTCCAGATCGTCACCTACGACTGCCCGCTGCTCTTCGACGTGTCGCCCGACGACGCGACGCTGAACTCGCCCGTCAAGATCACGACCTGGAAGGGCGTAGCCTTCGCGCCCGCCGCGCTCTTCGTGGTCGACCTGAACGGCACGCCGCTCTTCCTCAACATCGCGCTCGGCACGTTCGACGCGAGCGGTGACTGGGTCCTGAACTCATCGGTCCCGAACGACCCGGTCTACCAGGGGCTCGAGATCGGGATGCTCGCGATCGGCTTCCCGGAGAACGGCGGCAAGGTCCAGATCACGAGCGTCGACACGCTCTCGATCCACTGATCTCGTTCGCGCGAAGGCTTCGAATCGAAATGACGATCGGCGCGCCGGGTCACCGGCGCGCCGATCTCATTTCCAGCGCGGACCTTGACGGATTGAAACTGGAGCGGACGTCGAGGACGGGGGGTGAAGAGGCCGCGGGGAGCAAGGCTTCGTGGCGGATCGGGGTGCCCTCCGCCGCCAGATCCAACTGTGAAGAGGCGGCTTCGGCGGTCTGCGCGGCCGACGGGAGAAGACGGCCGCTTGAAGCCCCTCTCGCCACGAAGCCTTCTCCCCGCGGCCTCTTCGCCACAGTCCTCGAACGACGTCCGACGTCATTGCTGCGCCACGGCAGATGCACGGCGCGCGCAAGATCGGAGTCGGGTCGTGGCGGGACGCTGGGAGCCACTGCACGGTGCTGAAGGAGAGGTCGCGCGTCTCGCCTTGCTCTCTCCCAAATGCCGTTGCACCGTGGTCGGGCATCGGATTGCCACGAGCGATGTCGGCCTACGAGGGACCAGGTCGACACGGCACGCGAACGGCCTCGCTCGAACGGCCCATCTCTCGACTCGACGAGGCACGATCCAGTTCCGCGAAGCGCTCGACGTCGAACACGGTGCGCGTCACGGATCCGGTCCATATCCCGTGGCGCAGCAACGACGTCGGACGTCGCGCGAGGACCGTGCGAAGAGGCCGCGCCCTCGACGTCCGCTCCAGTTTCAGGCCGCGGCGGTCCGGCTTGCCGGCAAGGCTTTCAGCGGCCCGCCGCCGCGCCCGTCTTCCACGGATCGACGACGTGGCAGGAGGCGCCGGTCTTCTCGATGTAGTCCTGGTGGAACTCCTCGGCGGGCCAGAACTTCTGCGCCGCCTCGATGCGGGTCACGATCTTCTTCCCGCCGAAGCGCTTCTCCGCCGTCAGCTTCTGGACGTACTTCTCGGCCGCCAGTTTCTGCGCTTCGCTCGTGGTCCAGATTCCGGAGCGGTACTGGTCGCCGACGTCGACGCCCTGCCGGTCGAGCTGGGTCGGATCGTGCAGCACGAAGAACGCCTCGAGCAGCCGCTCGTAGCTGATGCGCGCCGGATCGAAGACGACCTTCACCGACTCGGCGTGGCCGGTCGCGTGGGCGCAGACCTGCCGGTAGCTCGGGTTCTCGACGTCGCCCTGCATGTAGCCGCTGACGGCGTCGATCACGCCCGGCCCCTGCTGGAACCAGTGCTCGACGCCCCAGAAGCAGCCGCCCGCGAAGTAGGCCGTCTCCGCCTTCACCGGCTGGCTCTCGGGCGGGAGCGCCGCGCCCTTCTCGAAGAACTGGAGCGACGCCGAGTTGAGGCAGAAGCGCAGCCCGGTCGGCGGCGGGCCGTCGTCGAAGACGTGGCCGAGGTGGGCGGTGCAGCGCGCGCAGTGGATCTCGTCGCGCGACATGCCGTGGCTGTCGTCGCGGCCGCTCGCGACGTGGGCCGCGTCGAACGGCTGGAAGAAGCTCGGCCAGCCCGTGCCGGAATGGAACTTGGAGTCGCTGGAGAAAAGCGGCAGCCCGCACACGACGCAGGCGTAGACCCCCTCCTTTTTGTTGTCGAGGAGGTTGCCGCAGAAGGGCCGCTCCGTCGCGGCGCTCTGCGTCACCTTGTAGGCCTCGGGGTCGAGCTTCTTCGCCAGCTCGGCGACGCGCTCGCGCGCGAGCGGCGTGACGTCGTGGTTCGTCTTCGAGTAGACGGGCTTCACGGGTTCATCCTTGGAGGGGGCGAGCTCCTGCGCCGGACCGCGGGCGCACATCGGCAGCCAGAGCGCGAGCAGCGTTCTCACCAGACGCATCGACGATTCTCCGACGGCAGGACCTCGTTCGCGGCCCGCCGCGCGATAGCGCAGGCCGGACGGGGTTACGACCCCTCCTTGGAGAGGTTGCGCGCGATCGAGCGGTCGATGCTCACGGCGCCGGCGCCGAACCCGACGAGCCAGAGCATGGCCGCGCCGTAGACGACCGGCGCGATGTCGGTCAGGTCGCCCGACCACGACAGCGCGTCGAAAAACTGGCCGCGGTGGACGGTGAGCACCGCGACCACCATGGTCGTCATGAGCAGCGCCGCGCTGATCCGCGTGCCGAGCCCGAGGATCAGGCAGGCGCCGCCGACCAGTTCGACCGTCGCGACGAGGACCGCGTTGGCGTGCGGGAAGGGGATGCCCTGCGACGCGAAGAGGCCCGTCGGCGTGTCGAGGTTCGTCCACTTGCCCCAGCCCGTCACCATGAACTGCTTGCCGAAGACCAGGCGGGTCACGAGCGCCGCGATCGGAGCGAGATTCTCGGCGCTCCTCTTCCCCGACTGCAGCAGCCGTCGCACTTGTGGATGCACGGGTCCTCCTTCGGTTCGACGCCCGTCGTCCCCCTTCCGGCGCCGCGCGGTCGCGGGCGCCGGACCTCTCGGGAGGTTACCCGGCCGCCTTCAGGCCGGCGAAACCGCCGGCGCCGTCCGCCGCACGACCCCGATCAGCGCGAGCCACGCCGCCGCGCTCACGACCAGCGCCGCCGGGAGGATCAGCACGGCGCGCTCGAAGCTCGTCTGCTCCGCGACGTAGCCGACGAGCGCCGGCGACCAGAGGTCGCCGAAGAGGTGGATCGCGAAGATCGACGCCGCCATCGCGCTGCTGCGCATCGTGGCGGGCACCGTCTCGAGGAGCAGCGTGTTGACCGGCCCCGTCGCGAAGAAGAGGCAGAACATGGTCGCGACCAGGAACGCGCGCGCGCGCGCCACGTCGCGGTCGACGAAGGCGGCGAACGCGAGCGGCGCCGCGAGCAGCGCGCTCAGCCCGAGCGTCGCCGCGTAACCCGAGCGGCTGCGCCGCTGCCAGGCCGACGAGACGAGGCCGCCGAGCACGGTCGCGCCGAGCCCGGTCGCGGCGAGCGCGATCCCGAAGAAGCGGTCGGCGTCCCGGAACTCCATGCCGCGCACCTCCTGCAGGAAGCTCGGCGCCCACGCCGCGAAGCCGCCGACCGCGAAGGTCTGCGCCACGTAGCCGAACACCACCAGCAGGTAGGGACGGTTCTTCAGGAGCTGCTTGTAGGCCCGCCAGCCTCCGGCGGGATGGGCCGCGCCCGCGGCGTCGGACGCGCCCGCGTCGCCCGCGCCGCGCTGCGGCTCTTTCAGCCCGAGCAGCGCGAGCCCGAAGACGAGCCCCGGCACGCCCGCGACGTAGAAGGCCGAGCGCCAGCCGTGGCTGTGACCGACTTCGCCGCCGAGGAGGTAGCCGAGCGCCGAGCCGATCGGGATCGCGACGTAGAAGAACGAGAGCGCGTTGTTGCGCTGCCGGCTCGAAAAGAGGTCGGCGATCCAGCCGGGGCTGAGCGTGCCGTAGCTCGCCTCGCCGACGCCGACCAGGCAGCGGTAGAGCAGGAGCGACACGATGCCGCCCGCCGCGCCGGTCAGGATCGTGCCGACGCTCCAGACCACGACGCCGGCGGCGATCAGCCACTTGCGCGCCAGGCGGTCGCCGAGCGCGCCGAAGAAGGGCGCCGTCGCGAAGTAGCCCAGCATGAAGGCGGTGGTCGCGAAGCCCGCCTGCGTCTTGTCGAGCTTCAGGTCCTCCTGCAGCGGCTGCAGCACCGCCGGCAGGACCTGGCGATCGAGGTAGTTGACGAGGTTGAGTCCGGTCAGCGCGAGCAGCGTGAGCTTGGGCCGGAGCTTCATCGCGGCGGCACGATACGGGCTCAGCCGCCCGGATCGATCCCGTCGCGCTTCAGCTCCGCCGGATCGGCGACGTCGGCCGGCTTCTCCGGCGACGCGTACCAGCCCGGGTCGTCGTAGCTCGTGATGCCTTCGCGAACCTTGAGGATCGTGAACATGCCGCCCATCGTGATCGCCCCGAACGGCCCGCGCGAGCCTGCCATCGGCAGGCTGTTCTTCGGGACCGCCATGTTCATCTCGGCCATGTCGCCCATCCCGGCCGTCCCCATCGTCATGTAGTCGGGGAGGAGGCGGCGCACCTTCGCGTCGAGGCCGGTGGCGTCGACGCCGATCAGGTTGGGGATGCCGTGGCCCATCTGGTTCATCACGTGGTGGGTCATGTGGCAGTGCAGCGCCCAGTCGCCCGGCTCGTCGGCCACGAACTCGATCGTCTTGGTGCTGCCGGTCTGGACCAGGACGGACGTCTCGCGCTGCTGCGCCGACTCGGGGATCGCGCCGCCGTCGGTCTCCACGATGCGGAACTGGTATCCGTGCAGGTGGATCGGGTGGTGGTCCATGGCGCTCAGGTTCCCGTACCGGATGCGGACGCGCTCGCCGAGGCGGACCACGAGCGGCGACGTGCCGGGATGCGCGCGCGCGTTCATCGTGAGCACGTTGAAATCGGTCATCTCGTTCGGATCGGGGCGCGCCGTGCCGGGCGTGAGCTTCCACTCGCCCAGCATGATCGCGAAGTCGCGGTCGACCTTCGGCACGTGCGGCGTGCGCGGGTGGATCACGATGAGGCCCATCATCCCGAGCGCCATCTGCGTCATCTCGTCGTGATGGGGGTGGTACATGTACGTGCCGTGCTGCCGCAGCGGGAACTCGTACTTGAAGGTCTCGCCGGGCGCGATCGGGCGCTGGTTCAGGCCCGCGACGCCGTCCATGCCGTTGGGCAGCAGGATGCCGTGCCAGTGGACCGAGGTCGGCGCCGGCAGCCGGTTGGTGACGTAGAAGCGGACGCGGTCGCCCTCGACCGTCTCGATCGTCGGCCCGTGCACGCGGCCGTTGTAGCCCCAGCAATTCGCGCGCAGGCCGGGCGCGAACTCGTGGTCGACCTCCTGCGCGATCAGGTGGAACACCTTCACGCCGTCGACGAGCTTCCACGGCAGCGTCGCGCCGTCGGGCACGACCACCGGCGTGTAGTCGACGCCGGGCCGGCCGGGCGCGGCCGCGGCGACGGCCGGCGCGTTCGGCGGCGCGCTCGGAGGCGCACTGGGATCCGTGGGCGTCGTCTGCGCGCGCGCCCGCCAGGCGAGCGCGGCCGAGGCGAGTCCGGCACCGCCGGCCGCGAGGACGTGGCGGCGCGAGAGGCGGCGATCGTCGCTCTTCATGACTTCTCTCCGTGGTGCTCCGGTTCCTGGGGCGGCGTGGCGGCGGGGCGCTCCGGCAGGCGGCCGCCCACGGCGCGTTCGAGCTCCGTGCGCGCGACCCAGTAGTCGCGCCGCGCCTCGATCTCCTTTTCGTTCGCCTCGATCTGCGCGCGGCGCGCCTCGAGCAGGTCGAAGATGCCGGTCAGCATCCCGTTCAGCTCGAGCTGCGTCTGCTCGACGACGGTCGCGCGCAGCGGCAGGAGGACGGCGCGCACGTACTCGGCGCGCGCCCGCGCCGCGAACAGGCGGTCGCGCGCGCGGCGGACGTCGTTTCGAATGGCGATGGCGAGTGCCACGTAGCGCTGCTCGCCCTGGCGCATTTGTGCGGCGGCGCGCGTCTGTGCTGGCTGCCCCTGGTCGAAGATCGGGATCGGCAGCTCGAGGCCCGGCCCGAGCGTGTTGGTGCCGTCGGGCTCCCGCTCCGAATGGAAGGTGAGGTCGACGCCCGGCTGCAGGATCGCCCAGCGCGACATGCCGAGGCGTTGCGCAAGGGCGGCGAGGTCGGCGCGCGCGGCCGCGAGGTCGGCGCGCCGGGCGACGGCGAGCGACTCGAGCCCGGCCGGCTCGATCTCCTGGTCGGGCAGCGGCGGGAGCTGCGCGGCGGCGCGCCAGCCGACGTCGGCCGCCCACAACCCGAGCAGCGCGTCGACGTTTGCGCGCGCTTCGCTCGCTTCCGATTCGGCGAGCGACAGCTCGACGCGCGCCTCGGCGTCGAGCGCCGACTCGGTCGTGAGCGCACGGTCGGTCAGGTTGCCGGCCGCGTGCAGCCGGCGCGCCGCGTCGGCCGCCGCGTCGGTGGCACGCACGGCGTCGCGCCGCTGCGCGGAGAGGAGC
>DAINBU010000120.1:0-14243 GCA_036732755.1 Planctomycetota bacterium
GTCCTCGGCAACGACGGCGGCCTCGCGCAGAACTACGACGACAACGCTTCGTGAGACTGATACAACAACCTGCCGGTCGCGCAGTTCTATACGATAAGCCTCGACGAGCGCCGGCCCTACCGCGTCTACGGCGGGCTGCAGGACAACGGCATCTGGACCGGCCCGTCGCGCAGCCGCAGCCCCGGCGGCGCGACCGCGCGCGAGTGGAACTTCATCGGCGGCGGCGACGGCATGTACGTGCTGGCCGACCCGAGCGACCCCGACGTCGTCTTCCTCGAGGCGCAGTTCGGCTCGCTGCAGCGCATCGACCTGCGCACGTGGGAGTCGGAATCGATCGCGCCGAAGTCCCCGGACGCGGAGACGAAGCTGCGCTTCAACTGGTGCTCGCCGCTGCTGCTCTCCTCGCACAACCCGCGCATCGTCTATTTCGGGTCGCAGTTCCTCTGGAAGTCGCTCGACCGCGGCGCGCACTGGAAGGCGATCAGCCCCGACCTCACGACGAACGACCCGGAGAAGGTGAAGGGCAACGTCCCGCACTGCACCCTCACCACGATCAGCGAGTCGCCGCTCGACCCCGACTCGCTCCTGGTCGGCACCGACGACGGCAACGTGCAGTGGACGAAGGACGGCGGGAAGACGTGGACCGAGGTGGGCGGGCGGATGGCCGGCCTGCCGAGCGCCGGCGGCGCGCGTCTCTGGGTGAGCCGCGTCGAGCTCTCGCACCACGACCCGAAGACGGCGTGGGTCGCCTTCACCGGGTATCGCGAGGACGACTTCGCCCCCTATGTCTACCGGACGCGCGACGGCGGCGAGACCTTCCAGGAGGTGACCGGCGGCCTGCCCGACGCGCCCGTCAACGTCGTCCGCGAGAGCCCGCGCTCCAAGGACGTCCTCTTCCTCGGGAACGACGGCGGCGCCTTCTTCTCGATCGACGGCGGCGACCACTGGCAGCGGCTCGCGAGCGGGCTCCCGACCGTCTCGGTGCTCGACCTCGCGGTCCACCGGCGCGAGCGCGAGCTCGTGCTCGCCACGCACGGGCGCGGACTCTTCGTCGTCGACGTCACGGCGCTCGAGCAGCTGAGCGCGGAGCGGCTCGCCGCCGCCGCGTTCCTCTTCGCGCCCGGCGATGCGGTGAATTGGTGCGGTTTCTTCGGACTCGGCGACGTCTTCGGCGGCGACCGCCGCTGGCGCGCGCCCAATCCCGACCCCGGCGCGCCGCTCTGGTACTGGCTGCGCGAGAAGGCGGAGACGGCGCCGAAGCTCGAGATCGTGAGCGACGGCAAGGTCGTGCGCACGCTCGAGCTCGCCGGCGAGCCGGGCATCCATCCGATCACGTGGGACCTGCGGCCCGAGCCCAAGAAGCAGGGGGACGCCGGCCCTGCACCGAAGCGGCGGCCGCTCGAGCCGGCGACCGCGCCCGATGCGATGGAGGAACGCGCTGCGGACGAGGAGGAGGCGGAGGAAGGCGAGGCCGAGGACGAGAGCGAGCTCACGGAACTCGAACGGGAGCTCGAACGCGAGCTCGGTCGCGAGCTCGAGCCGTTCGCGCAGGACTCGGGAGGGGGCCGCCGCCGCGGCTTCGGCGGAGCAAGCGCGTTATCGCCCGGCCGTTACGTCGTCCGGCTCGTCGTCGGCGGAAAGACCTTCGAGCAGCCGCTCGTGCTGCGGGCCGATCCGCTCCTCGAGCGCGCCGATCGCTGAACGAAGCGGCGCACCTCGACGAGCGGCGGCCACGACGCGCCGAGCAGCTCGGCGAAGCCGCGCAGCACCGCCTCGCGCCCTTGCCAGCGCGCCCGGCGCAGTTCGTCGCGCCCGAGCCAGCCGGCGAGCTGCCGCAGGTAGTCGCGCGCCGGGCGCCACGCCTCCGGCCGGTGGATGTTGGCACCCCGGGCGCCGCGGGCGGCCCGCACGAGCTCGACCCCCGCCTCCTCGGTGACGGCCGCGACCATCTTGCGGCGCAGGTGGTCGCCCCACAGCGCGACGAACCGCCGCGCCGTGGGCGCCGCGACTTCGCGCACCGCCTGCTGCTCGAGCTCGAGCCAGTGGAGGTGGTCGCGGCAGGCGGGGCAGCGCTGCGCATGCTCGGCTGCCTCGCGCGTGCGCGCGCTCGAGAGCTCGCCGTCGACGAGCTGGTGCAGCAGCGGCGCCCCGATCGGGCACGGCTCCGCGACCGCGATCGCCAGCAGCGGGTCGTTCATGCGTCCAGCTCCCGAGGTGTCCGCGGCGTGCCCGCGGCGAGCGTGCGCAGGTGGGCGAGGATGCGCTCGCGCGCCCGCTTGATCCGCATCGAGACGGCTCCCGGCCGGATCCCGAGCCGGGCCGCGACCTCCGCGTAGGAGAGCCGCTCCTGCGCGTGCAGGAGCAGCGCCTGCTCGAGCGGCGCCGGCAGCTCCCGCATCGCCGCGACCACGACGCGCCGCAGCTCGCGGTAGGTGAGGCGGATCTCCGTGTCGCTCTCCGCCGCGATCACCTGCACCGCCGGGTCGGTGCCGCGGTCCTCGATGCTGCGCGCCGCGCTCTGCTCGCGCCGGACGCGGCGCGTCGTCGCGCGCACCTCCTGCCGCAGGAGGTTCCCGGCGATCGCGAGGCACCACTTCACGAACGATCCGGGTCCGCGGTCGCGGAACGTCCGGCGGTGGCGGTAGATGAGCTCGAAGGTGTCGGTCATGAGCTCCGCCGGGTCGACCGCGGCGCGCGCACGGCGGACCTTCATGCGCACCAGCGGCAGCAGCGCCGGACCGGCGACCTCGAAGAGGCGGCGGAACGTCTCCGGCGATTCGTCGGCGCGGAACTCCTCGAAGAGGCGCGTCGCCTGGCGATCGAGCGCCGTGTCGCAGAGCACGCGCAGCCGCACGCGCGACCGTGATCGCGACGGGGGCTGGGGTCGGGGCAGCGCCCGCAGCTCGGCGGTCGGCTCGGATGGCTCCGGTGTCCGCGGGGCGGCCGCGCCCTCCATCCCAGACTCTCCCTGTTCCCGGGTCGGCATTCTTGGCGCCGACGCGCCCTTCGTGAAGGCGCGATCCTCGGTGCCGTCGCCCATGAATGCCGCTCGCGGCGGCGACTCACCGCGAAAAGTGCCGAGGGCTAGGAGCCTATCTCGCCAGGCCCTCGGTCGTCGTTCGGGCGGCGGGCCCGCATCTGCGTCGTTGCGCCTCCTCCCCGAATCTTTCCATTGATTCGCGTCGTCGGCGCGCCTCGCATCTGCGGGCCCGGCGCTCGGAACGACTCGGTCGCGCCTGGCGAGATAGGCTCTAAGATCCCCGCCCCCATGAATCCAAAAACCGCGCCTGCACCGACCGGCGGGATCGCCCCGGCCCGCTCGACCGCCCCCGGTCTCTCGCTCGACGTCTCGCTCGAGCTCGGCGATCCGCGCATCGCCGCGCTGATCGCGGCGGAGACCGACCGCCAGCGGCAGAAGCTCGTCTTCATCGCCTCGGAGAGCCTCTGCCCCAAGTCGGTCCGCGAGGCGGTCGGCTCGCCGCTCTCCAACCTCTATGCGGAGGGCTACCCGTCGAGCCGCATGGCGGTCCACGAGCGCGAGCTGCTCGACTGGGACGCGCGCAACCTCGCCTTCTACCGCCGCTACGGCGACCGCCGGTACTACAAGGGCTGCGACTACGTCAACCTGGTCGAGGCGGAGGCGATGCGCCGCGTCGCGCAGCTCTTCGCGACGAAGGACGTCCCGGCCCACGCGATCTACGCCAACGTCCAGCCGCTGTCGGGCGCCGCGGCCAACAACGCCGTCTACGAGGCGCTCGTGCCGGCCGAGTCGACGGTGATGGGGATGCACCTCTCGACCGGCGGCCACCTCACGCACGGCTCGCCCGTCAATCGCTCCGGCAAGCACTTCCGGATCGTGCCCTACGTCGTCGATCCCGCGACCGGCCGCATCGACGTGGCGAAGCTGCGCGCCGACGCGTTGAAGGAGAAGCCGAAGCTCATCATCGCCGGCTACTCCGCCTACCCCTGGACGATCGACTGGCGCGAGCTGCGCAAGATCGCCGACGAGTGCGGCGCGTTCCTGCTCGCCGACATCGCCCACCCGGCCGGCCTCGTCGCGGCCGGCGAATTCCCCAGCCCGGTCGGCATCGCCCACGTCGTCTCGTTCACCACGCACAAGACGCTCTGCGGGCCGCGCGGCGCCGTGATCCTCACGACCGATCCGGACCTCGCGCGCAAGATCGACCTCGCCGTCTTCCCCGGCGAGCAGGGCGGCCCGCACGTGAACCAGATCGCCGGCAAGGCGGTGGGCTTCCGCCTCTCGCAGGGCGACGACTTCAAGCGCCTGATGAAGGGCGTGCGCGAGAACGCGGCGGCGCTCGCGGCCGGCTTCAGCCGCGCCAGCCTCACGCTCGCGTACGGCGGCACCGACACCCACCTTTGCCTGGTCGACCTGCGCAACCTGATCTCGTCGACCGGCGAGCCCGTCGCGGCCGACGTCGCCGCGCGCGTGCTCGACCTGGTCGGCATCACCTGCAACAAGAACTCGATCCACGGCGACACACGCGCCCTCTACCCGAGCGGCCTGCGCTTCGGCACCTGCTGGGTCACGCAGCGCGGGATGGGGCCCGACGACCTCTCCGAGATCGCGTCGATCGTCGGCGACACTCTCACCTCGATGAAGGCGTTCCAGGTCCACTCGGCGGCCGGCCTCGTCGGTCGCGTGCGTATCCCGGCCAGCGCGCTGCGCTCGGCGCAGAAGCGCGTGAAGAAGCTGGTCGAGCGGCGCGAATCCGCGAGCTTCGGTGCCTTCAGCTACCCGCACTACGAGCCCGACGGTCCCGGCGCGACGCGGCGCTCGCCGCTCACGGCCTTCCCGACCGCGAGCGGGAAGCGGGCGATGGGGCTCTCCGACGTCGCGGCGCGCTTCGGCGCCGCGGCCGAGGAGATGGCCTCGCTCGAGAGCGGCGCGGCGCTGGTCGACACGAGCCACGCCCCGGTCCTCGACGTCGCGGGCGAGCGCGCCGGCACGGCGCTGCAGCTCGCGCTCTCCGGCGACCTGCTGCGGCTCACGCCCGGCCGCTCGGCGAGCGGCCGCGCGCTCGACGCGGAGGGGCGCCTGATCGGAGAGTTCCGCGTCGCGCGCCTCGCCGCCGACGCGTACGGGATCGCGCACTACCTGCTCACCGGCGACGCCGACCCCGCGCTCGACCTCGCGCAGTGGCTGCGCGACCTCTCCGACGGTTACGTCGCCTTCGACGCCGACCTGCTGCGCAAGATCGACGGCCCGATCGTCGTCGACGACCTCGGCGCCCCGCTCGATCCGGCGCGGCGGCGGGTCGTGCTCACCGTCGCCGGACCGAAGTCCGCGGAGGCGCTCCAGGCCGCCGGCCTGCCCGCCGACATCGCGGCCGGCGAGCTGCGCGCGGTCAAGCTCGACGACGGCGACGTCCTCGTCTCGAGCCACGCGCTGCCGAAGGGCGGCGCGGCGCAGCGCGTCCACGAGATCGTCGCGGCGCCGGCGCAGGCCGACGCGCTCGCGAAGCGGCTGCTCGCCGTCGCCCGCCCGGTCGGCGAGAAGGCGTTCCTGGAGTGGAAGGCGGAGCACGGGGCGCCGCGCGTCGGCGCCGTGCCGCCCGCCGCGCCCGGCGACGCGGAAAAGCCGTGGTTCATCGGGCAAGCGGCGCTGGTCGGCGCGGACGCGACCGCGGCGAAAAGGGAGCCGTTCGTCGAGCCGAAGGGCGGCGGCCCGCTCAAGAAGACGCCGCTCAACGAGTGGCACAAGGCGCGCACCAAGAAGTGGAACATCGTCGACTTCGCCGGCTGGGAGATGCCGGTGCTCTACACGTCGATCGTCGACGAGCACCGCGCGGTGCGCACGGCGGCGGGCCTCTTCGACGTGAGCCACATGGGCTGCTTCGAGGTGAAGGGCGAGGGGGCGGCGCGCTTCCTCGACCTCGTCACGACCAACTACGTCGGCAAGCTGCGCGACGGCGAAAAGCAGTACAGCTACGCGCTCGCGCCCGACGGCCACGTGCTCGACGACCTGCTGGTCTATCGGCGGCGCGCCGACCGCTGGCTGGTCGTCGTGAACGCGAGCAACGCCGAGAAGGTGGAGGCGTTCTGGCGCGGCGTCCTCGCCGGAAAGTTCGCGCTCGACGCCGCGCGGCCCGCGGTCCGCTGCGACGTCGACGTCGAGCTGATCGACCTGAAGGACAGGAAGACGGGCGGCGAGATGCGCGTCGACGTGGCGTTCCAGGGGCCGGCGTCGCTGCCGACGCTGCTCGAGCTGTGCGACGACGACGCGAGCCGCCGGCGCATCCTCGAGCTGCGTCGCTTCGGTCTCACCGAGGCGCGCCTGCGCGGCGACGACGTCCTGGTCGCGCGCACCGGCTACACCGGCGAGGACGTCGGCTTCGAGCTCTACGTCCATCCCGACCGCATGCAGAAGCTGTGGGACGCGATCCTCGAGGCGGGCAAGGGGCGCGGCGTCATCGCGACCGCGCTCGGCGCACGCGACTCGACGCGCACGGAGGCCGGCTTCCCGCTCTACGGGCACGAGCTCTCCGGCGAGTTCGACATCGGTCCGCACGGCGCCGGCTACCCGTCGTTCGTGAAGTTCCACAAGCCCTTCTTCATCGGGCGCGACGCGCTGCTCGAGCGCGAGAAGGCGCGCACGAACCGGATCTGGCGCGCGAAGGTGACCGACGCGGCGGCGCGGCCGGTGCGGGCCGGCGACACGGTGGTCGACGTGAAGGGGCGCTTCGTCGGCCGCGTCACGTCGGCGGCCTACGCGGGCGCGGAGCAGATCGTCCTGGTCTGGGGCGACAAGAGCTCGCTCGCCAAGGGCGCGAAGGTCGGCATCTTCCCGCTGCCGCGCGACCACAAGAAGCTGCCGCCCGAGCCCGCCAAGGACGACCTGAAGGACGGCGACGCCGTCCTGCTGCCAGTCGCCGCCGAGATCCAGGCGCGCTTCATGAGCGCGACGGAGAAGGCGCGCCGCAGCTACGCCAAGTGACTGGGGGCGCCGCGCCGGACCGCGGCTCGACTCAGTCGACGTCGAGCGAGAAGTCGCGCGCCGTCGTCTTCCCCGCCTCGACTTCGACCGTCGCGGTCGGGTTCTCGCGCGGCGCGAACGCGTCGCCGAGGTCGCGCGGCGGGGCGTCGTCGCGGCGCAGGACGACGACGAGGTAGCGGCCGGGCGGGAGCCCGCGCGCCTCGTAGCGGCCGTCGGCGTCGGTGGTCGCCTCGAGCTTGCGGCCCGGCCCCTCGATCACGACGGTCATCTCGGAGAGCGGCGGGCCGTCGCGCTCGCGCACCGAGCCGTCGATCGCGCCCCCCGGCCGGATCACGAGCGCGGGCGCGTCGATCCGGCCGCGCGCGGGCACGTCGATCGTCGCGACGGCGTCGGCGCCGGTGCCGTCGAGCGGGTGCGCCGCGACGACGCGCCGCCCGGCCGGGAGGTCGCGCCAGGTGCACCGCCCCGTGTCGTCGTTGACGCGCTCCTCGTGGTCGAGGAGGAACGGGTCGCGGCCCGACGCCGCGTCGGTGAAGTGGGGGGAGGCGAGCGCGAGGCGGGCGCGCACCGGCCGGCCGGCGTCGTCGGTCACGACCAACGCGACCTCCGCCCCCGCCGCGAGCGTGAAGGTGCCGACCTCGGTCGTCGCGTTCGCCTCGAACGTCACGACCGGCGTCACGATCGGCGCGGCGCCGGGCAGCGCGATCTCGAGCGCGCAGCGGCCGGCCGGCACGCCGCGCACGAAGAGGTCGCGTTCGTGCGCCCACGCGAGCTCGGGCGGCGTGGTCCAGCGCACGCCGGTCGCCGCAGGCTCGACGATCCGCCACGTCGCGGGCGCGGTCCAGCCCTTCGGTCCGTTGACGAGGACGAAGTGCGCCGTCGCGAGGCGGTCGAGCTTCACGTCGAGGCCGGTCACGTCGGTGTGGGCGCGCGCGACGTAGCGCGGCGCGTAGCCGTCGCAGCTCGCGAGCAGCGAGTAGTACCCGGTCGCGAGCGCGTCGAGCGCGAAGGCGCCGTCGCTTCCGGTCGGCGCGCTCGCCTCTCCCGACGTCTCCTCGGGGCCGGCCATGCGCGCGACGACTCGGCCGCCGGCGATCGGCCGCCCCTCCGCGTCGAGCAGCCGGCCGCGGATCGACGCCGGCGGCGCGAGCTCGATCGAGAGCGCTTCGCCGAACACCTCCGCGTCGGCGACCACGCCGTTCGCGCGGCCGGGCACGCCGGAGACCTCGACGCGCACGCGGCGCGCGGCGACGTTCGCGAGGACGAACGCGCCCGACGCGTCGCTGTTCGTGCTGCCGAGCGCGCCCGCGCCGGCGGCGCCGCCGACGAGCAGGTCGGAGGCGACCTCCTCGAGCGCGACGCGCGCGTTCGCGACCGGCCGGCCTCCCGCCTCGCGCACCACGCCTTCGACGCGCCCGCCGGCCGGCGCCCGCCACTCGCCGAGGTCGAGCGGCGCGCCGGGGAGGGGGAGGTCGCGCTGCAGCAGGGCGCTGGCGTAGAGCCGAGCGAGCCGCAGCCGGCGCGCGCGCGGCCACGCGGCGGGAACTTCGATCGCGACGCTCCCGTCGGCGTTGAAGTCGGCGCGCGCGAACGACCACGGGCCTGCGAAGTCGCTGCCCTCCGGCGGCGCCTCGAATCCGCCGAGCATCTCGAGCGAGAGAGCGCCCGCGACCGACCCGGCCGGCACGCGCAGCGTGACGGTGACGACGCGCTTCGCGGCCTGCGCCGCGTCGATCAATCGACGCGCGAAGTCGGGATCGGCGGGCGCCGCGACTTCGGGCGCGCGCGCCGGCTCCGCAGCGCGATCCGGCGTCGGATCGGCGGTCGAGCGCGTGCTCTCGCTCGTCGACAGGAAGTGCCACGCCGCGAAGCCGAGTGCCGCGCTCGCGATCAGCAGCAGGCCCGCGACCTTCGCTCGACCCGAGCGATCCGCGACGCGCGACGACCGGCTGGATTCGAATCGCGGGGGGCTTCCAATCGCCATGGGTCCTCAGTACCATCCCCGCCCTCTTTCGGAGCCCGGCGACGCGGCGGGCGCGCGAAAGGAAGTGGTTCGCGACGGTGGCCCCATAGTCTAGTCCGGCCCAGGACGGGTGGTTCTCAGCCATCAAGCACGGGTTCGAATCCCGTTGGGGCTACCAACTCCGGCGCGAGCCAGTCCATGTCCGAGTCCGGACCCTCGAGCGAGCGCGGCGACCGGTCGCGCGACCCCGTCGCGAGGGCGCGCCACTGCATCGCCCTCGTCGGCTTCCGCGGCTCCGGCAAGTCGGTGCTCGGCGCGCGTCTCGCCGCCGAGTTGAGGCGCCCGTTCTTCGATCTCGATCGCGAGATCGAGCTGGCGCAGGGCCGGACGATCCGTGACCTCTTCCGTGCCGGCGAGGAGGCCTTCCGCGACCTCGAGGCGGAGACGCTCGAGGGGGTGCTCCCCCGGCCCGGGATCGTCCTGGCGCCGGGCGGCGGGGCGGTCCTGCGGCGCGAGAGCCGCGAGCAGCTGCGGTCGCGCAGCTTCTGCGTGTTCCTCGACGTCCCGGAGGACGTGCTGGTCGCACGGCTCGGCGACGGTGGCGGCCGCCCGCGCCTCACGAGCCTGCCGTTCGCGGAGGAGGTGAGGACGGTCGCGCGGCAGCGACGCCCGCTCTACCTCGAATGCGCCGACGCGGTGGTCGTGGTCGCGGCCGGCGAGTCGACGGACGCGACTTTTCTGCGGCTGCGCGCGGCGATTCCGTGCGACGATGGGTGAGTCCGACGACGATCGGGCGTGGCTCGTCGAGGATTCCCGGACCTGATGCTCGCACGCTTCGGCCTCAGCTGCTGGTTGGCGGCCTGGCTCGCCGCGCCGCAGGAGTCCCCTCCTGCGACGGGCTCGCGAGCGGACCGTCCGGCGGCGCCGCAGGAGTCGCCCGACGTCGCCGAGGCGCGCCGCGTCTGGCGCGCGGCCGACTCCGAAGCGGGCGCGCGCGCCGACGCCGCGGCGCGTCTGCTCAAGGCCAACGCCGTCGCCGAGCTGATCGCGGAGATCGACGCGCCGACGTCGACGGCGGCGCAGCTCGCGGCGCTCGAGGCCTTCACGCGCACCGGCTCGCCCGCCGCCGCGCGCGCAACGCTCGCGTGGCTCGCCGGTCCCGACGGGACGGTCGCGCGCGCGGCGCGCGGCTACCTGCAGCGCCTCGCGAGCGACCGCCGTCCCGAATTCGTCGTGCTGGTCACGCAGTCGCTCGCCGATCCGTCCGCCGACGCGGCGGAGTGGACTGGCGCCGCGCTCGCGGCCGAAGGCGCGCCCGAGCTCGCGTACGTCCCGGCGCTGATGAACCGGCTCGAAGGGGCGCTCGGCGGCGGCGGCCACGCGTCCGACTGCGTCGCGGCGCTGGAGCGGATCGCGGGGCGGCGCCTTGGCGCCGACCTCGCGGCGTGGCGTCGCTGGTGGAGCGACGGCCAGGGCCGCAGCCGCGAGCAGCTCCTCGACGAGGCGCTGGGTGCGCGCGACGCCGACCTCGCCGCGAAGCGCGCGACGATCGCGGCGCTCCAGACGGAGCGGCTGCACGGCGCGACCGCCGAGACGTGCGCCGACGCGCTCGACGAGGAGTCGCCCGACGTGCGGCGCGTCGCGCTCGAGCGGCTGGGCGAGCTGCTGCGCCGCGGCGCCGTCCTGTCCGACGAGCTGGTGCTGCGCCTGCGCGGGCGGGTCCTCGTCCACGTCGGCGCGCCGCTCGGCCGCGACGCCGACCGCGACGAGGAGGCGGCGTGGGGGGCGCTGGCGGCCGAGCTCTCGCCGCGCGACCCGGCGGTCGTCGCGCTGCTCCTGGCGCGCTTCCGCGGGCGCGACCCGGCGATGCCGCGCACCGAATACCTGCCGGCGCTGCGCCGCTGCGTCCGCGACCAGCCCGACGCGACGGTCGCGCGGACCATCGAGTCGGCGCTCGCGGCGACGGCCGACGCGGCGGCGCGCGGCGACTGCGTGCGCGCGCTCGCGGTGGTGGGCGACGACGCGAGCCTCGCGGCGGTCGCGCCGCTGCCGGCTGACGCGGGGAGCCGCGCGGCGCTGAAGGAGGCGGCCCTCACGACGGCGGCGGAGCTCGCGCGGCGCAGCCGCGATCCGGCCGTGGTCCGACGCGCCTTCGACGTGCTCGGTCGGGCGCTCGCCGACGCGGCGGGCGACGACCTGCGCGTCGTCGCGGCGCTCGGTCTCGGCAGCGTGCTCGAGATCCTGTGCGACCCGAGGGCGGGGGCGGCCGCGACCGCGCCGCTCTCGATCGAGAACGTGAACCTCGCCTTCGACGCGCTCCGGCGCGCGCTGCCCTCCGCGGGGAGCGACCGCAACCTCGCCGAGGCGTGCTGCCGCGCGCTCTGTCGCGTCCTGTCGCGCCGCGAGGACGCCGCGAACATCCTGAAGGAGCTCCTCGCCGGCGACGCGCTCGCGCCGAAGGTGCGCGAGATCTACATGCGCGGCCTGAAGGAGCTCGAGCATCCGGCGGGGCTCGCCGCGATCGCGGCGGCGCTGCCGCGCGGCGGCAAGTCGGTCGAGCCCGACGCGGTCGGGCGCGAGGCGTACGCCGCGCTCCAGGCGATCCTGCGCCGCGCCTCCGCGGAGGGGCGCGCCGCGGCGGTCGAGCTCGCGGCGCTCGAGACGTGCGCCGCGAAGGGGCAGCACGAATGGGTGGTCGAGCTCGCGGCGCCGCTGCTCGCGGCGGGCGGGCCGATCGAGGCGGGGCCGGATCTGCGCAAGGTGCGGCTCCTCTTCGGCGAGAGCGCCGCGCGCCTGCTCGACGCGGAGATCCTCGAGCGCTGCTTCCGGGAGATGAAGGCGGTGCTCGCCGATCCGGCGGCGCGGCCCGAAGAGCGGCTGCGCGCGACGCGCGTGCTGCTCGCCGTCGGCGACCGCAACCGCGCGACGTTCGGTCGCGAGGCGGCGCAGCGCGCCGCGAAGGAGCTCGAGACGGCCGGCTTCGACCCCGAGGCGCGCCGCGACGTCGCGCAGCGCGCCGCCGGCCTCCTCTTCGCGCTGGGAGAGTGGAGCGCGACGGTCGCGCTCCTCGGCCGCGAGTTCGACGCGGCGACGGCGCCGCTCGAGGTGCTCGTGCCGTGGGCGCGGGCGAGCGAGCGGATCGAGGGGGCGGACGCGGCCGCGGCGGCGCTCGCGCTGCACGAGCGGCTGCTCGGCTAGCGCGGCGGCGGCGGGCGGCTTTCGGCCGACGCGCAGGAGCGGCCGGGACTGCTGCTCGGCCTCGCGCGCCTCTACCTCGCGGTGCAGCGCCGGGAAGACGCGCGCGCGACGCTCGGCCAGGTGCCCGCGGTCGCGTCGCTGCCGGCCGACCTCACGCGCGAGCGCGAGCGGATCGAGGACCGGCTGCGCGGCGACTCGACGGCGAGCGGCGGCTAGGCGAAGCGCATCTCGCGCAGGTCGGGCGCGACCTCGAGCGGTGCGGCGGTCCTCTTCTGGATCTCCGCGACGTCCTGGCCGGGCGCGCGCTCGATCAGGAGGAGCGGCTTGCCCGGCCGCACGTCGAGCACGCCCAGATCGGTCACGATCCGGTGGACGACCCGGCGGCCGGTGAGCGGCAGCGTGCACTGCGGCAGGATCTTCGGCTCGCCGCCCTTGGCGCAGTGCTCCATCGTGACCACGACGCGGCGCGCGCCGGCGACCAGGTCCATCGCCCCGCCCATCCCCTTCACGAGCTTGCCCGGGATCATCCAGTTGGCGAGGTCGCCGTCGCCGGAGACCTGCATCGCGCCGAGGATCGTCAGGTCGACGTGGCCGCCGCGGATCATCGCGAAGCTGTCGGCGCTGCTGAAGAACGAGGCGCCCGGCAGCGCGGTGACGGTCTGCTTGCCGGCGTTGATGAGGTCGGGGTCCTCCTCGCCCTCGTAAGGGAACGGCCCCATCCCGAGCAGCCCGTTCTCCGACTGGAAGAAGATCGACTGGCCGGCCGGGATGTGGTTGGCGACGAGCGTCGGCAGTCCGATGCCGAGGTTCACGAAGTAGCCGTCAGCGAGCTCGAGCGCGGCGCGGCGGACGATGCGGTCGCGCGGCGAGAGTTCCGTGGTGGCCATGGTCAGCTCCCCTGGCTTCCGCGGACCGGCCGGCTGCGGACGGTGCGCTGCTCGATGCGCTTCTCGAACCTGCCGCCCGACAGGATGCGGTCGACGTAGATGCAGGGCGTGTGGACCTGGTCGGGGTCGAGCATTCCGGCCGGGACGAGCTCCTCGACCTCGGCGATCGTGAACTTCGCCGCCGTCGCCATCATCGGGCTGAAGTTGCGCGCCGTCTTCCGGAAGACGAGGTTGCCGAGCTCGTCGCCGCGCCACGCCTTGATCAACGCGAAGTCGGCGGGCAGCGCGCTCTCGAGCACGTAGGTGCGCCCGCCGAAGTCGCGCGTCTCCTTCTTCGGCGACGCCGTCTTCACGCTGCCGTCGGGCGCGTAGAGCTGCGGGAGGCCGCCTTCGCTCACCTGGGTGCCGACGCCGGTCGGCGTGAAGAAGGCGGGGATGCCGGCGCCGCCGGCGCGGATGCGCTCGGCGAAGGTGCCCTGCGGCACGAGCTCGACCTCCAGCTCGCCTTTCAGGAATTGCTGCTCGAAGTTCGCGTTCTCGCCGACGTAGGTCGAGACCATGCGGCGGATCTGCCGGTTCGCGAGCAGGATCCCGAGCCCGAAGTCGTCGATGCCGCAGTTGTTGCTGATGACGGTGAGCTGCTTCGTCCCGCGCGCGCGCAGCGCGGCGATCAGGTGCTCGGGGATGCCGCAGAGGCCGAAGCCGCCGACCATGAGCGTCGCGCCGTCCGGGATGTCGGCGACCGCTTCGGCGGCGCTCGCGCAGACCTTGCTCTTCCCCACGAAGCCTCCTCGCTGCGACCGCAACTCCGCGCCGTCGGCTGGTGGCGGGGCGCGGAAGCGGCGATCCTAATCGAGTCCCGCCGCTTCGCGGCGCCACGCCGAGGCGAGGTCGTCGCGCCCGACCGCGTCGGCGGCCGCGATCGCGTCGGCGAGCACGGTGCGGCGCTCGGCAGGGTCGCCCGCCGTGCGCGCGAGCTCGACCGCCCGCTCGCGGAAGGTGAGCGCGTTCTGGCGCTGCCCCATGCGGTCGTAGCACTGCGCCAGGAGCTGCAGCGCGGAGATGCGGACGCGCGGGTCCTGCTTGGGGCGCGGGAGCCTCTGGATCCCCTCCTGCGCGCGCGACAGCTCGGGGATCGCATGGCGAGTGTCGCCGCTCGCGAAGAGGGCGCGGCCGTACATGAGGCGCGCCGTCGCCTCCTCGGCGGGTCGGCCGGCGCGGTCGTAGAGCGTCGCGG
>DAINBU010000121.1:0-14121 GCA_036732755.1 Planctomycetota bacterium
CTCGACCAGCGCGTCGTCGTCGCTCACGCCGACCACGAACGCGTGCTCCCGCGAAGGGATGCGCGCGAGCGCGCTCCAGGCCGCCGCGGTGGGCCCCGGATCGGCGGCGACGAGCGCGTCGAACGCGACGGTGTGCGGCAGTCCCTGGTCGAGCAGCCGCTCCGTCTCCGCCTGCTCTTCGCACTCCGTGAGTCGCACCACCACCTCGACGCCGCCGCAGGCGGCCGCGATCCCCTGCAGCGTCGCCTCGATGCGGCGCGACGTCTCGGGCCAGCGCGAAGACTCCAGCACGATCAAGCGCGGTTTCGTGCAGCCCGCGGCCAGGAGCGCGCGTCCGGCCGCCTCGCCCGCCTCCTTCGCGAGCGTCGCGCTCCTCAGTCCGACCCAAGCGCCGACGCGGCCGTCGCCGCGCCCGATCGCGACCAGTGCGACCGACTTCGCCGAAGCGGTCCGGTCGATCTCGTGCAGCAGGTCGGGCGACGACGGCACGAGCAGGAGCGCGGCGACCTTCGCCTGCAGCAGCTCCGCCACCTGCAGCGGCTGCGGCTTCACTCCCTTGCCGCCGACGACGAGCTCGACATGGGCGTCGGCCGCCGCCGCGCGCAGCGCGTCGATCCGCGGGTCGGAGCTGTCGGCGACCGAGAGGCCGAGCCGCGTCGCGGCCGGCGGCTTCGCCGGCCCGGGGTCGGCCGCCTCGCCGCGGCGACACCCCGAATGCCCCGTCGACGCGGCACAGGCCGCCGCCACCAGGAACCGGAGGATGGGGCGCGGCGGCGGGAAGCGGGCTCTTCGCATGGTCGTGCCATGCAAGCGCCCTGCGATTCGGGACTCCAGCGCCGAGCGCATTGGCGCCGGGCGATTGCGCGGTGTCGCCCACCTGGGCCGCCCGAACGGGAAGCTCCGAGGCGATATCTTCCGGCGGCCCCTCGGGGGGCTCCTCAGCGACTCCGAATGGGTTGCGGCATTGACTGTGCTGCCCTCGGACGCGCTCCTGGAGCGATCTGGTGATGGGCAGCGGCTGGTTCAACATTTCCGAGCGGTCGTCGGGCATGGTCGCCCTGCTGCTCTCCGTCCTCGCCGGGACGCTCTCCCCCGCCCCGCTCTTCGCGCAGGGGAGGGGCGACGAAGGACCCGGCGGCAAGCCAAAGCAGCGCGCTCCCGAGAGCCCGTCGATCCCGCCCACGACGATCGACCCCAAGTCCCCGCAGCCCGGCCACGTCGGCGGGAGCGACCTGCCGCAGACCGGCGGCGCCCGCAACGAGAACACCTCCAAGCCGACGCCCCCGCTCGAGCCGACGCAGATCGTCTGGCGCGTCTGGCTCGACCGCAACCTGTTCCGCTACGAGCCGCAGCCCGTCTCCGCCGCCGACGCCCATTCGGGACTGCCGCCCCACCTGCTCGACCTGTCGCTGCGCGCGCAGAAGCGCGACCTCTACCGCACCGACGTCGCCGCGGCGCTCGGCAAGCTGCTGCACGATCCCGACGACCGCGTGCGCGGCATCGCGGCGATCTCGCTCGCGCGCGTCGGCGTCGAGTCGAATTCCGAGGACGTGGGCCAGCTCCTCTCCGACGGCCACCGCAAGGTGCGCGACCAGACGCTGCTCGCGTCGACGCTCGCCGACGGCTCCTCCGAGCACTACCACCTGCTGCGCTGCGTCGCCGGCGAGGCGGCGGTCGGCGCGACCGCGGGCGACCGCGACCGCGCGCGCGCCGTCGCCGCGATCCTGCTCGCCGCGCGCGGCGAGCGGTCGGTGCCGCGCCTGCTCGGCGAATGGGTGGTCGACCGCACCGTCCCGATGCAGTACCGCGCGCTCGCCATCCAGGCGCTCGGGCTCTCCGGCCACCCCGACGCGGCCGACCGGCTGATCGCGATCGCGCGCGACCACGGCGAGCCGGGCTTGATCCGCAGCACCGCGGTCGCCGCGCTCGGCCAGCTGGGCGTGCGCGCCACCGCGCCGGCCGTGCTGCAGTTCCTCGAGGAGCGCGACCTCGACACCGAGGTGCGCACCGCGGCCGCGCTCGCGCTCGGCTCGCTGGTCGACCCCAACGACGCCGTCGCGTTGCGCTCGATGCTGAAGGCGCAGGAGCGCGAGGGGAATGCGCTGGTCGCCCGCTTCCTGCTCCTCTCGCTCGGCCAGATCGGCGGGCGGACCGCGGAGCTGCGCATCGACCGCATGCTCGAGCGGCCGAGCGCCGACGAGCGGACCTTCGCCCACCTCGCGCTCGGACTCGCGGCGCGGCGGAGCGGCGCGCCGCAGACGGCGGCGCCGCTCTTCGACTCGCTGCGCGACGCGCGCCTGCTCGACGAGAAGTGCGGGCTCGCGATCGCGCTCGGCCTGACCGGCCAGCTGCGCGCGCTCGAGCCGCTGGCCGACCTCGCGCTGCGCGGCTCCTCGCCCGACCTGCGCGCCTACGCGGTCACCGGGCTCTACCTGCTCGCGCGCCCCGGCTGCATCAGCGTCCTCACGCGCGTGATGAACGACGACGACAATCCCGACGTGCGCATGCAGTCGGCGCGCGCGCTCGCGCGCCTCGACCCGGTCGGGGCGAGCGCCCTGATCCACGTCCTGCACGGCGCGCGCGGCCCCACCACCGGCGAGCGCGCCGCCTACATCGAGTCGCTCGGCCTCACGCGCGACCCGACCGCGCTCGAGCCGCTGCTGGCGCTGCTGAAGGAGGGCAAGGCGGCCTCGGCGGAGCGCGTCGCGGCGACGCTTGCGCTCGGCCTCGTCTACGAGCCCCGTTCGGCGCCCCCCACCGCGCGCATCGGCGAGGGCTCGAACTTCCTGCGCGAATCGACCGAGATCTCGGCGCTGCTCTCACTCGCCGAATGAGGCGGGATTCGCGGGCGGCGGGGCGCTCGGCCCCGCGCTGGCCGCACTGGCCGCGCCGGCCGCTCCGGCCGCTCCGACGTCGGGCGCGAACGCGGGCACTCCCGCGGCCGGCAGCCCCTTGCGGCGGCGCAGGTCGTCGACCCACTGCTCGACCTTCACGCGCAGGCGGATCAGCTGGTAGGCGCTCGGCTGCGGCGAGAAGAGCCGCCCGTCGACCTGCGAGAGCGTCGCGTAGAGGCCGACACGCGTGTTCTCGACCAGCTTGTCGGCGCCGAACGCGTCGCGGATCTTGGTGCCGATCCCCTTCCACCCGGGGAATTGCGGCAGCCCCTCGACCTCGGTCGGCGGGCGCCAGCCGGTCGCCTTGCGCAGCTTCTGGAGGAAGATCGGGTCGGCGCCCGGATCGATTCCCTGCATGCGCTGGCCGGCCGCCTCGACGGCGAGCAGCTCGGTGCCGGCCAGGATCGTGCCCGGCCGGTGCACCTGCGCGCCGTCGCTCCCGCCTTCGCCGTCGCGCAGCGCGTCGTACGGGACGACGTTGCCGGGCGACCCGTCGCGCGCGTGGATCGCGTCGATCAGCGCGAAGTGGACCGGGCACTTCTCGAGCATCGCGAGCGTGAACTCCGACGGGTCGATGCCGTACTCGAGCGCGATCAGGTCGGTCGGCGTCGCCAGCGTGTGCCAGACGTTCCAGAGCGCGAGCGCCGGCCCGAACGCCTCGTCGGTGCGGTTCTTCGCGAAGACGATGCGGTAGTCGGCCGCCTTCCAGATGCGCCCCGTCGCGCGCCGGCCGGCGGCGCCGAGGTCGATGGGAGTGAGCTCGTCGGCGAGGTCGCGCAGCTCGTAGCACGACTCGTCGTACCCGAGCGCCTTGCCGACCTCCTTCACGGAACGGCGCACCAGGTAGCGCGACAGGTCGTTGCGCACCTCGACGACGCGCAGGATGCGGAAGCCGCGGTCGAGGAGCTGGTCGAAGAGGTGCTTCACCAAGCGCGGGTCGACGTACGAGACCGGCTCGTTCTCGACCCGGACCGCGCGCATGAAGTCGACCTTGCACGCGACCTCGTAGAGCTCGCGGCGCTTGCCCGACTTGATCTGCGCATTCTCGATCGCCTCGAAGAAGCCGGAGTGCTTGAGCGTCTCCGAGAAGACCCGGATCGGATCCTCGCCGCGCGCGACCACGAACGGCCGGGGCCCGGCGCGGACCGGCGAGGGCGGAGCGTTCACCACGGCGCGCTTCTCCATACGATTCGAGGACGCAGGGGGAGGGGCCACGGTCGCCGGCGCGAGCGCGCGCGGCGCGACGGTCTTCGGCGCGACGACCTTTTCGGCCGCCTCGGTCGCCGCGACGCGCGCGGCGCGCGCGACGTGGTTCGAGCCGGCCTCCTCTTCGTCCGCGTCCTCCGCGGACTTCGCGCGCCGCCGCACCGTGCGCGCCGGCGCCGCCTTCTTCGCGGCGCGCGCGCCCGACTTGCGGGTGCGCGGCTGGGCCGCGTCGGCGGACGCGGACGTCGACGAAACCTTCTTGCGCGTGGCCATTCCTGTCCTCGACCCGCGGATGCGGGGATTCGCGGCGCGGCCGGCACCTCCGCCATGAGGGGCCGATCGGGACGGGGCATGAGAAGACGTGGCGACGAACTTCGCCCCTCCGGGCCGGCACATCGGCCGGTCCTCGGCGCCGAAGAGCGCGCGTTGATATCGCGGCGCGCGGCGCGACGCAAGGATGCGGAAGCGCGGTCGCGCACGCGCGGGCCCGCGCGGGCGCTGCGTCAACCTTTCTTCTCGAAGAGGAAGGCGCACGGCTCTCGACGCGCGCCGCTCGCGTCGGCCACCGCGCATTCGGTCTTCGAGAGCAGCGCGGCCGCCCCGTGGCGGCCGTCCTTGCCGACGGCATAGACCGCGAGGTTGAAATCGGGGCGCCCGTCGCGATCGGCGTGGCCGTTCTTCCGGCTCTGGTCGACGACGCGTCCCAGGACGTCGAGGCAGGCGTCGAGCGGCGCCCGGCCGCCGCGCATGCGCTCGACGATCGCGAACGCCGCGCACGCGAGGATCGCCGACTCGCCGCGCCCGGTGCCGCCGGCCGAGCCGACCTCGTTGTCGCAGTAGAGGCCGGCGCCCACGATCGGGGAGTCGCCCACGCGGCCCGGGATCTTCCAGGCGAGCCCGCTCGTGGTCGTGCAGCAGCCGAGGTCGCCCGCCGCGTTGCGCGCCGAGAGGTGGATCGTCCCGGTCGGGCGGTTCTTCAGGACCGGATCCTTGGCGATCTCGTCGTCGCTCGGCGGGATCCAGTTGTCCTTGTCGTTCAGCGTCTCCTTCCAGTAGAGCCACAGCTTGCGCGACTTCTCGGTGAGGAGGTTCTCCTCCGGGAAGCCGTGCGACTTCGCGAAGCGCAGCGCCCCCTCGCCCACCAGCAGCAGGTGGTTGGTCCGCTTCATGACGAGCAGCGCCACGCGCGACGGCGTCTTGATGTTGCGCAGCGACGCGACCGCGCCGGCGCGGTGGCTCGGACCGTCCATGACGGCCGCGTCGAGCTCGACGACGCCCTCCTCGTTCGGCAGGCCGCCGTAGCCGACCGTGTTGTCCTCGGGGTCGAGCTCGTTGATGTTGACGCCCGCGACCGCCGCCTCGACCGGCGCCGTCCCCTTCGCCATCTCCTCGTAGGCCTTCGCGACGGCGGCCACGCCGTTGCTCGAGGAGACGCAGATCGCGCCCCCTGCCGCCGGCGGAGCGGCCGGAGCCTTCTCCTGCGCCGCCGGCCGCGCGGCCAGGGCCGGCGCGAGCGCGGCGGTCGACGCGGCCGCCGCGACGGTCGAGAGGAAAGCGCGGCGCGAGACGGAATCGCCGGACGGATCGGAAGCGGCGGCCATCGGCTCTTCTCCCTCGATCGAAGCGGCCGCCGCGTCACGCGCGGGACCGCAACGAAGGGTCGTATGGTAGCGGAACGTGCGACGTCGATCGGGAGGACGCCATGAGCTCGGCCGCGACGGACGGATCTGCGCGACGCACCGCTCGCTGCGCGACGCACCGCGCGCTCGCGCTCGCGCTGGCCGGCTGCGTCGGCCGCGACGGCGGCGGCCGCGACGGCGGCGGCGGCGAGCCGGCCGACCTCGTCGTCACGGCGCCGGTCGTGCGGACGCTCGACCCGGCGCGGCCGGTCGCGCACGCCGTCGCGATCCGCGGCGCGCGCATCGTCGCCGTCGGCGAAGAGCGCGACGTCGCGCCGCTCGTCGGACCTTCGACGCGGCGCATCGATCTGCAGGCGGGAGCCTGCCTCCTCCCCGGCTTCATCGACAGCCACGCCCACCTCTTCGGCGTCGGCCGCTCGCTGCGGCGCCTCGACCTCTCGGGCACGCGCGACTTCGACGAAGTCGTCGCGCGGACGCGCGAGCGCGCGGCGAAAACCCCCGCCGGCCGCTGGATCCTCGGCCGCGGCTGGGACCAGAACCGCTGGCCCGCGCACGTCTTCCCCGACCACGAAGCACTCAGCGCCGCCGTCCCCGATCATCCGGTTCTCCTGCAGCGAATCGACGGCCACGCGGCGCTCGCCAACGCGCGCGCGCTCGCGCTGGCGGGCATCGACGTCCGCACGCGCGACCCGGAAGGCGGCGAGATCGTGCGCCGCGCCGACGGGACGCCGAGCGGCGTGTTGGTCGACGCCGCCGTCGACTTGATCGAGAAGGCGATCCCGCCGCCGTCCGACGACGAGGACGAGGAGGCGCTCGCCGCCGCTCTCGCCGAGTGCCGCCGCCACGGCATCACGACGCTCCACGACGCCGGCGAGGGGCGCGCCGAGCTCGCGCGCCTGCGCCGCGCCGCGGAGCAGCACCGCCTCACCGTCCGCGTCGATGCGATGGTCGACGGCTCCGACGAGGCGCTCGTCGCCGAATGGTTCGCGCGCGGTCCGTCGCTCGACGGCGGCGGCGGCTTCCTCACGGTGCGCGCGGTCAAGCTCTACGCGGACGGAGCGCTCGGCTCGCGCGGCGCAGCGCTGCTCGAGGTCTACGCCGACCGGCCCGGCCACCGCGGCCTGTTCCAGAACCCGGAGGAGCGGCTGACCGACGTCGCGACGCGCGCGCTCGCGGCCGGATTCCAGGTCTGCACCCACGCGATCGGCGACGCCGCGAACCGGCGCGTGCTCGACGCCTATCAGAAGGCCCTCGAAGGATGGTCGCGCGCCCATCCCGGCGCGCCGCGGCCCGACCACCGCTTCCGCATCGAGCACGCGCAGGTCGTCGCGCCGGCCGACATGCCGCGCTTCCGTCAACTCGGAGTGATCGCGTCGGTGCAGACGCGCCACGCGACCTCCGACGCGCCATGGGCGGTCGACCGGCTCGGCGCCGCGCGCGCGGAGCGCGAGGCGTACGCCTGGCGGTCGCTCCTCGACGCCGGCGCGACGCTCTGCAACGGGACCGACGCGCCGGTCGAGCCGATCGCGCCGCTGCGCAACCTCTACGCGGCGGTGACGCGCCTCGACGAAGAGGAGCGGCTCGCGGCGCCGTTCACGCCGGCGCAGTGCCTGACGCGCGAGGAGGCGCTCGCGAGCGTCACGTCGGCCGGCGCGTACGCGGCGTTCGAGGAGGACCGCAAGGGCCGCATCGCACCCGGTTTCCTCGCCGACCTCGTCGCGACCTCGGTCGATCCGCTGGTGTGCGAACCGCGCGAGCTCCTCGCCGCCCGCGTCCTGATGACGATCGTTGGCGGCGAAGCGGTCCATGACGCCCGGGACGTCGCGAACGGATCGACCAAAACCGGGAGCAGCGAACCGCAACGTTTGCGCTGATTCCTTCGAAGAGTCGCCTCCCGTTCCGACCGTCTTGCGTCCGCAACGGGCGGGGACCGTCGATCTCGATCGCATCCCGTCCCTGCGCCGGCGATGTCGAGCAGCGGATCGCGCTCCCACCTTGCGGGCGACGCCTTGAGTACCACCTGGGAAGGGAGGCCTCCTTGAGCCGTGCCGTCGTTTTCCCGCGCACGCTCCTCGCCGCGATCGTCGCGCTCTCCTCGTGCCTCGCGCCGGACGCCGCCGCGCAGGCGCGCATCGGCTCGTTCGTCGACGGCGAACGGGCGATGTACATCGAGCTCTCGCCGCTGGTGGCGGGCGAGGACTACTCGCTCTCCGTGCGCAGCGTCCCGTCCGGATCGAACGACGTCTTCATCGTCGCGAGCACCGCCTACTCGCCGGTCGACTACACCACGCGCGGCATCCCCGGCTGGTTCGGGCCGGAATTGAAGAAGGGAGTCGTCTTCGACGTCGGCGCCGGCAGCGTGACCGGCACCGTGCCGGTGGGCATGGCGGGCGTGACGCTCTTCCTGCAGGCAGTCGTCGGCACGCCGAACGGGCCGCGCTTCTCCAGCATGGTGACCGCGCAAGTGATCTCGCCCGGCACCGATCCGGGCGGCGACGCCGTGAACGTCCAGTTTCCGCTCCCGCTCAAGACGATGCAGGTGCTGCCGGGCGGCGTGAGCGGACAGGACTGGTCGCAGGGACCGGTGCGCGTCGGGATCCCGCTCCCGATCGGACAGGTGTTCGAGTCCGGCGGCGTCCCGCAGCTCACGGTCACCGGCGGTACGCCGGCCGCGCAGTTCGCGACGCTCGCGAAGTGGCCCGACGGGAGCGTCAAGTGGGCGCTCGCCGAGTACCTCGCCGACGTCTCGGCGGGCGCCAAGAACACCAACTACGACGTCGACAAGGGCGGCGGCAACTTCGGCGGCGCCGGCCTCGCGTCGGTGAGCGGCAGCGCGACGACCGTCGACACCGGCGCGCTCAAGTTCGTGCTCGACGCGAGCCAGCCCGAGCTCTTCACGTCGTTCCAGCGCAACGGGACCGAGTGGTTCGACCGTTCCTACCCTGGCGTCCCCCACTTCTGGGACGACGGCGACCAGGAGTGGACGTGGCACAAGATGCTGGTGAAGGTGCGCCGCAACGGGCCGGTGCGCGCCGAGGTCGAGGTGGGCGGCTGCTTCACGCGCACGAGCGACGCCAACGACGCCGACCGCATCTACGTCCGCTTCCTGATCGAGGCGTACGCCGGCGGCAGCTCGGTGCGGGTCACCGCGTCGCTGCGCGACACCAGCGTCCGCTTCCCGCAGCACCTGCTCTTCCGCGGCTTCACGTGGGGCGCGAAGCTCGCCGACGGCGGCGCCTACGCCGTGAAAGTGCCGCAGCCCGACGGCGCGGACGAGGCGACCGCGACCTGGTCGGGCAGCCTCGCGACGGCGGGCGACGACGCCAGCTACTTCCAGGGCTTCGCGCGCGCCTCCAAGTACGAACTCTGCGACGACGCCAACTGGTCGCGCTACATGCCGTTCATCCAGCGCTTCGGAGCCGACGACTTCGCGATCAGCGGCGTGCGCGCGCGCATCGGCGCCACGACCTTCACCGGCGACGCCGCGTCGGGCGGCTGGACCGACCCGACCGAGTTCGCGGAGCCGGCGTTCGTCGAGATGAACGCGGCGAGCGGCCACGGCGTCCTGTTCGGCCCCGAGCACGCCAAACTGCACTGGCCCGTTTCGATGACCGCGCGCGGCGACGGCCGCTTCGAGATCGGCATCTTGCCGCACAAGGACCCCGCCGACCCGCACGACTATCCGCTCACCTACGCGAGCTGCGAGACGCGCACCTTCTTCCTCGTCGCCGAGGACGCGGCGGCGGGCGACCCGATCGGCGTCGCCAAGCGCTTCGACTTCCCTCTCACCGCGCGCGCGGATCTCTCGGTCTACAACCAGGCGCAGGTCTGGCCGTGGCGGCTGATCACCCACGACGAGGTCGACGCCTACTGCGCGCACGCCGGCCTGCGCCAGGCGGTGACGCCGACGGTCAACGAGATGCGGACCGTTTACCGCTACTCGAACGGCACGGGCGGCGGGAACAACAACTGGGAGGAGTCGCGCCGCTTCGTTCAGTGGCTGCGCGGCGAGGGCGACGCGGCCTACTTCTCGAGCCTCTACGAGGCGATCTACAAGGCCGACAAGATGGCCTGGACGATCGACGACGACGTGCTCGCGAACCGGCAGACGATCCGCAACCCGTCCGCGCCCGTCACGCCCAAGGACGACTTCTACAACAACTCCAAGCACACCTTCCTGCAGGCGGTCCCCGACTGGGCCTTCGTGCGCGGCGAGACGCTGCTGCTCGACTCCGCGCGCAACTTCGCCGAGACGCTGATGGACCCGGAGATCTCGCGCAACGTGCAGCCGCTCGGCAACTTCGTGTCGGGCACGTACGGCGCGGTGGTGCAGGCCGCCTGCGCGATCCTCGAGCTCGCGCCCAACTATCCGCTCGAGAAGTGGACGTACGACGTGTGCGACCAGTGGGCGCACGTGACCTACAAGCAGTCGAACCGCTGGAACATCGACACGTCGGTGGTCGGCTGGCAGGCCGCGCTCGGCACGCCGACCGGGAGCGCGAGCGACCCGGACGGCTGGATGATCAGCTGGGCGTCGGGCAAGGCGTCGGACAAGAACCTCTACGGGTACATGACGCAGGGCTGGACCGACGTGCGCGGCGAGGCGCAGGCGTTCCACCGCTACTGGTGGCACCTGCGGCAGATCGCGCCGCACGCGCCGCTGCTCGCCGACCTCCTCGCGCGCGCCGACGACTGGTATTACTATTCGCGGCGCGGCGTGCCCGACGACCACTGCGCGTCGACCGGCGAGTACTACATCACCGACGTCGTCGCGGGCGACGCCGGCAACCCCGACATCGACCCGCTCTGGCCGCCGGGCGACGAGCTCGACGCCCCCAACTCGTGCGGGTACTCGAACCAGAGCGTGGTGAACTTCCTGCTGGCGGCGCGGCCGTCGGAGACGGCGTATTCCTACGGCGTCGAGCAGCAGCGCAGCATGTCGAACCCGGTCTTCGACGCGCTCGTGAACGACCCGATCCTGCAGCAGTTCATGTGGCGCTACCTCGTCCACTACGGACTGAAGCAGCCGTGACGCGCGCGCCGCGGGCGCGCATCGGCCGCGCGCCCGCGGCGTGAGGATTCCCGCGATCTCCCGCGTGGCCGGACACCCGGAAAAGCCTTCCGCGTCCCTCTCCTACAGCTTGTACCGGCCGGCTCCGAAGTGCTCCCCGGTTCGACACCCCGAATCGGACGGAAGCACCCTCGATGAAGTTGCACCCGGGATCCCGCAAGGCCTTCGCCGCGCTCGCGCTCGCGACCCTCGTCGCGACCGGCCGCGCGGCGGCGCAGATGCAGGTCGGCTCGTTCGTGACCGGCGAGCGGCCGATGTACCTCGAAGTCGACCAGGTGGTCGAGGGGCAGCCCTGCCACATCGCCTTCAAGAACGTGCCGGCCGGCGCCTGGGGCCAGGCGCTGATCGTCTCGGAGAGCGTCTACGTCCAGGACATGGCGCACGTCGGCCTGCAGGGCTGCATGGCGCCCGACCTCGTCTACGGCCACACGATCCAAGTCGGCGCGAACACGTACAGCGCGGTCACGCCCGCCGGCTCGGCCGGCAAGACGCTCTACCTCCAGGGCTACGTGATGACGCCGAAGGGGCGCCGCTTCACGTCGATGGTGACGACCCACGCGATCGCGTCGGGCGGCGGCGGGAACACGATCACCTTCCCGATCCCGCTCACCACGCAGGAGGTCCTCCCGTCCGACCGGCCGGGCTGGGACCGCTGGGCGCAGCCGGTGCGCGTCGGCCTGCCCATGCCGAAGGGCCAGGTCTGGGAGAAGAACGGCGTCCCGCAGCTCACGCTGCGCGGCGGGCCGGTGACCGGCCAGTTCTCCTCGCTCGCCTGGTGGAGCGACGGCAGCTGCAAGTGGGTCCTCTGCGAGTACCTGACCGACCTCGCGGCCGGCCAGTGGAAGACGGGCGTCTCGGTCGACAAGGGGAGCGGCAACTTCGGCGGCGCCGCGCTCGCGTCGGTGAGCGGGACCGTGACGACGGTCGCGACCGGCGCGGCGACGATCACCCTCGACGCCGCGCGGGACGACCTCTTCCAGAGCTACCAGGTCGGCGGACGCGAGGTCTTCTCGACCGCCGCCGGCTTCCGCCCCCACTTCTGGGACGACGCCGACGCCGAGTGGACCTGGCACAAGCAGGCGGTGACGCTGCGCCGCAACGGGCCGGTGCGCGCCGAGATCGAGGTCGACGGCGTCCTCACGCGCAGCGGCTCGCCCGACGACGCCGACCGCGTCTACCTGCGCTTCTACCTCGAGTTCGTGCGCGGCCAGACGACGATGCGCGCGACCGTGTCGCTGCGCGACACGAGCCTCTCCTTCCCGCAGCACCTGCTCTTCCGCGGGCTCACGATCCGCGGCGCGCTGAACGAGACGGGCACGTTCGACCTGCGCATGCCGCGGCCCGCGACGAACGGCTGGTCCGGCGAGCTGATCACCGGCTCGATCGGCAGCGGGCAGGACGCGCTCCTGAACCTCGGCTTCTGCCGGCGCACCGACAAGGCGATCGCGATCGACTACAACTCGTCGGCGTACAAGGGCTTCCTGCAGCGCAACGCGCCCGACGACTTCGCGCTCGAGGGGACGAGCATCCGCATCGGCGCGACGTGGTTCACCGGCAGCGCCGCCAACGGCTGGCGCAGCACGGAGTCGGAGTACTCCGACCCGACCTTTCTCGAGCTCAACTGCGACGCGACCGGGCGCGGCGTCCTGGCCGGCATCGAGCACGCCTGCCGCACCTGGCCGGTCGAGCTCTCCGCCGGCGGCGACGGCCGCATCGAGATCGGCATCTTCCCGCACGAGCGGAGCGGCGACAGTTTCAACTACCCGCTGACCTACGCGAGCTCCGAGACGCGCGTCTTCTGGCTCGTTCCCGAGGCGGGCCCGGCCGCCGACCCCTTCGCGGCCGCCGCCTCCTTCGACTACCCGCTCGCCGCGCGCGCCGACGCGTGGGCCTACGACCAGGCCGACGTCTGGCCGTGGCACCTCGTCTCGACCGCCGAGATGGCCGACTACATCTCGCACAGCGGCATGCGGACGCCCGGCGCGGTCAACTTCGACCCGGTGAAGACGGTCTACCGCTACGCGGGCGGCACCGGCGGCGGCAACAACAACTGGGAGGAGACGCAGCGCTTCTACCAGTGGCTGCTCACCGGCCACGGCGGCGCGGCGCTGAACTCGTGGTTCGAGGCGGTCTACAAGGCCGACAAGATGTTCTGGACCATCGACGACGGCGCGCTGAAGGATCGCGCGGCCGTGCGCAACGCGACGGCGCCGGTCACCAACAAGAACAACTTCTACGACGGCAGCAAGCACACCTTCATGCAGGTGATCCCCGACTGGGGCTTCACGCGCGGCGAGACCTGCCTGCTCGACAGCGCGAAGCACGCCGCCGCGACGCTGCTGGACCCGAAGGCGTCGCCCAACGTGCAGCCCTTCGGCAACTTCGTGTGCGGCACGTTCGGCGCGCTCGCCAACTGCGCCGAGTCGATCCTGCAGGTCGAGCCGAACCAGGACCTCGAGGACTGGCTCCACCTGATCCAGTACCAGTGGTCGCACGTCGTCTACCAGCAGGACAACGACTTCGGCGTGAGCACCGCGACGCTCGGCTGGCAGGCGCCGCTCGGCACGCCGGAGGGGAGCGAGACCAACCCCGACGGCTTCATGATCACGTGGGCCGCCGGCAAGTCGTCCGACAAGGCGCAGTACGGCTACATGTCGCAGATGTGGACCGACCTGCGAGAGATGTCGCAGAGCTACGGCAGCTTCGTGCACTACCTGCGCGAGAAGGACCCGAGCGACCCGCTGATCGGCGACCTGCTCGGGCGCGCGCCCGACATCTACCACTACGCGCGGCGCGGCCTGCCCGACGACTACTGCAAGAGCACGGGCGAGTACTACATCACCGACGTCTTCGAGGGCGACGGCGACGACAGCAGCGTCACGGCGCTGACGCTGCCGGGCGACACCCTGGGCAAGGCGAACGCGAGCGGCTACGCGCTGCAGAGCATCTGCTCGCTGCTGCTCGACCTGCGGCCGAGCGAGTCGGCCTTCAGCTACGGCGTCGAGCTCCACCGCAGCATGTCCGACCCGGTGCTCGCGAAGATGCAGTACGACCCGATCCTGAACGACTTCGTCTGGCGCTACCTCGTCCACTACGGCGTGCTCAAGCCCTAGGGCCCACCTCGCCGCCTCAGACCGGACCGAGCCGTTCCGTGCGCCGCATTCCCAGCGAAGCGGCGGGGGCAACTGGAGCGGACGTCGAGGGCGGGGGTGAAGAGGCCACGAAGCCTTCTCCCCGCGGCCTCTTCGCAACGTTCTCGAACGACGTCCGACGTCGTTGCTGCGCCACGGGAGATGCACGGCGCGCGCAT
>DAINBU010000122.1:0-14076 GCA_036732755.1 Planctomycetota bacterium
ACGACGCTGCTGGTCGCCTCCGCCGGCACCGAGCCCTCGCTCGCGCCGCTCGCCGCGCCGGCGGCCTTCCTCGAGGTGGTGCGCCACACCTACGGCGCGCGCTACGACCTCGCCCACCGCACCGGCACCGGCGCGCGCCACTTCCACCAAGTGAGCGCGCTCGTCCGCTCCACGAGCTCCCATCGACTGGTCCGCGGCGACGACCTCGCCCGTCTCGCGGAGACGGCCGCGCGCGTCGAGGCGCTGCTCGCGTGAGCGGCGCCCCGCAACTCGTGCCGGCGCTGCTGCGCGCCTGCTGCCGGCGCGACGGCGATCCGCCCGATCCCGACCTGGCGGGGGCCGCGGCCGCGGCGCTTTCCGAGGAGTGGTCGCGCGCCGCGGCGATCCTCGCGTCGCACCGCCTGCTTCCACTCGCCGGCCACGCGCTCGGCGAAGAACTCCTGGCGCAGGCGCCCGCACCTTTCGCGGACGCCGTGCGCGCGGCGTTCCGCGCGACTTTCGTCCGCAACTTCGTCGCGATGCGCGGGCTCGACGACGCCCTCGCGGCGCTGCGCGGCGACGGGATCGAGCCGGTCGTGCTGAAGGGCGCCGCGCTCGTGAACACGCTCTATCCCGCGCTCGCCGCCCGTCCGATGGGCGACGTCGACCTCCTGGTCGAGGAGGGCGAGCGGGAGCGCGCCGCCGCGGCGCTCGCGCGGCTCGGCTGGCGGCGGGCCGTGCAGGAGAAGGACGCGACCAACTTCGTCGGCGCCGACGGGCAGAAGCTCGACCTCGCCCACCGCTTCCGCCTCTTCGAGGGGCGGCCGCGCGCGACCTGGACCGAGACGGTGAAGCCGCGCTTCCTCGAGAGCACCCGCATCGCCACGCTCGAGCCGAACGCGCTGCTCGTCCACCTCGTGGTCCACATGAACGGCCACCGCCGAGCGGTCGGCCACCTGCTCGCGTGGATCGTCGACGCGGCGCTCGTCCTGCGCGACCACGGCGATCGCCTCGAGCGCGGCCGGCTCGAGCCGCTGCTCCGCGACGACGAGGCGTGGACCTGGCTCGTGCGCACCGTCGCCTTCGCGCGCGACGTGCTCGACGTGCCGCCCCCCGGCGCGCTCGCGCGCGGGCTGCCCGCCTGCACGCCGCTCACTCTCGACGAAGTGCTGCGCAGCCGGCGCGTGCACGCGGCGGCGCCGTCGGCGGTGCGCCTGCTCGGACGGCTCCTCGCGCTCCCGTTCGGGCGCGCCGTCGCGCCGGACGAGGAGAGCCCGGCGCTCGGCGACGTGGTCGCGCTCGCCTCCGACGACGCCCGCGAGCGGCGCGCGCGACGCGCCGTCGCCCGCTGGCGGCGCGCGCAGCCGTAGGGAACCGCGCCGTCAGTTCGTGGGGAGCTCGGCGGCGAGCTCGGCGCGCCGCCGGTGGCAGGCGTCGAGCGTGTTCTCGGCCGCGAGCTGCCAGCCCATGCGCGCCAGCGTGACGAGCTCGTCGCGCTCGCGCGCGAAGCGAACGAACGCCTCGGAGAGCGCGACGACGTCAACGATCAGCACCAGCCACGCCGCGCCGCGCGGCCCGACCAGCGGGTCGACGCCGGGGTTGCGGTACATGATCAGCGGCAGTCCGCGCGCCGCGCCGAGCAGCACGTTGCGGCTGGTCTCGGCGGTGAGGTTGGTGATGACCAGCACGTGCGCACGCTCCCACGCCTCGAAGAGCGCCTTCCCGTAGGCGACCTTGCCGACGAAGCGCACCGAGCCGTCGACGCCGAGCGCATGCGCCAGCTCGCGGAACTTCGGGAGGTCCTCGCCGTCGCCGATCACGTCGAGCGTGCACTGCACGCCGCGCTCGCGCGCGATGGCCAGCGCGCGGATCACCTGGTCGGTGCCCTTGATCAGGATCTGCCGCCCCGCCACGACCAGCTTGAGCGGCCCGGTCCGCTCGCGCAGCCGCGCCGTGGTCGTTTCGAATTCGGCGGCGGTGAGCAGGTTTCCGTCGGTCACGAACGAGCGCGTGAAGGAGTGGCAGCGCGCGTTCCACCACGGCTTGAAGCGCTCGACCACCGACGAATTGTGGGTGAAGACGAGGTCGGCCTCGGAAATGGCGTTGGCGCAGAAGCGGTGGAACGAGCTGACCAGCGACCGCTTGCCGATCCGCTTCAGCAGCGACCGCTCCTCGCGGACGGCGAGCTCGAGGCGCGGGAAAGGGTCCGCGCCGTCGAAGACCCAGATGCGCTTCCTTTGGGCCGAGCGGGCGAGCGGCCAGACGATCGAGCCGAGCGCGAACGGATAGCCGCCCGAGTCGGCCTGCACGACGGTCGCGGCGCGGATCGCCTGTTTCAGGCGGCGCCGCAGGTCGCCGCGCACGGAGAGGTAGTCGCGCATGGAGATCGAGTGCGGCAGCGGGACGAACTCGACGCCGAGGTCGCGCGGCTGGAACTCGACCACGTTGAAGCTGGCGCTCGTCTCGGGATCGAGGTGGTCGACCAGGGGCGCCGCGACCATCAGGGTGCCGAAGCGCCCGATGGCGCGCGCCTGCGCCCGGAGGTCCTCGAGCCAGAGGTCGCCGACCTGCAGCCGCTCCGGCGACGCGGTGCGACCGAACGCGACGTGATTGACGAGCAGATATCGCATGAGCTCGGGCCGGGGGGTCGACGCCCACCTCCGCGATCGACGGCTCCGGTCGCGACGCGAAGGCGTCCACGGCGTGAGCACGCCTGCAGCCTCGTGTTCTAATCTGCGCGTCGTCCGGCGGGATGGGAAAAGCGAATGGGTCGCCGGGCGGTGAACGCGGGGGGACGGATGGCCGGAGAGGATGCGGGGCGCTGGCGTGGTTCGGTCGCCTGGATCGCCGCCGCCCTGTTCGTGCTCGCGCACGTCGCCCTGCTCTGGGCGCTGCCGTTCCCGGCCGGCAACGAGCCGGTCTACATGGCGTCACTGCAGAAGTCGTGGGACGCGCGTTTCCTCGCCGGCGACTGGACCTTCAGCGGCGGCTTCCACGAGCGCGCCATCTTCAACGGTCTGTTCGGCCCGCTCTGCGCGATCGCCCCCATCGCGGTCGTCGCGTGGACCGGCCGGATCGTCTTCTGGCTCTTGAGCGTGCGCGCGCTGCTGCGTCTCGCGGCGCGGCTCGCCGTCCCGCCGCTGCTCGCCGCGGCGGCGCTCGCCGCGTGGCTCCTCTACGACCAGGCGCTGGTCGGGGAGGCGTGGGCGATCGGGACGTTCGAGTCGAAGTGCGTCGCCCTCTGGCTCGCCTTCGAGGGGATCGTCGCCGCGCTCGACGGACGGTCGACGCGCGCGGCGCTGCTGGCCGGCGCCGCGTTCACGATCCACCCGGCGATCGGCCTCTCGGCGGGCGCCGCGCTCGGCGCGGGGCTGCTCGCGCAGCGGCCGGGCGGGCGCGCGCTGGTGCGCGCCGCGGTCGCGCTCGCCGTCGCGGCGGCGCCCGGCGTCGTCCAGCTCGTCGTCGCGGCCGGCACGAACGGCGACGCCACCGCGCGCGACTGGGAGTTCATGGCGCGCTTGCGCGTGCCCCACCACCTCGACCTCGCGAGCTTCCGCCGCGGCGGGCTCCTGCTCACCGCCGCCGCACTCGCGTTCAACGTCGTCGCCGCGTGGCCCGGCGCGCGCGCCGGGGACAAGAGGGAGAGGTTCCTGCTCGCGTTCCAGGCGACGCTCGCCGCGATCTTCTGCGGCGGCGCCGCGCTGCGCGCCCTGCACCGCTTCGACCTCCTCGCCGCTTTCCCCTTCGCCCTCGCGCCGCTCTTCGCGCTGCTCCTCTTCTTCCTCCTCGCGGCGCGTACGGTCGGCGCGGCGAGCGGAGGAACGGGAGCCCCGGTCCGGCGCGCGCTGCCGATCGCGGCGCTCGCGATCTGCCTCGGCTTCGACTCGCTGCTCGCGCGCTACCGCGCCGCCGCTTCGGCCTTCGCCCAGGCGTGGACGGCGCCGGACGACGACCTCGCCCTCGCATTCGAATGGACCGCACGTCACGTCCCCGAGGACGCGACCTGCATCTTCCCGCCGTGGCGGAGCGACGCGATCTTCCGGGCGCGCCGCCCGGCCGTCGCGTGGTGGCAGGCGGCGCGCTTCGACGGCGTCCACGAGTGGCGCCGCCGGGTCGAGCTCCTGGGCGGAGACCTGTCGCAACTTCTCGACGCCGGCCGACCGATGAACGCGTCGGAGGTCGTCGACGCCATCCGTGCCCACTACGCTTCGCTCACGGTCGAGGAGTGCCGCGCGATCGCCCGCGACGGGCGGGCTCCGTTCCTCGTCACGGAGACGGAGTACCCGTTTCCGTCGCTCTTCACGCACGGTCGGGCGCACGTCTACAAGGTCGACGCGGGCGACTGAATTGCGGCGCGAAGTTCCGCCGAATCGTGTGGCGCGCGCGCTTCGATGCCCCGAGTCGCGCGGGTACGATCCCGCCCGCCCGCGCCCGGCTCGCGTGGGAAATCGAAGCGCCGTCGCCCCCTTTCCCCCCCGCGATCCCGCCCATCGTGCCGCGTAGTCCCACTCCACCGGCTGCTCCGTCCGATCCGGCCGCCCGGGTCGACGTCCTGCCCGCCGATGCGCGCGGCTGGCATGCGGCGCTGCGTCCCATGCTGGCGGCGCGGCTGCGCGAGGCGCACCGGCCGGCGACGGCGCTCTTCGACCGGCAGCTGCGCGCCGGCCGCTGGGACGCGACGCTCGGCACCGAGGAGATCACGAGCTCCGCGATCGTCCTCGTCGCGCTGCGGCGCGCCGCGCTCGACCCGGCGGAGATCGGCGTCGACCCGGCGGCCGTGCTCGCCGCGCTGCGCCGCGCGATGAAGGACCATTCCGCGACCGGCCCGCTCGGGCTCGTCACGTGGGCCCACGCCGAGTGGGCGCAGCTCCCCTTCGACGAGCTGGCGGCCGCCTGCGACGCGCCGGTCCGCGACGCCGGCTTCCTGCTCGAGGGGCTCACGACCATGGAGCTCGCGTGGCTCGTGTCGGGCCTCGTCCACGCACGCCATCGCCACGGCGACGACGCGGCGCGCCGTTTCCTCGCGCCGGCGCGCGACCGCCTCCTCGAACGCCTCGCGCCGACGCGCGTCTTTCTGCACGCCTCGCCGAAAGCCGGCGCGCTCGACCGGATGCGGCGGCGCGTCGCCAACTTCGCCGACCAGATCTATCCCGTGCAGGCGCTCGCGTTCCTCGCGAAGCTCGAGGGCGATCGCGACGCGCTCGCCGCGAGCGAGCGCTGCGCGCGGCGGCTGGTCGAGACGCAGGGGCCGCTCGGCCAGTGGTGCTGGCACTACGACGCGCTGCGCGGCTTCCCGGTTCAGGCCTACCCGGTCTACTCGGTCCACCAGCACGGGATGGCGCCGATGGCGCTGCGCGCGCTGCACTGCGCGGGGGGGCCCGACCTCTCGGCGGCGGCGGAGCTCGGGCGGCGCTGGATCGCGCAGAACGAGCTCGGCCGCCCCTTCCTCGACCTCGCCGCCGGAACGATCTGGCGCTCGCTCGAGCGCTCCGACGGGGCGCTGCTGCGCCTGGGCCGCAAGCTCGGCTCGGCGCTCGGCACGGCGGCGGAGAGCCACCCCGACGCGCTGCCCGGCCAGTTGCGCATGAACCTCGAGACGCGCCCCTACGAGTGGGCATGGTGCCTCTACGCCGGCGCGATCGCGGAAGCACCCGGCGCGGGCGGCCACCTGGCCTGACGCGATGCCGACCCCCGAGAACCACCGCCTCGAGATCCTCGGCTGCCGCTTCGACCCGCTCGACCTGGGCCAGGTGGTCGAGCGCAGCCTCGAGTGGTGCCGCGCGCCGCGCCGCGCGCGCCAGATCGTGACCATGAACGTCGCCGGGCTCGAGCTCCTGCGCCACGACGCCGCGATGCGGCGCGCGTGCGACGAGGCCGACCTGCTGGTCGCCGACGGCGTGCCGCTGGTCTGGGCGTCGCGGCTCCTGCGCAGGCCGCTGCCGGCGCGCGTCGCGGGCGTCGACCTCATGCAGGCGCTGCTCGCAGCGGGCGCGCGCGAGAAGCTGCGCGTCTACTTCCTCGGCGCGCGCGAGGAGGTCGTGCAGGAGGTGGTGCGCCGCGTCGGCGAGCGCTTCCCCGGCCTCGTGGTCGCGGGCGCGCGCAACGGCTACTTCGCCGAGTCGGAGCACGACGCGATCGTGCGCACCATCCGCGAGGCGCGCCCCGACCTGCTCTTCGTCGGCATGCCCTCCCCCTTCAAGGAGCGCTTCGCCTACGAGCACGCGCAGGCGCTCGACGTGCCGGTGATGCTCGGCGTCGGCGGCAGCTTCGACGTGCTGGCCGGCCGCATCCGGCGCGCGCCGCGGTGGATGCAGAAGATCGGCATGGAGTGGGGTTGGCGGCTCGCCATGGAGCCGCGCAAGCTCTGGCGGCGCTACCTCGTCTCGAACTCGGCGTTCATGCGCCGGCTGCTCGTCGCGATCGTCACGGGGCGCTGAGGGAAGAGGGCGCGCGGGCGCCCGGCGCGGCGGCGGCGAGACCGGCCGCGTTCTTCTCGACGAAGGCGTCGGCGAGCCCGACGATCTCGTCGTTGTTGAGCGTCGCCGCGTTCAGCAGCGCGGAGTTCACGATCTGGAAGGGGCGGCAGAGCGACGGGATCGCCGCGCCCTTCGGCGCCGGCCGGACCGTCGGCAGTGCCTGGACGTGGCGGGCGCGGTGGACGAAGCGGCCGACGATGGTGTCGTCGCGCAGGTCGGGGAAGAGGCGGCGCACGCCGCGGTCGAGCGCGGCCTCGACGATCGCGGCGTCCTTCGACTCGAAGACCGGATCCTGGCTGTCGACGTAGCGCGGCAGGTAGACGAGCGAGCGCCCGGCCGACTGCGACGGCGCGTCGATCAGGTTGGTCATCTCGATCAGCCCGGTCAGCTCGACCTTCTCGTCGGCGAGGTTCACCACGTAGTAGGGCGTGAGCGGGCGCGAGAGCACCAGCACCGTGCAGACGACGCCGAGGTAGGTCGAGGCGGCGGGGTGCTCGGCAGTGAAGCGCTCGACCTCGGGCCGCAGCGTCTCGTCGGCGAGGCGGCGCGCCTCGCCAGCCGGCGCCGTGAAGAGGACCTGGTCGTAGCAGCGCGCCTCGCGCCGGCCGTCGGCGAGCGTGAGGTCGACCGTCGCGCGCGCCGCCTCGCCAGGACCCGCGGCGCCGCGCGAGAGGCCGATGCGATCGATCGAGGCGCCGAGCTCGATGCGGACGCCGCGTGCGACGAGCTGCGTGTGGAGCCGGCCCAGGATCGCGTCGTAACCGCCGCGCACGTAGCCGAGCGTCCCGCGCCGCTGCCCCGACGCCGGCGGCCGCCACAGGCGCTGCAGCGTCGCCCACAGGAAGACGGCGGCGACGCGGTCGTGGAAGAGGCCGAACTTCGCGCGCAGCAGCGGCTGCCAGAAGACCTCGAAGGTCTTGCGGCCGCACAGCTTCGTGAGCCAGTCGGCCGCGGAGACCTCGTAGAGCTTGGCGGGGTCGGCGAAGCGCGTCGCCCACGCGAGCGCGGCGCCGAGCCGCGCCTTTTGCAGGAACGACAGCAGCGGGAAGCGCAGGAAGTCGGCGCCGCCAGTCATCTCGTGGAAGCGGCCGCCGCCGAAGTAGCCGGTGCGCGTCCGCGTCCAGCGCAGCTCGTCGCCGAGGCCGAGCTCGCGCAGCAGCCCGATCAGGTGGCCGTCCGACGGCAGCACGCAGTGGTAGAAGCGGTCCCAGCGGAACTCGCCGTAGTCGCGCGCGCTGGCGAGCCCGCCGACGAACGGCTGCGCCTCGAGGACGTCGACCGGGACGCCGAGCGCGGAGAGGCGCCAGGCGAGCGTGAGCCCGAGGACGCCCCCACCGACGATCGCGGTCGCCATGGTTTCCGGCGCGCTCCCCGTCGCCGTCGGCCGGCCGCGCCGGCCCGCTCGACCTACTTCGCCGGCTTGGTCCCGGGCCCGCCGCCCTTCAGCTGCACGCCCTGCGGCCCGAGCGAGTAGTCGCGGTGGCAGCGGTGGCACGACTTCGACTGCGCCGGCCCCGCCGGCGGTCCCGACTTGCCGAACTTGAGCAGCGGCTCGCCGCAGACGCAGAGCCAGGCGACCGGCTTGGCCGGGCTCCCGATCACGAGCGTATGCGGCGCGACGTCGCGCGTCACCACCGAGCCCATGCCGACCATGCTGAAGGCGCCGAGCGTGATGCCGGGCCCGATCGTCGCGTTGGCGCCGATCGTGACGCCGCGCTCGAGCTTCGTCGCGAGCGTGAGCTCGGTCGGCGCGGAGGTCTCGAGCCCGGTGAGCTCGAGGTTGCCGGAGCGCGGGTAGCGGTCGTTGGTGAAGACCGTGTGGGCCGAGATCATGCAGAAGTCGTCGATCGTGACGTCGGCGCAGATGTAGACGCAGGCGTTGATCTTGACGTAGTTCCCGATCACGACGTCGTAGGCGATGTAGGTCTTCTCGCCGACGATGCAGGAGCGGCCGAGCTTCGCGCCGTGGCGGATGTGGCAGCCGTCCCAGACCTTGGTGTCGTCGCCCAGGACGACGCGCTCCTCGATGAGCGCGGTCGGATGGTGCCACGCCGGCTTGGCCGGCGACTGATTGTCCGGCTTGGCCGGCGACTTGTCATCCGGCTTCGACGGCGTCATTTCGCGTTCCCCCCACCTTGACGCAGGAATCGCGGCGCATCGACTCGTAGGCCGCCTCGATCACCTCGACGGAGGCGAGCGCGTCCTGCACGGTGATGAGCGGCGCGTCCCGCTTCGCGATGGTCGCGGCGAAGTTCTCGATCTGCCCGCGGAACGCCGCGACCTTGTCGTAGCCGCTGCCGAACGGCACCCAGACCGAGCTGCCGTCCTGGCGGTAGCGCGACTCCTTCCAGCCGACGAAGAGCGTCCCCTGCGTGCCGTAGAGCGCGAGGTAGACGTCCGACTCCTTGTTGAGGCTCCAGCTCAGGTCGACGGTGCCGATCGTGCCGCCGCCGGTGCGGAACTCGAAGCGGACCGTGTCCTCGACCGGGAGCTGCTGCGCCGCGATGCCCTTGTGCGCGTGCACGTGGGTGATCGGGCCGAGCAGGTAGCGGGCGATGTCGGCCGAGTGGCAGCCGTTGTCGATCAGGACGCCGCCGCCGGCCACGTCGGGCTGCGCGTTCCAGCGCTCGCCCATCGCGACCTTGCTGCAGAAGGCGTTCTCGTAGAGGACGATCTTCCCCAGCGCGCCCGACTCGACCAGCGCCTTCGTCTTCATGACGTCGGGCACGTAGCGGAACTTCGACGCCATCATCAGGACGCGCTGCTTCTCCTGGGCGAGGCGGGCCAGCGCCTGCGCGTCGGCGGAGCGGATGGTGATGGGCTTCTCGACCATCACGTGGACGCCGCGCTCGAGGAAGTGGCGCGCGATCTCGGCGTGCGTCTGCGGCGGCGTGCAGATCACGACCGCGTCGGCTGCGGCCGCGACGCGCGGGTCCTCGTAGTCGGCGATCGCGTCGCAGCGGTACTGCTCGGCCACCGCCTTCGCGGCCGGCTCGCGCACGTCGACGACCGCGGAGAGCCGGACCTCGCCGATCGACGCGATCGCCGCGAGATGCGCCTGCGCGATGCGCCCGCAGCCGACGACCGCGATGCGCAGGCGTTCGGCGACCCCGCTCACGACGCGAGCGCGCGTGCCGCGTCGCGCACCGCGGTCGCGACGTACTCGACGTCGGCGGGCGTGTACTTCTCGTTCATCGGCAGGACGACGCAGCGCTCGAGCGCCTTCACGGCGCCCGGCGTCTTCGCCTTGTCGTAGACGATCGGCGGCTCGCCGGCCCGATGCGGGCCGACGAACGGGAACCGGCTCTTGCCGAAGGTCTTCTGGTCGCGCAGCACCTCGCACTCGAAGGCGAGCTTCTGGATGTAGCGCGGCGCGGCGGCGATCCCCGCCTCCTTGAGCTTCGCGCCGAACGCGTCGGCACCGCCCCTGACGATCGCGGGGTCGACCTGGATCGAGTAGCGCCAGTAGACGTGCGTCCCGCCCGGCGTCGTCACCGGCGCCTCGACCCCGGCGACGCCGGCGATCGACTTCGTGAGCAGGTTGCACATGGCGACGCGCTGCTGGAGCATCATCTCGAGCTTGTCGAGCTGGGCCAGCGCGACCGCGCCCGCGAGCTCGGTCATGCGGTAGTTGAGCGCGAGGAAGTAGTGGTCGGGCTTGGCGTCGCCGTAGCCCCACGCCTTGTCGATGAAGAGCTTCATGCGGCGGGCGAGCGCCGGGTTCGACGAGACCACCATGCCGCCCTCGCCGGTCGACATGTGCTTGCCCTGCTGCAGGCTGAAGCAGCCGATGTCGCCGAGCGTGCCGAGAGGCTTGCCCTTGTACCTGGAGAGGAAGGACTGCGCGACGTCCTCGATGATCGGGATGTTCCTCGTGCGGCAGAGCTCGAGGATCGGGTCCATGTCGCACGGGTTGCCGAACAGGTGCGTGACGACGACCGCCTTGGTGCGCTTGGTGAGGCACGCCTTGATCGTCTCGGCGGTCACGTTGTAGGTGCGCCAGTCGACGTCGGCGAAGACCGGGATCGCGGTCTGGTAGAGGATGGGCGTCAGCGCGCCCATGTCGGTGATCGGCGTGGTGACGATCTCGTCGCCCGGCTCGGGGTCGATCGCCGCGACGGCGGCGTGGATCGCGGCCGTTCCCGAGGTCGCGGTGGTGCAGAACGGCACGCCCAGCGTCTTGGCGAAGCGCTGCTCGAACTCGCGGACGGCCACGCCCTTGGTGCAGTTGAGCGTGCCCGACTCGATCACCTCGCGCAGGCGGCGCAGCTCGTCGAGGCCGAACGAGCGCCCGCTGATGTTCGCGTCGGACGGAAGCACCCGCTTCGCAGCGGACGTGGTTCCCATGAACGGATCTCCTGGCTGGCTTCGGTTAGTTCGTCGCAGCCGCGAGCACGTGCTCGGGTTCGAACGGCGCCGGGCGCTCGGCATTCACGAGGCGATGCAGGATCGCCTGCTTGATGCGCACCGCCGCCAGCCCGTCCCCGTAAGGATTCGGCCGCGGCAGCGTACCGGCGAGTGTGGCACGAGAAACCGAGAGCGCCAACAGGAGTTCCTTTTCGATCGATTCGGCCTTCGTTCCCACCAGCCGGTTGCAGCCGGCGGCGATGCCCTCCGGCCGTTCCGTCACGTCGCGCGCCACGAGCGCCGGGATGCCGAGCGAGGGCGCCTCCTCCTGGATCCCGCCCGAGTCGGTCAGGATGACGGAGGCGCTCGCCATGAGGTGGACGAAGTCGAGGTAGGGCTGAGGCGGAAGGAGCTTCACGTTCGGGAGGTCGGAGAGCACGCGCTCGGCGCGCTCCTTCACGCTCGGGTTGGGGTGGACCGGGTAGCTGAAGTCGACATCGGGGCGGCGCTGCGCGACGGAGCGGACCCCACCGAGGATCCGGTCGAGGGTGGTGCGCCCTTCGGAGTCGGCGTCGATCCAGCTCTCGCGGCGGTGCAGCGTGACGAGGACGTGGAGCCGCCCGAGCCCGTCGCGGAGCGGCTTGGGGGCGGTTCCGGCGTGCCCGTTCAGCACGTGGAGGATGCTGTCGACGGCGGTGTTGCCCGTCACGACGACGGCGTCGCCCGGGACGCCCTCTTTGTAGAGGTTGCGCGCGCTCGCCTCGGTCGGGGCGAGGTGGAGGTCGGTGACCGCCGTGATCATGCGGCGGTTCACCTCCTCCGGGAACGGGAAGAAGCGGTCGTTGCTGCGCAGGCCGGCCTCGACGTGGGCGACCTGGACCTGGCGGTGGAATGCGGCCATCGCCGCGCAGAACGCGGTGGTCGTGTCGCCCTGCACCACGACCATCTGCGGCTTCAGCCGCTCGATCATCGCGTCGAGCAGCGGGACCATGTTCGCGACCAGTTCGTTCAGCGACGTGCCGGAGCGCGTCATGGCGAGGTCGTCGTCGGGCACGATGCCGAGCGGCCGCAGCAGGTCGTCGACCATCTCGCGGTGCTGGCCGGTCACGACCACGCGCGTGTCGAGCGCAGGCTCGGCGCGCAGCTGCTGGATGACCGGGAAGACCTTGATCGCTTCGGGCCGAGTGCCGAGGACGACGACGACGCGTGGCTTCTCGAGGTCGGGGGCGCGGATCACGGTGAACGCTCCGGGGTGATCAAGTGGCCACCGCGGCGGCGGGGGCCGTCGCGGGTGCAGCCACTCGACGCAGCGGCCTCGCCCGATCCCTGTCGAGCAAGACGCGTGCGTGGTGGTCGAGACTCACGAGCTCGAATCGCTCGTGCAGGAATTCGATGAGCCAGTCGAAGACGGCGAGCTTCCGCGCGGCCGGCATGCGCATGCCGGGGAAGAACGCGAGCTCGGCGACGTCGTCGCCGCCGAGGAAGTCGAGCGAGTGCAGCAGGAGCGACGGCTCGACCCCGAAGAGGCGGCACGCGCCGACCGTCGCGCGGACGTAGGCGCGCGCGAGCGCCTCGCTGCGCTCGGCGAGGTACATGACGTAGCTCAAGTGCATCGGGACGCGCGCGACCGGCGTGGTCGTGACCGGGATCTCGAGCAGCTCGCCGCCGCGCAGCGTCCAGAAGTACGGGTCCAGCGGCCGCAGCCCGTCCTTGAGCGAACCGAACAGCTGGCTGCGGCGGCGGCGCTCCTCGGGCGCCAAGTGGCGCGTCTGGCGGAAGTAGTAGAGGCGGGCGATCGGCCCGAGGAAGGTCGGGAAGGTGCTCGCGTCGTAGGCGTACCCGCGGTCGGAGAGGACCTGCAACACGTCGCCGGTGAGGCTGAAGCCGGGTCCGCGGAAGCCCTTCGGGCGCACGCCGGTCGCCGCCTCGATTGCCTCCTCGGCGGAGCGGATCTCCTCGTACGTCTCGTCGGGCGAGTACTCGTGCAGCCACGGCTCGTGGCGGAAGGAGTGGTTGCCGACGTCGTGGCCGGCGGCCGCGATGGCGGCGAGCGCGGCGCGGTTGCGCGGCAGCGCCGCGTCCTGCCCCACGATGAAGAAGGTGATCTTGAGCGAGTGCTTCGCGAGGCGTGCGAGCGCGACGTCGGCGAGCTTCGCGAGGTAGGTCGGGTAGGCCTGCCAGCCCGCGTCGCCGTGCGTCTTCATGTACGACCAGAGGTTGTCGGCGTCGAGCGAGACGCTGAGCAGCGGCCGGCCGTTCGTGACGGGCGCGCTCATGGCGTCGTCGCCGGTTCGGGCGCGCGCATGCGGGGCGCGACGTCCTCGGGCGCCGCGGTGCGCCGCGGCGACGGCGCACGCCCGCGCTCGGAGCGCAGGCGCCGCAGGAGCCGCAGGTGGCCGCGGATCGTCCGCAGCGTGCGCATCTTCGAGACGCCGAGCACGCGCGACTCGAGGAGGGTCGGGAACTCGACGACGCGCGCGCCGCGCCGGAGCATGCGGATCAGGATCTCGGCCATGCCGGGGAAGCCGCCGTCGGAGAGCTCGATCCCCTCGACCGCCTTGCGCCGGTAGATCCGGAAGCAGCTGGTGTAGGTGTGGAGCCGGTCGTGAAGAAGCCGGTCGTAGATGCGCGACAGCGTGCGCGACAGGAAGAGCCGCCAGCGCGGCACGTTCTCGACGCGGCCCTGCGGGTGGTAGGGCGACGCGGTCACCACGTCGGCGTCGCGCGCGAGCGGGAGCATCTCGCGCAGCAGCAGCGGGTCGTAGGAGCAGTCGGCGTCGATCGTCGCGACGAGGTCGGTGCGCGCGTGCGCGATGCCGGTCAGGATCGCGGCGGCGACGCCGCGGTTCCTGTCGTGCAGCACGATCTCGCAGTCGGGGACGTCGCCGAAGACCTGCGGCAGCGCCTCGCGCGTCCCGTCCGGGCTGCCGTCGTCGACCAGGACGAAGCGCAGCGCGGTCGTGGCGGCGAGCTCGTCGCGGGCGTGCAGCAGCGTGCGGCGCAGGTAGGCGAGCCCCTGGAGCTCCCGGTAGATCGGGACGACCAGGGTGAGCGCGCCGGCCGGCTTGGCGGCCGCCGGGCGCGGGCGCGCCGGCGCGAGGACGATCGGCGTGGCCGCAGGGGCCGGCGCCGCCTGCGGCGGCAGGCCGAGCTCCTGCGCGATCGAACCGAAGCGGAAGCGCGCCAGGTGGTCGGCGAGGCGCTCCCGCGCGCGGTCGAGGTGGCGGTAGTGGCGGATGCGGTCGAGGCGCGAGCGCGTCGGCAGCGTCGGCTG
>DAINBU010000123.1:0-5677 GCA_036732755.1 Planctomycetota bacterium
CATCGAGCCTTTTTCCCCTCCGCCCTCTCGACCCGCTCCCGCCCGTCGCGCGTTCTCGCACGAAGCCCTGCTCCCCGCGCCCTCTTCACCCGCGTTCTCGACGTCCGCTCCAGTCAGATCAAGCCGTACCGCTTGAGCCGGTTGTAGAAGGTGCGGCGCGGCAGGCCGAGCAGGCGCGCCGCCTCGACCCGCTTGCCGCGCGCCGTCTCGAGCGCCTGGCGGATCGCCTCCTTCTCGAGCTCCTCGAGCGTCCGCCCGGCGAGCCCGATCTGCACCGGCCGGACCCCCTCGCCGAGGCTGCGCAGCTGGCGCGCCTCGATCTTGTCGGGCGCGAGCGCGGCGAGCTTCACGACCTCGTTGCGCAGCTCGCGGACGTTGCCGGGCCAGGCGTAGTTCAGGAGGATCGCCATGGCGTCGTCGGTCACGATCGGCGTGGGGCGGCCGTTCTCCTTCGCCGCGAGCGCGAGGAAGTGGGCGACCAGCGCGGGGATGTCGCCGCGCCGCTCCCGCAGCGGCGGAACGCGGACGCTCATCACCTTGAGCCGGAAGTAGAGGTCCTCGCGGAACGAGCCGTCCTTCAGCCGCTGCGCCAGATCGGCGTTGGTCGCCGAGAGGATGCGCACGTCGATCTTGAGCGGCTCGCGGCCGCCGACGCGGCGGAACTCCCCCTCCTGCAGCACGCGCAGGAGCTTGCGCTGCATCGAGAGGTCCATGTCGCCGATCTCGTCGAGGAAGAGCGTGCCGCCGTTCGCCTCCTCGAAGAGCCCCTTCTTCTCGCGGTCGGCGCCGGTGAAGGCCCCCTTCTCGTGGCCGAAGAGCTCCGCCTCGAGCAGCGTCTCGGCGATGGCGGCGCAGTTCTCGGCGACGAAGGGGCGCTCGCGCCGCCGGCCGAGCCGGTGGATCGCGCGCGCGACCACCTCCTTGCCGGTGCCGCTCTCGCCGAGGATGAGGACCGGATAATCGGTCTCGACCACCACGTCGAGGAGGCGCAGCAGGTCGAGCATCGCCGGCGAGCGGCCGATGACCTCGGGGTAGTCGTGGCGGATCGGCACCTGGTCCTGCACCTTGACCAGCGCGTCGCGGATCGACTGCAGCTCGGTGTCCTGCACGTCGACCTTGCGGCGGAGCTGGCCGTTGGCGGTCTCGAGCTCGGCGCGCGCCGCCTCGGTCTGCGCGTGCAGGCGGGCGTTCTCGACGGCGATCGCCGCCTGGTCGGCGAAGAGCTCCATCAGCTCGCGGTGCTCCTCGCTGAACTTCCCCTTCTGGAAGCGGTTGTCGAGGTAGAGGCAGCCGGCCACGCGGCCGCGCGCGCGCAGCGGCAGGGCGAGGATCGAGACGAGGCGCATCTCGCTGATCGACGAGGAGGGGCCGAGCGTGGTGTCCTCGAGCGCGCTCTCGATCAGCTGCGAGGCGCCGCTCTCCACCACCTTCTTCACGACGGTGCGGCTCACCTTGGCGGCGGCGTGGCGCACCTCCTCGTGGTCGAGGTTGCGCGAGGCGGCCACCTCGGGGTCGGCGTCGCCCTCGCGCACGAGCAGGAAGGCGCGCTCGGCGCCGGTGAGCTCGACGGCGGCGTCGAGGATCTTCGCGTAGAGCCGTCGTGGCTCGAGCTCGTTCGCGAGCGCGCGGTTCACCTCGAGGAGGCGGCGCAGCTCGGAGCCCTGTGCGTCGGCGCGGCTGCCGAAGTGGAACAGCGCGGAGAGTCCGCGGCGGCCCTCGTCGTTCACGGCCATGCTCGAGCTTCTCCGCCGCCGGAGCCGATGATCCCGTCTCGACGTTCCGGCGCGGCCTTCGGATGAGTTCCAGGCCGCGCCTCGCGCGACCTTCCGGTGAGTTCCAGGCCGCGCCCCGGCGCGTCCTTCCGATCAACTCAGGCCGCGCCCCGGCGCGTCCTTCCGGCGAGGGGGCGGGTTTGCTTGAATCTTCCCCTTCGAAACCTGGACGCGGCCCCCCCGGTTCCCCGGGGAAACGGGCCGCGGATCATAACGCGACACGAACAGGCGATGCCCCACTTCATCCTAGAGACCTGCGTCGGCTGCACGCTCTGCGCGAAGAACTGCCCGACCGGCGCGATCTACGGGGAGAGCAAGAAGCTCTTCGTGATCCAGCCCGAGCTCTGCATCGACTGCTCGATCTGCGCGAACGTCTGCCCCGTCGCCTGCATCACCGACCAGCTCGGCCAGATCCCGCCCAAGATGAAGGTGCCGGAGAAGCCGAAGGCGATCATCATCGAGTCGGGCTGCACCGGCTGCGAGGCGTGCATGCAGGTCTGTCCGGTCGACGCGATCTACAAGCCGACCGCCGAGAGCGATCCCGACATCGTCGCCGAGACCTCCGGCGTCTTCAGCCTCTGTCGCGTCGATCCGGTCAAGTGCATCGGCTGCGAGCTCTGTTACAAGGTCTGCCCCTGGGACACCATCGAGATGGCGGCCGAGGCGACCGCGACGACCGCGTACCGCGAAGGCGGCTTCGTCTCGCGCCAGACGACGTCTTGACGTCGTCGTGATTCGTCCGACGTCCTGAAGGCGCGCGGCGCACCGGCGCCGCGCTTCAGCTCGAAAGCCCCGTCTCCGGGGCGAGCAGGTCGTCGATCGTCTCGCGCCGCCGGACCAGGCGCACGTCGGCGCCGTCGACCAGCACCTCCGCGGCGCGCGGCCGCGAGTTGTACTGGCTCGCCATCGCGAAGCCGTAGGCGCCGGCCGTCTCGATCGCGAGCAGGTCGCCGCGCGCCGGGCGCGCGAGCTCGCGGTCGCGCGCGAGGAAGTCGCCGCTCTCGCAGACCGGGCCGACCACGTCGGCGCGCAGCTTCTCCGCCGAAGCGGGCGGCGCGATCACGGGCGTGATCGGGTGCTCGGCGTCGTAGAGCGCCGGCCGGATCAGGTCGTTCATCGCGGCGTCGACGACGACGAAGGACTTCCCGTCGCGCTCCTTCGTGCCGGCGTGCGGCCCCTTCACGGTGAGGACGCGCGTCACGAGCAGCCCCGCCTCCGCGACGACGTAGCGCCCCGGCTCGAGCAGGACCTCGACGTTCAGCGGCGCGAGCACCGGTACGACGGCCGCCGCCACCGCCTCGATCGCGGGCGGTTCGCGTTCGTAGCGCGCCGCGAAGCCGCCGCCGACGTTCAGCAGGTGGACCGCGAACCCGGCCCGGCGCGCCGCCTCGACCCGGCGCGCCGCCACTTCGGCGGCCTCCTTGAAGCGCGCCGGGTCGGTCACCTGCGAGCCGAAGTGGACGTGGAAGCCGCGGAACTCGAGCGCCGCGTCGCGGCCGTGCCGCGCGAGCAGCTCCATCGCCTCGTCGAACGGGACGCCGAACTTGTTGCGCTTGAGGCCGGTGGTCACGTATTCGTGCGTGCCGGCGTCGACGTCGGGGTTGAGGCGCAGCGCGAAGCGGACCGCCCGCGCCGGACGGGCCGCGCGCGCGAGCCGGGCGAGGTCGGCGAGCTCGTCGGCCGACTCGACGTCGATCAGGCCGACGCCGGCCGCGAGCGCGCGCTCGAGCTCGCGCACCGTCTTGCCGACGCCGGCGAAGACGATGCGCTCCGGCGCGACGCCGGCCTTCAGGCAGCGCTCGATCTCGCCGCCGGAGACGACGTCGAAGCCGGCGCCCTCGTCGCGCAGGAGGCGCAGCAGCGCGAGGTTCGAGTTCGCCTTCACCGAGTAGTGGACGTCGGCGCGCAGCGCCGAGTAGGCGGCGCGCACCCGTGCGTAGCGGTCGCGGATCGTGCGCGCGCTGTAGACGTAGAGCGGCGTCCCGAAGCGGTCGGCGAGCGCGGTGACGTCGGCCCCCTCGGCCTGGAGCCGCCCCTCCACGTGGCGGAACGCGCGGTACGGCGCGCCGTCCGGCGCTCCCTGCGACGACGCCTCCATCGGACCGCTCCTCGAAGCCCCGGCGCGCCGGCTCACGCCTCGGCGGCGAAGCGGCGGTGGAGTCGCAGCAGCAGCCGGGTGTGGAGCTGGCAGACGCGCGACTCGGAGAGGCCGAGGCGCCGCCCGATCTTGCGCATCGTGAGGCCGTCGCGGTAGCGCAGGCGGATCAGGTCGCGCTCCGCCTTGGTGAGCGAGCCGGCGATGCTCCCGAGGAGGTCGTTCTTCAGCGCCGCCTCGGACGGCTCGGGCAGCTCGTGGTCGACGAGGTCGTCCCCGAGGAGGAGCGTCTCGTCGTCGTCGACCACCTCGGAGATCGCGACGTCGAGGGAGAGCGTCTGGCGCGTCGCGACGCGGGCGAGGATGTGCTCGAGCTCCGCGGTCGTGAGCTGCGCGCGCTCCGCGAGCTCGTGGTGGTTCGGCTCGCGGCCGAGCTCCTGGCGCAGGTCGAAGCGCGCGCCGAAGACGTCGCGGGCGCGCTGGCGCGCCTCGCGCGAGAGGCGGTCGTGCGTGCGCAGCTCGTCGATCATCGCGCCGCGGATGCGCATGCGGCAGAAGGTCTCGAACTTGACGTTGCGCGCCGGATCGAAGCCCTCGATCGCCTGCAGCAGGCCGAAGACGCCGACCGAGACGAGGTCCTCGGCGTCGATGCTCTTGGGGACACGGCTCGCGATCTCGTCGGCGACCATGCGCACCAGCGGGACGTAGGCGACGGCGAGGTCGTTGCGGTGCTGGCGGCGGCGCGTGCGCAGGAACTTGCGCCAGAGCTCCTGGCGCGGCGCGTCGCGCGCGGCGGTCACGAGCGGGCGCGCCAGCGACGCGCCGTCGTGCGCCGGGAGCGGCAGGCGGACCGCGTCGTCGGGCCGGATCATCGCCCGCCCTCCGGACGGCGCAGGAGATCGCGGATCTCCATCAGCGTGTGCGTGCGGCGGAGCTGCTTGATCCGCTCGAGCAGCTCGAAGGACGCCTCGTCGTAGAGACGGTGGCCGCTCGGCGTGCGCGACGCCGGCTCGATGAGGCCGAGCATCGTGTAGTTGTGCAGCGTCTGGCGGGAGATGCCGCTGCGTTCGATCAGCTCGCCGATCTTCCAGAGCTTGCGGACCGGGCCGGGCTTTTCGGGACGCCTGCGCTCGCTGGCCATCCGCGGCTCCGCGCGCCCGAGTCCCGGCGCGGTTCCTTTCGGCTTTCCGCCGGAAGTCCGCCGGGGGCCTCCGTCCCGCTCCCCACCCTCTCGTCCCGTCCGTCGTTGCCGGAGGCGTCCACGCCGCGTTGACTGCCCCACCGGAGTCCGCCGACTCCCCCCATGCGGTCGTGGTGGGGCGGAAGCGTATCCCCACCAATGGCGTAAAGTACACTTTATATTTTATGTTCATGGATGGTTCGGGGACCGCGCCTTTCCGAGGCCCTTCCCTTGGAGGTCGGCCCCTTCAGCGGTCTCCGGACGCCGGTGCGTCGGCGGACGCCGGACGCGGCGCCGGCGCGGCGGTCCAGCCGTCGATGCGCCGGTCGGCGACGGCGAGTGCCGTCCCCGTCGTCGGGTCGCACGCGATCGAGTGGGCGTCGCCCTGCAGCTCCTTCGCCACTTCGAGGACGTGGCCGCGCTTCGCGAGGTCCGCGCGCGTCGCCGCGTCGACGCCCGCCTCGACCCGCAGCACGTCGGGGAACCAGCCGTGATGCTGGCGCGGCAGCGCGACCGCCTCCTCGAGCGGCAGGCCGTACTCGCAGACCGCGAGCACGACCGTCGCGACGGTGTTGATGATCGAGCGGCCGCCCGGGCTGCCGATCACGAGCACGGTCAGCACGCCGCGCT
>DAINBU010000123.1:5687-13899 GCA_036732755.1 Planctomycetota bacterium
AGCGGCCGCCGTCCCGGCCGCACCACGTTCGGCGCGGTCCCGACGTGGCCGGCGCGGTCGGTCAGCCCCGGCTTCAGGTTGAAGTCGTGCAGCTCGTCGTTCAGCAGGAAGCCGGTCCCGGGCGCGACGAGCTTGCTGCCGTACGAGTCCTCGATCGTGTAGGTGTTCGCGACCGCGTTGCCGTCGGCGTCGACGACCGAGAAGTGCGTGGTCGAGTCCTCCTCCGCGCCGGTGAGCGGAGGGCCGAGCTGCCCGCTCGGCGTCGCGCGCTGCGGGTCGATCGTGGCGCGCAGCTCGTCGAAGTGCTCCTTCGAGAGGAGCCGCGCGAGCGGGACCTCCGTCGCGTCGGGGTCGCCGAGGAACTGTGCGCGGTCGGCGAAGGCGCGCCGCTGCGTCTCGGCGAACTTGTGGCGCGCGTCGGCCCCGAAGGCGCCGCCCTTCGCGAGCTCGAACGGCTCGAGCACGCCGAGCATCTGCGCGAGCGCGACGCCGCCCGACGACGGCGGCGGCATGAGCAGCAGCTCGAAGTCGCGGTAGCGCGCGCGCAGGATCGAGCGCTCGACCGGCCGGTAGGCGGCGAGGTCGCGCGCGGCCATCGGCGCGCCGGCGCGCGCCATCTCCGCGGCGATCAGCGTCGCGATCGGCCCCTCGTAGAACGCCCGGGCGCCGCCCTCCTCGATCCAGCGCAGGCTGTTCGCGAGGTCGGCTTGGACCAGATGCTCCCCCACCGCGTACGGCCGCCCGTCCGCGTGGAGGAAGCTGGCGGCGGACGCGGGGAAGCGGCGGAACGCCTCGGCGTTCTTGGCGAGCCCTTCGCCTAGTACGGCGTCGACCTCGAACCCCTCGGCGGCGAGGCGGCGCGCCGGCTCGACCAGCTCGGCCCACGGCCGCCGCCCGAAGCGGCGGTGCGCCGCCTCGAGACCGGCCACGGTCCCGGGCACGCCGACCGTGAAGTGGCCCGAGTCGCTCTTCGAGCGGTCGATCCGTCCCTTCGCGTCGAGGAAGAGGCGCGCGTCGGCGGCGGCGGGCGCCGTCTCGCGGTAGTCGATCGCGGCGGTTCGCCCGTCGGCGAGCGCGACCAGCATGAAGCCGCCGCCGCCGAGGTTGCCCGCCGCCGGATAGGTGACCGCGAGCGCGAAGGCGACCGCGACCGCGGCGTCGACCGCGTTCCCGCCGTCGGCGAGGACGCGCGCGCCGACCAGCGCGGCCCGCCGCTCGACGCACGCGACGGCGCCGCGCTGCGAGGTGACGGCGCGCCCGCTCACCAGCTCCGCCGCCTCCTGCGCGTGCAGCAGGGGCGCGGCGAAAAGGAACGGGGCGGCGCAGACGGCGAGCAGGAGGGCGCGCGGCGTCATGCGCGCCGAGTGTAGCTCAGCTCCCCCGCATCGACTTGAGGCGCGCCGCCGCCGCGAGCAGCGGATCGGACGGCGAGTCGGTGGCCGGCGCCTTCTTCGCGGCGGGCCCGGGCTTGGGCGCGCTCGTGCTCTCGACCGGCGCCGCGACCCTTTGCGGTGCGAGCGGCTCGCCGCGCTGCATCGAGCGCAGCCGCGCCGCCGCCGCGAGCAGCGGATTGAAGCCGCCGCCGCCCTCGGTCGCGACGGTGCGCTTCGGCTCGACCGGATTGCCGAACGTCGGCAGCGACTCGCTCTCCTCGCTCGGCGGCGCCACCGGCATGGGCGGCGGCGAGGCCGCCGGTCGCTTCGCCGTCTTCGGAGCGGGCGCGCTCGCCTTGGCCGGCACGGCGCTGGGCGGTGCGGCGGGTGGCTCGATCTCGATGATCCCGTCAGGCGCCGCGTCGTCGCCCGCGCTGCCGTTCACGGCCGGCGGCTCGAAGTCGTGGTGCGCCGGGGCGAGCTGCCCGACCATCGAGTTGAAGTCCTCGACGGGCTCCTCCGCGTCGGCCTGCAGCGCTTCGGAATCAGGCGCCTCGGCCTCGAACGTCTCGGCCGGCGCGTCGTTCAGCGTCTCCTCGACCAGCGCGTCGACATCGGGGACGGCGGGTGCCTCGGCGTCGGCCTCGGTCTCTTCGTACGCGGGCTCCGAATCGGACTCCGGATCGGCTTCGGGCTCGACGGACTCCTCCGTCGACTCCTCCGTCGACTCCTCCGTCGACTCCTCCGTCGACTCCTCGGCCGGCTCCTCGGCCGGCTCCTCCGCCGGATCTTCCGCCGACGATTCCGCCTCCGGCTCCTGCTCCTCGTCGCGGGTCGCCAGGTCGGCGTCGTCGGCCGCCTCTTCCACGGGATGTTCCGCGTACTCTTCCGGCGCGGCGTCCCCGTCCCCGCCGAGGTTCTCGGCGACGACCGACTCGAACGCGCCCGACAAGGCCGAGAAGTCGGCGCTGTCGTCGTTCTGCGAGAGGGCCTTGCGGCGCGCATCGGCGGCCTTCGCCGGCTCCGCCTTGGACTTCCCGGACGGCACCTTCTCCTTGTTCGCGCCCGCACCGCCGGCGGCCTTGGGTGCCTCGGGCTTGCGGTCGACCACGCAGGTGACCGTGTAGGTGTCGGGGTCGATGCGCCGCGTCACGGCGGGATCGATCATCGAGAGCTGCGAGCCGCACAGCACGCGCAGCTCGGCGAGGCTCGGCGCGCGGAACTGCCGGCGCCCCTTGTCGATCACGGGGACGAGCAGCGGCATCCCGCCCGGCGGAGGCGGCTTCGACTCGGCCTGGACGGTGTCGCTCTTGAAGCGGCCCGCCTCGCGGCGCCGCCAGACGCTCCGGCGGCCGACGCCGCCGTCCTTGCGCGGCAGCGGGATGCGCTGGCCTTCGATCTCGCGCTCGACCAGCTCGTAATCGAAGGCGACGCAGGGCGAATCGGCCGCGACGATCAGCTCGCCGCCGACGCAGTAGCCGTCGACGTCGACGCCGGTCTTCTGCATCGTGTCGATCGCCTCCTCGTCGACGCGGCCGCCCACCAGCAGGCGCGTCGTGCGCCACCCCATCGCCTGGATGCCGGCGCGCATCGCCGCGACGCGCGCGGCGAGGTTGCGCGTCCCGGCGTCGAGGATGAGCGCGCGCGGCGGCGCCATCACCTGCATGATCGCGGCGTCGCCCTCGTTGGCGAGCGCGCCGTCGATCATCACGCCGCACGATTCGAGCCCCGCGATCTCGCCGCCGAGCGCGGCCAGGAGCGTGAGCGGGACGATCGGCATGGTCGGCAGCCCGAACTGGATCGCCGCGCCCGCGTTGGCGGTCGCGCTCGCGCCGCCGACGTGGGCCGAGCGCGCCGCCTGCGCCGTCGTCTCGCGCACGCCCGACCGCACGCCGATCTCGTAGACCGGCTTCCCGCCGGCCGCGAGCACGAGGCGCGCCGCCTTGGTCGCGACCGCCGTCTGCGAGCGCAGCGCGCCGACCAGCGCCGCCCCGACCAGCACCGCCTCCGCCGCCGGCGCACGCAGCCGGAGCACCGGCTCGCCCGCGAAGACGACCGTCCCCTCCGGCACCGCCTCGACGCTGCCGGTGAAGCGCATCGACTCGACGTGCTGGAGCAGGGCCGTGTCGAGCGGCGCCGGCAGCCGCGCCGGGTCGAGGTCGCTCAGGTCGGGGCCCTCCTGCGCGAGCCGCACGAGCATCGCGACGGCGTGCTCGAGCCCGGCCGCGATCAGGAACGAGCGGCGCGGCGGCAGCGACGGGAGCGAGATCTCGAAGGTCCACGTCTCTTCGCTGCCGGCCTGGCGCAGTCGCCCGGCAAGCAGCAGCTCGGCGAACCCGAACGGAAGCGTGGACACCCTGGACCTCCCCGCGAATGCGCGCGCCGGCCGCCGGGGGCGACGGTGCGTGCATCCCCACGTCAGGATCGACCGGGGGGCGGCGCGCGCCGCTCCCCCGGGTCGCCGCGCTCACGGGAAGAGGTTTCTCGACACTCCGGCGGCGCGCAGGGCCTTCCGCTCGGCGGCGCGCATGCGGCGGCGGTCCGCGGGCGCATGGTCGTCGAAGCCGAGCAGGTGGAGCACGCCGTGGACGACGTAGAGCAGGAGCTCGTCGCCGGGTGCGAGGCCGCGCGCGGCCGCCTCGCGGCGCGCCGTCTCGGCGGAAGCGACCACCTCGCCGAGCGCGCGGCCGGGCGCGCCCTCGAGCGGGAAGGCGAGCACGTCGGTCGCCGAGTCGAGCCCGAGGTGGTCGCGGTGGAGGCGGCGGATCGCGCGATCGTCGACGAGCGCGATCGAGAGCGCGCCGCCCCGCCGCGGCCGCAGCGCGCGCGCGGCCGCCACCGCGCGCCGGATGCGGGCGCGCGCGAGCCGGACCGCGCGCTGGCGGACCTCGATCTCGAGCGGCGGCATGCTGGGCGGCGTGCGCGGAATGTCACGGCGCGCCCGGACCAGCCGCCTCACGAAGCGGCGCCGCGCTCGGCTTCGCCGGCTCCCGGCGGCTCGGGTGCGCGGCCCGTCTCGATCTCCGGCACCAGCTCGACCTCGGCGAGCGGCACCGAGAGCCGTCCGGTCGGGTCGCGCGGATAGGCCGGGCGGCAGTGGTGGATGCCGACCAGCACCTGCAGGAACGCGACCTGCACGCTGGTGAGCTCGCGCATCGTGAGCGTGCAGTCGTCGAGCTGCCCGTCCTTCATCTTCATCTCGATGATGTCGCGGATGAGCTGCTCGAGCCGCGCCGGGGTCACTTCCTTCAGCGTGCGCGAGGCCGCCTCGACCGAGTCGGCGATCATCACGATCGCGGTCTCGCGCTTGTTCGGGCGCGGGCCGGTGTAGCGGTAGCTGTCCTTGCTCACCTCGCCGTCGGGCCGCTGCGTCGCGGCGAGCCGCCAGAAGTACTCGACGGCGGTCGTGCCGTGGTGCTCCTCGATGAAGGCCTGGATCGGCTTGGGGATCTTGTAGTGCTCGGCCAGCTCGATCCCGTCCTTGGGGTGGGCGGTGATGATGAGCTTGCTCATCTCCGCGCTGATCTTCCCGTGGCGCGCGCGCGCGTCCTGGGAGTTCTCCGAGAAGTACTCCGGCTTGTTCATCTTCCCGATGTCGTGGAAGTAGGAGCCGACGCGGCAGAGCAGCCCGTTGGCGCCGATCGATTCGGCGGCCGCCTCGGAGAGCGTGCCGACGATGAAGGAGTGGTGGTGGGTGCCGGGCGCCTCGACCTGGAGGCGGCGCAGCACCGGCTGGTCGTTCTGGTTGCTGTACTCGAGGAGCGTCAGGTCGGAGAGGCGGTCGAGCAGCCGCTCGAAGATCGGCAGCAGGCCGAGCACGAGGAAGCCGGTGGCGAAGCCGTGCGCGAGGCCGAGCAGCAGGCGCCAGATCAGCAGCTGGTTGGCCGGGAGGTCGTCGCGGAAGAGCGCCACCGCGGCGAGCACGACGACGTGGGTGAAGCCGACGATCGCCCCGATGCCGAGCAGCCGCGACGGGCGGCGCACCCGGAACGAGTAGAGCGCGCCGGTGAGCGAGCCGGCGCCGAGCGTGAGCAGCGACGGCAGCAGCTCGACCGCCCCCCACGCGACCAGCGCGACCAGCGCGAGCAGCAGGCTCACGAACGCGATCGCGAAGCGCGGCGAGAGCAAGAGCGAGAGCAGGATCGCGAGCGACGGCACCGGCAGCAGCAGCAGCGAGAGGCGCTCGGAGCCGCGGGCGAGGCGCGCCAGCGCGAGCAGCGCGAGCGCGACGAGCAGCAGCGCGGCGACGCGCCGCAGCTTCGCGACGACGTCGCGCTCGAACTTGAGGAAGTAGCGGCCCGCCAGGAAGACGATCCCGGCCGCGACCACGGCGAGCCCGAGCATGCGCGTGAAGCCAGCGCCCTCGTCGGCGGCGAGGAAGACGACGCCGCCCGCGAACGCGACCGCGAGCAGCGCGCGCTCGTAGGGCGAGTCGTCGTAGCGGCGGTCGGCGCCGTGGCGCGGCAGCGGGCGCACCAGCTCCGGCGCGACGCGGCGCGGGCGGCGGCGCAGCAGCGACGGCATCGTCAGCCGCCCCCGTTGCCGCGCGGGTCGGCGCGGTCGTAGGCGTCGACGACGCGCTGGACCACCGGGTGGCGCACGATGTCGCTGCGCGTCATCCGGACGATCCCGATGCCCTCGGTGCCGTCCAGGATGCGCACCGCCTCGGAGAGGCCGCTCCCCTGGCCCTGCGGCAGGTCGATCTGCGTGACGTCGCCCGTGACGACGATCCGCGAGTGCAAGCCCATGCGGGTGAGGAACATCTTCATCTGCTTGGGCGTCGTGTTCTGCGCCTCGTCCAGGATGATGAAGGCGCGCTCGAGCGTGCGGCCGCGCATGTAGGCGAGCGGCGCGATCTCGATCACGTCGTGGTCGATGTACTTGCGGACCTGCTGCGCGTCGAGCAGCGCGAAGAGCGCGTCGTAGAGCGGCCGCAGGTAGGGGTTGACCTTCGCCTCGATGTCGCCGGGCAGGAAGCCGAGCCGCTCGCCCGCCTCGACCGCCGGCCGGCAGAGCACGAGCTTGCGGAAGTTGCCGCGCCGCAGCTCCGACACGGCGACCGCGACCGCGAGGTAGGTCTTGCCGGTGCCGGCCGGCCCGATGGCGAAGGTGATGGCGTGGTCGCGGATCGCCGCGACGTAGAGGTCCTGGCCGGCGGTGCGCGGGTGGACGCCGTCGTTCTGCTGCGGGCGGGGCGGCGGCGCGCCGACGCCGTCGTTCCCGGCCTCCGGTTGCGCGTCCGACTCGGCGACCGGGCCGCCGTCGTCGACGACGCGGCGCATCGCCTCGTCCGTGAGCTGGTGGTCGCGCCGCCAGATGCCGATGGCGCGCCGCACCGCGGAGGCGGCCTCGATCACGGCCGCCTCCTCGCCGATCAGCTTGACCCCCTGGTCGCGCAGGACCACGTCGACGCCGAAGCGCTGGCGCAGCCGCCGCAGGTGGCGATCCCCCGGCCCGAAGAGGGCGCGCAGGAGATCCTCGTCTCCGATCGGGATCACCTGCTCCATGAGGTACCGCAGGCTCGCTGGACGTGGCTCGTACGGGCTCCTCCGATGCGTGGAGGCGGCATCCTACCCCTGCAGCGCCGCCAGGAGCCCCCACCCGACCGGCATGGCCAGGAAGAGGGAGTCGACGATGTCGAGCGCGCCCCCGAACTCCGGGAGGAGGTGCCCGGAGTCCTTCACGCCGCCGGCTCGCTTCCAGAGCGATTCGTAGAGGTCCCCCACCTGGCTGGCGACGTTGACGGCGCCGGCCACGAACACGATCTCCACCGTCGTCCAGCGCCCGCCGCCGAAGACCGCGAAGAGCCACGCCCCGACGGCCAGCGAGCCGAGCAGCCCGCCGATCGCCCCCTCGACCGTCTTCTTGGGGGAGACGTGCTCGATCAGCTTGTGGCGCCCCATCGACCTGCCGACCAGGTAGGCGGCGCTGTCCCCCGCCTTGGCGGTCAGCACCAGCGCGAAGAGCACGTCGGTGCTCCAGTCGAACGAGACGTCGACCATCGAGGAGAGCAGCACCGCCAGCACCAGCCCGAGCACGAGGCCGGCGGCGCGCGCCGCCCCTGACTTCAGATCCCGGTCGCGCAGCTGCCACGCGGCGAGTGCCACGAGCGTCGCGACCGCGAGCGCGACGAACCAGGCGCCGGGTGCGCGCACCGCCTGCATGCGCAGCGCCGTCTTGCCCGCGAGCAGCACGAAGCCGGCGATGACCAGCGGGCGCGCCGGCGTCGGGAGGCCGGCGGCGGTCAGGATGCGCGCGAGCTCGGCGAGCGCCGGCAGCGTGAAGGCCGCGATCATGAGAGACGCCGCGATCGGCGGCTCGCCGCGCTGGGCGCGCCCGCGGTCGAACCAGAGCCCGAGCCCGAGCATCCCGACCAGGAGCGACCCGAACAGGAAGCGCTTGGCGATGCGCGATTCGATCACGGGGGCTGCGCGCTCAACGCCGGATGGTCTGGTCGCGCGCCGGACCGACGGAGACGATGGTCGCGCGCACGCGCACGAAGTCCTCGATGAAGTCGATGTAGTCGCGCGCCGCCTCCGGGAGGTCGTCGAAGCGGCGCAGCCCGGTCAGCGGCTCGCGCCAGCCGGCGAGCCGCTCGTAGACCGGCCGCACCCGGTCGAGCGGGACGTCGCCGCACGGGAAGCGGTCGGTCGTCCGGCCGTCGATCTCGTAGCCAGTGCAGACCTGCAGCGCGTCGTAGCCCGAGAGCGTGTCGAGCTTGGTCAGCGCGAGCGCGGCGACGCCGTTGACCTCCATGGCGAAGCGGGTCGCCACGCCGTCGAACCAGCCGCAGCGGCGCGGCCGCCCCGTGGTCGCGCCGAACTCCTCGCCCTTCTTGC
>DAINBU010000124.1:0-13696 GCA_036732755.1 Planctomycetota bacterium
GGCCACTCGACGGCGAGCAGCAATGGCAGCGCGAACGCGGCCGCGGTCGGCAGTCCGCTCGCGCCGGCGACCGCGGCGACGAAGGCCGCGGCGAGCAGCTCGGGCCGCCGCCTCCGTCCGCCCCATTCGGCGAGCGCGACCGCCGCGGCGATCAGGACCTCGCCGACCGGGACGGCGCGCGCGCCGACGCGCACCACGCTCTCGAAACGGATCGGATGGGCGAGGTAGGCGGCCAGCGCGAGGAGCGCCAGGCCGGGCGCGCCGACGCGCGCACGCAGCCAGGACGCCGCGCCGACCAGCAGCAGCGCCTCGAGCACGAGGGGGACGACGCGGTGGGCGACGACGCCGCGCCCCACCAGCGTCGTCTCGAAGTCGAGCCAGTGGAGCGCGAGCACGGCGCCGCGCCCCTCGCCGCCGCCCGCGAAATACGTCGCCTCGTCGAGGAGCAGCGGGATGCGCGGCAGCGAGAGGTGCGCGAAGGCGACCAGCGCGACCGCCGCCAGCAGCGCCGGCAGCGGGAAGCGGCGCGGTGTCGCCTCCACCGTCAACCCCGGCCGCGCCCGTAGAACGCGGCGAGCGCGGCGACCACCGCGTCGACCTGCTCCGGCGCGAGGCCGGGGTGGATCGGGAGCGCGAGGACCTCGCGCGCCGCCTGCTCCGCGACCGGAAGTTCCCCCTCCCGAACTCCGAGGTCGCGGAAGCACGGCTGCAGGTGCAGCGGCCGCGGGTAGTAGACGGCCGCGCCGATCGAGCGCGCCGCGAGGAAGGCGCGCAGCTCGTCGCGCCGCTCGGCCCGCACGACGTATTGGTGGTAGACGTGCGCGCCGCCGTCTGCGCGCGGCGGCGGCTTCACGTGGTCCTGGAGCCCGGCGGCGCGCAGCCCTTCGTCGTACCGCCGCGCGAGGTCGACGCGCTCGGTGTTCCAGCGCGCGACGTGCGGCAGCTTGATCTCGAGCGCGGCGCACTGCAGCGCGTCGAGGCGGAAGTTCCCGCCGATCGCCGCGTGCACGTAGTCGCCGCCGCCGGCGCCCGGCTCCTGCCCGTGGTTGCGCAGCCGGCGGACAGCGCGGTCGAGCGCGGCGTCGCGCGTGATCACCAGCCCGCCGTCGCCGACGCCGCCGAGGTTCTTCGTGGGATAGAAGCTGAAGCAGCCGAAGGTCCCGTGGCCGCCGACGGCGCGCCCGTCCACCCGCGCGCCGAACGCCTGCGCCGCGTCCTCGACCAGGGCGAGCTCGTGGCTGCGCGCCAGCGCGGAGAGGCGGGCGACGTCGGCCGCGCGCCCGAAGAGGTGGACCGGCAGCAGCGCCCGCACGCGGCCGGCCGGGCGGCGCCTCCCGCCGCCCTCGAGCAGCTCGGCGACGCGCTCGGGCGCGAGGCAGAGCGTCGCCGGGTCGACGTCGGCGAACGCGGGCCGTGCGCCGGCGCGCGCGATCGAGCCGGCGGTCGCGAAGAACGTGAAGGGCGTGGTGACGACGACGTCGCCCGGCCCGATCCCGAGCGCCGTCAGGGCGACGAGCAGCGCATCGGTGCCGCTCGAGACGGCCGCGGCGTGCGGAACGTCGAGCGCGCGCGCGGCCGCGCGCTCGAAGCTCTCGACGAACTCCCCGCCGACGAACTTCCCGCTCTCCAGGACGCGGGCGAACGCAGCCTTGATTTCCGGCAGCAGCGGTTCATTCTGCGGACGCGGATCGAACGAGGGGACCGGGATGGCTGCCATCGACGACAATCTCGCTGCAGGATCTCGCGAAGCGCGCATGCATAACAAGGCGTGTGCGCGCGCGCGACGCCGCGTCGCCGCCTCCGCCCTGCTCGCGCTCGCCGCCGCCGGCCTTGCGGGCGCCGCAGCGCTCTCCTGCTCACTGGCGCCGCCGCTGCTCGGACAGTCGGTCCCCGCCCCGGCGAAGGCGCAGGAGGGGCCGACCGCCGCCGAGATCCTCGCGCAGGCGATCAAGCGCCAGGGGGTGCCCAAGGGCGTCGACCCCGCCGCCCCTTCGCCGCTCGTGCTCTTCGCGAAGACCAACCTGCAGTTCCGCGACGACAAGGGCAACGACATCGCGCTCAAGGCGCAGCGCCGCTTCCTCGCGCCCGACCGCATCTGGACCGAGCTCACCGATGAGGCGACCGGGACGGTCACGCAGAGCGGCTACGACGGCAAGTTCCCGTGGTTCTACAGCGCGTCGAGCGGCGTGCGCCGGCTCGACGGGCCGGACAGCGAGAACGACCGGAAGCAGCTCGCGAGCGACGTCGAGATCACCTCCGCGCTCGCGCGCGCCCTCCTCCTCGCGCGGCTCAAGCTCGAGCTGAAGGACCTGCGCCGCCTCGACGACGTGACGCGCGGCGAGGCGAAGCTCTGGGCCGTCGAGGGCGACGCGGTCGTCGACATGAACCAGAAGAAGACGCCGACCAAGCTGCGGCTGAACGTCCGGGAGAAGGACGCGCAGCTCGCCGGCGTGCGCGTCGCGTTCGAGGGGCGCGACCCGCTGCAGATGTGGTTCGCCCGCCACGAGGTCGTGGACGGCTTCGAGTTTCCCCGCAAGGTCGAGGTCTTTCGCGCCGGCGCGGAGCGTCCGCAGCTGACGATCGCCGTCTACGTGCTCGACCTCGCCCCCCACCTCACCGACGCCGACTTCGCCCCACCCAAGTAGGCCGCGCGGCCCTTCGTCAGACGCCGCGGCGCCCACGCGACTTCGAAGAAGTCGCGAACCATCGTCGCTTCGTCAGAAGCCGCGGCGCCACGCGGTTTCGTCAGAAACCGCGACGATTGAAGAGGTTCTCGAGCTCCGCCTTCGGGATCAGCACGCGCGTCGGGCGGCCGTGCGGGCAGGTGTGGGCGTGCTCGATGGCGTCGGCCTCGGCGAGCAGCGCAGCGATCTGCTCCTCGGAGAGCGCGTCGCCGGCGCGCACGGCGCGGTGGCACGCCATCGTGAAGAGCATGCGGTCCGCGAAGTCGTCGAGGCGCCCCTCCGGACGCTCGCCGCGCAGCAGCGCGACCAGGCGCGTCAGCAGTCCGGCGACCTCGGCCGGCTCGCACACCGCGGGCAGCGACGAGACGGCCAGCGCGGTCCGCCCGAACGGGGCGACCCGCACCCCGACGCTCTCGAGCAGCTCGGCCTGCTCCTCGAGCGCGAGCACGTCGGCCGCCGCGAGCTCGACGCGCGCCGGATGGAGCAGCTCCTGGCGGCGGATCGCCTTCGCCTGCCACTGCGCCCGCAGGTGGCGGTAGAGGACGCGCTCGTGCAGCGCGTGCTGGTCGAAGATGAGGAGTCCGTCCTCGGCCGCCGTCGCGACGTAGGTCTTGAGCAGCTGGACGAAGCGGCCGGGGAGCAGCCGCGCCGACGGCGCGCGCGCGGCGAGGGGAGGCGCGAGCGGAGCCGGGCCGTCCGGCGGCGCGTTCCGCTCGCCGAGCACGTCGGCGATCGAGTCGCCTACGAGCGAGGGCGCCGGCGCGTCGTCGCGCAGCGGTCCCGGCTCGAAGAGGCGCGCGTCGGGCGGCGCGAACGCGGGCGCCGCCGCGGCGGCCGCGTACCCCGCCCCGCCCGTCGCCGCCCCCGAAGCGAACGGTCGAAAGCGCGGCGTCAGGTCGGCGCCGCGCAGCGCGCGCTCGACCGCCGAGAGGACGGCGCGATAGACGTCGGACGAGCGGCGCAGCCTCACCTCGATCTTGGTCGGGTGGACGTTGCAGTCGACGTCCGCGGGATCGAGCTCGAGAAAGAGGAACCAGACCGGCGTCAGCGACTCGGCGAGGAAGTCGCGGAAGGCGGCGCGCACGGCCCCCTGCACGGTGCGGTCGCGCACGCAGCGGCCGTTGATCCAGAGGTACTGCTGGCTGGTGCGCGCGCGGGCGCGGTCGGGAGGCGCGAGCAGGCCGCGCAGCTTCAGGTCGGCGAGCGTCGTCTCGACGTCGATCAGCGCGGCGGCGAGCTCGCGCCCGAAGCCGGCGGCGATGCGCTCGCGCAGCGACGCGGCCGCCTCGATGCGCAGCGCTCTGCGGCCGTCGGAGAGCAGCTCGAAGGTGGCGTCGCGGCGCGCGAGCGCGAGCCGCAGCACCGCCTCGACCACGTGCGCGAGCTCGGTCGGCTCGGCCTTCATGAATTTGCGGCGCGCCGGCACGTTGAAGAAGAGGTCGCGCGCCTCGACCGTGGTCCCGACCGCGCGCGCGTGCGGCCGCACCGGCTCGAGGACGCCGCCGCGGCAGACGATCTCGGCGCCCGCGTCGGCCCCGCGCGCGCGCGACGCGACGCGCAGATGGGCGATCGACGCGACGCTCGCGAGCGCCTCGCCGCGGAAGCCGAAGGAGCGCACCGCCAGCAGGTCGTCGGCCGCCGCGATTTTGCTGGTCGCGTGGCTCTCGAGCGCGAGCGGCAGCTCGTCGGGCGGGATGCCGGCGCCGTCGTCGTGGACGGCGATGCGCCGCAGCCCGCCCCCCTCGACCTCGACGCGCACGGTCGTCGCGCCGGCGTCGAGGCTGTTCTCCATGAGCTCCTTCACGACGCTCGCCGGGCGCTCGACCACCTCGCCGGCGGCGATCTGGTCGACGACGACCTGCGGCAGGCGGCGGATGGTCATGACGCGCTCCCTGCACGCCCGGTCATCGTGCGTGCGCCAGGTCGTGGACTAGCCGTTCGAGGAGCTCTTTCTCGTCGAGCATCCCGCTCCGCTTCTGCGCGACCTCGGCGGCGAGCGCGGCCGCCTGCCAGCGCTCGAGCCGCGGGCCGAGCGCGCGCGCGTCCTCCTGCAGGAAGCGGACGTAGCCCGGCTTCATCCCCAGCGCGTCGCCGACCGACCGCACGAGCTCTGCGTCGCCGACCCCGACCGCGGCGGCGCGCCGGATCCGCGAGAGGAGCATCGGCAGCAGCGCGTTGGCGATCGCGGCGCGGCCGTAGAGGCGGCCGCCGCCGAACAGCACCAGCCCCTCTTCGGCCATCGCCTCGAACAGGCCGAGCGCCTCGCCAGCGCGACCCGACTTGAGCGCGCGCCAGAAGCAGTCGAAGTCGCGACCCGCCGTGTGGCCGGCGAGCGCCTCGACGTCGCGCGCGCCGATCGTCTCGCCGAGGCGGTAGAGCGCGAGCTTCTCGAGCTCGCGATCGAGCGCGTCGAGCGATCCGCCCGCCTGCGCGAGCAGCGCGTCGAAGGCGTCGGGCGCGAGCCGGGCGCCGCGCGCCGTCGCGCGCTTCTCGAGGAAGCGGCGCAGCTCGGCGTCCGACTGCGGGCCAGGCTCCCAGAGCGCGGCGACCGGCAGCCCGGCCGGGACGACCGGCGGCCCGTCCTTGAGAGCACGCACCGTTGCGATCACGAGCGTGGCGCGCGGCGTCGGCTTCTCGATCCAGGCCTTGGAGAGCTTGTCGCGCAGGAGCTCGAGCCCGCCCAGCACGACGACGACGCGCGGCGCGCCGAAGAGGGAGACGTTGCCGAGCTCGGCGAGCACCGCGGCGACCAGGCTCGCGCCCTCCTTGCCCTTGGCGTAGGCGGCGGCGGGCAGGCGGCGGATCTCGGCGGTCGCGCGCACGGGCTCGAGGCTGCGCTCGAGCAGTTCGTCGAGGAGGCAGCGCGCGCCGGCCGCGAGCAGGAGCGCGGGCGGCAGCGCGGCGCCGGGGGCGAAGGCCGGCGCGCTCACCGCAGCGCCTCCTCGACGATCACCGCGACGAGCACGAACGGCCCGACCGCGGCGTTGAGGCGGAAGAAGGCGAGCTCGAGGCGGCGCGGCTGCGCCGGGTCGGCGACCCGGTGCTGCCAGAAGAGGAGGGCGGCGACCAGCGCGAGCGCGCTCCACCACGGCCAGCCGCGCCGCGCGAGCGCGCCCGCGCCCGCGAGGCCCGCGACGGTCGCGACGTGGAACGCGCGCGCCAGCGCGAGCGCCCGCGCCGGGCCGAGCCGTGCCGGCAGGCTGTAGAGCCCCTCGCGCCGGTCGAAGTCGACGTCCTGGCACGCGTAGATCAGGTCGAAGCCGGCCACCCAGAAGAGGACGGCGAAGGCGAGCAGGCCGGGGATCCAGGTCGACGCATCGACGACGCCGGTGACGGAGATCCACGCGGCGAGCGGCGAGATCGCGAGCGCGACGCCGAGCCAGAGGTGGCAGAGCGACGTGAAGCGCTTGGCGTACGAGTACCCGAGCACGACGGCCAGCGCGACCGGCGACAGCGAGAGGCAGAGCCCGTTGATCGACGCCGACACCGCGACGAAAGTCGCCGCGCAGGCGACCACGAAGCCGGTCGCGAAGCCGCGCGACAGGCGGCCGGCCGGCAGCGCGCGGCCGCTCGTCCGCGGGTTCTTCGCGTCGAAGCGCGCGTCGACCAGCCGGTTGAACGCCATCGCGGCGGCGCGCGCGAGCACCATCGCCGCCACCACCAGCACGAGCAGCCGCAGTCCGGGCCGGCCGTGCGAGGCGATCAGCAGCGACGCCAACGCGAACGGCAGCGCGAAGACCGAGTGCGCCACCTTGATCATCTCGAGCGTCAGCGCGGTCTTGGCGAAGAGGCCGCGCACCGGCAGCGGCGCGGTCGCGCTCACGGGGCGCCCCCCTTCCATTCGACGGTGCGCGGCAGCTCGAGTCCGGCGGCGGCGAGCGCGCGCTCGGCGACGAAGCGGACGAGGTCATCGATCGAGCGCGGCTTCGCGTAGAAGCCGGGCGCAGCCGGCAGCACGGTGGCGCCCGCGCGCGCCAGGCGCAGCAGGTTCTCGAGGTGGAGCGCGGAGAGCGGCGTCTCGCGCACGACCAGCACGAGGCGGCGGCGCTCCTTCAGGTGGACGTCCGCGGCGCGCTCGACGAGGCCGTCGGAGAGTCCGGCGGCGATGCGCCCCGCGCTCCCCATCGAGCAGGGCGCGACGATCATCGCGGCGGTCGGGAACGAGCCCGACGCGATCGGCGCCCCGATGTCGTCGGGGGCGTGCAGCGTGACGGCGTCGGCGCCGCGGCCGAGGCGATCGCGCAGCGCCGCGGCGTCCCAGCCGTGGCCGAGCTCGTCGCGCGCGACGCGCTGGCCGGGCGGGCTCACCACCAGCTCGACGCGGATCCCGGCCGCGACCAGCGCGGCGAGGACGGCGTCGCCGTAGACGGCGCCCGACGCGCCGGTGATGGCGAGGACGACGCGGGTCGGGGGCGCGCTCACGCCGTCGCTCCGCCGTGCGGCCCGAGGTCGCAGAGGATGTCGTAGAAGGCGTGGAGGTAGGCGCAGAGCGCGAGCCCGCGGCCGGCGAAGAGGAGGCCGAGGAGCAGGCCGGCCACGGCGCGGAAGCCGAAGGCCGCCGCGCGGAACTTCTCCCCGTGCGGCCCCATGTGGTGGTAGGCGCTGAAGAGGAGGGAGGAGACGACGAGCGCGACCGTGAAGGCGGCCGTGCGCGGCACGTGGAGCACCTTGTCGAGGAGCGCGAACCCCCCGGCGAGCAGCAGGAAGCGGAAGACCAGCTCCTCGTAGACGCCGGCGCCGATCGAGAGGAGCACGCGCGCGCCGGTCGACTCGGCTTCGAGCGGCGGATGGAGGCCGATCCCGCGCACGATCAGCACCGCCAGCGGCCCGAGCAGCAGCGCGAGGAGGGTCGCCTCGCACAGGAAGAGCGGGTAGATGCGCAGCGCCGGGACGTTGCGGCGCGCCAGCCGCCACGCCACCACGATCGTCCCGAGCAGGACGAAGAGCTGCGCCCAGACCGCGTAGCGGCCCAGCACCCCCGCGAAGCCCTTCAGCGAGAGCTCCGCCGCGTTGCGCATGTCGAGGCCGGAGAGCCACACGCCCACCTCGTAGACGGCGAGCAGCGGCATCAGGTAGGCGAAGGAGACCGTGACGCCGCGGGTCAGCTCGTGGTAGCGGCGCAGGTCGAGCCCGGTGCGCGCGTCGCGGGACGTCATCGCGGTTCCTCGGGGGCGACCTCCCGCCGCGGGAGCGGCCCGGGACGTCGCGCCCATCCGACAGGTGCGGCGCGACACTACCACGCCCCACCGCATCCCAAGGTGCGCGGGACGTCGAGGAGCCGCGGCCGGCTGCGCGCCGGCCGCGGCTCCTCTCGTTCAGTCCTGCTTTCGCGTCGGGACCGATCCCGCCCCGATCACTGGCTGTCGAAGTAGCTCACGAGCTTGCGGACGCCGACGCCGGCCGGCTCGACCGTGCCGACCGTGATGCCGACACGAATCGGATCGAGCACCTGGATCGTGTCGTTGTCCTCGTACGAGACGTACATTCGGTCGGGCTCGACCACCGGCATATGCGGGAAGCGCGGGTCGGACGGAAGCAGGAAGCGGATCGGGTGACGCGAGTTGGCGCCGCCGAATCCCGGCGCGGCCGGCGGACGCAGGTCGTTCGACGGCGGCTGCGCCGGGAACATGCGATAGGCGTCCGTCCGGAAGTCGGTGAGGACCACCGAGCTCGGCTTGCTGCCGAGGAGGCGGCTGCCGTCGTGGTCGCCCCAGCGGCCGACGATGTCGAAGAGTCGGACGTTGAAGCCCGGCGGGATGAAGAACTGGCCCGGCGGCAGCACGCACGGCAGCGGGCCGAACAGCGCCTGGTGCACGAACTGGATGTGCGTGATGAGTCCGAAGCCGGCCTCGTCGCGGTGCGCCACGAAGACGCCGCCGGCGTAGAGCCCTTCGGCGTTGGGATAGGGCGAGTAGCACATGCCGCGCGGCTCGATGATCGTCTGGTCCGAGCTCTGGCTCGGCAGCGTGCCGAGCACGTTGTTGCAGCCGATGCCCTGCGGGCCGTCGGGGCCCGACTCGTAGACGACGACGTTGTTGCCGGAGAAGTTCGAGATGTAGGCGAAGTAGACGCCCGCGGCCCAGCCGAAGGCGCCCTGGCGCGGCGTGCAGACGACGTCGCGCGGGCCGTTCATCAGCGACGTCAGCGTCTTGCGGACGCTCAGCGTCTTGAGCTGCACGATGCTCACCGTGTCGTCGAGGCTGTTGACGACGAAGACGTCCTCGCCGTCGGACTGGCACGAGACGGCCTTCGGCCCGCGCCCGACCGCGATGTGCGCCAATTCCTTGTGGAAGTCGGAGAGCGTCGGGTCGGCGCCGATCACCGAGAGGGTGTCGTCGCCCGCATTGGTCGTGAAGACGAAGCGGTTGTTCGGCATCACGCCGACGCCGGCCGGGTCGGGCAGGTCGATCGTCGCGATGGTCTGGAAGGTGTTCGAGTTGAGGACCTGGAGCGCCTTGTTCTCCGTGTCGACGGCGTAGAGGTGGTTGCCGATCTGCTGGCGCGCTGCGAAGGCGGCGGCGCCGGTGCCGGTCTGCGGCGCGGGGCCGTTGCCGAAGCCCGCGAAGGGCGGCTCGTCGATGCTGGTCGGGGTGAACGAGCTCGAGCGCACCAGCGAGAAGCTGCGCGGCCTCCCGTTCCAGACCTCGTCGCCCTCGATCAGGCGCGCCTTCCCGAGCGGGTCGTTCTGGTCGATCAGGATGTTGACGGGGTTGAGGCCGACCCAGTAGCGCGACGGCGGCGGGTTGGTGATCGGCGGGTCGCCGATGTTGTTGCGCGTGATGCCCGCGCCCCAGAAGCCGGAGCCGTGGAACAGCGTCGAACTGAAGATGTTCTGCGTGTCGAAGATCCCGGCGTCGAGGAACTCGCCCATCACGAGGTCGGACACGTTGCCGACGTCGCCCGACGAGCCGGTGAGGAGCACCTCGCCGTCGGCGTTGCGGACCAGCATCTCGAAGCCGCTCGACATCTCGTTGATGCCGGGGATCGGCGTGCCGGTGTTGCCGAGGTCGGTCCCCAGGCCCTGCCACTTCTCGCCGCCGACCGTGAACTCGGCCGTGCCCGGCGTGAGCGGCGGGCCGTAGACGTAGCTGCCCAGCCCGACCGGCCAGCGGAAGCGCGAATAGCCTCCGTTCGGCGTGCCGAGGATCGCGATGCCGTTCACGATGTTCGGGCTCTTGGTCGCGATCGCGGCGTGCTCCCAGAGCTCCGCCGACTTCACCGGGTCGTACTCCTTCGTCAGGGTGTCCGGGTTGATGCGCGTGTTGTCCCACTTGCCGGGCGTGTTCGTCGTGAAGCCGAAGCCGTTCAGGTCGACCGCGCCGACTCCGCGGCCGTCGACCGGCAGCCAGTAGAAGACCTCGGGCGAGACCGGCGCGTTCACCGCCGCGCGGCCCTTGCCGACCTTGAAGTTGACGCGGAAGTCGCCGCTCAGCTTGAAGTTGCCGGAGAGGTCGATCGGGCCGGAGAACTCGCCGGTCAGCGGATTCTGGTTCGCCTGCGAATCGACCACGACCAGCGTCACGGTGCGGTCCGACGGCAGGTCGATCAGCGGCGTGATCAGGTAGGTCGCGAGGTTGTTCGTGTTCAAAGGCTCGACATCGCAGGGGATGTAGAGCGGCGAGGTGGCCGAGTTGAGCGAGGCGGTGATGTAGGTGTGCGGGAGCGGCGGCGCGGGCGGGTTCGGCGGCGTCGCGATCAGCGGCAGGTTGCCGAGGAACGGCTTGGGGTCGAGGATCGCCGACTCGCCGACCGTCGACGGCACGCACGGCTCCGAGAAGCGCGCGATGAAGCGCGAATGGGGCGAGCAGCCGTGGGGATCGAGCGGCGCGGCCGGATCGGCCGTCTCCGCGACCAGCGAGAGCGTCGACGGGAGCGTCTTGTCGCCCAGCGTCCCGTCGTCGATCGTGATGGTCCAGAACGCCTCGATGCCGATGCCGGAGAGCTCGCTCAGGGAGATGCGGAGCTGCGTGATCTCGGTCGTCTCGGCGAGCGCGTCGCTGTCCTGCGCGGAGCCGCCGAACGCCGCGATCGAGTCGAGGTCCCCGTCGGGGCTGATCGCGTCGTCCGCGACGTAGAGGATCACGCCGACGCCGAGGTTGCGGTCCTGGCCGCCGGCGGTCAAGTCGTGCGGGAAGCCGACGTCCTTGCCGCGGAACTTGCCGAACGCGTCGAAGCCGTTGACCATGGGGATCCCGGGCACGGCGCGCCCGGTCTCGTCGGTGATGCTGAGGTTGCCGATCAGGTGCGAGAAGGGTCCGTAGATCGGGTCGGGCGACATGATGTCGGACGACCGGACCGCGAAGGGGACCTCGAACCGGACGTACTGGTTCTGGCCGTTCTGCGTCGCCGGCGGCATCAGCGGCGGCTTGACGGCGCCGAGCGACGAGTTCGCCTCGGCCGGCGTCATCGAGTAGCGGCCGGTCGGTCCGACGACCTGGATCAGCGGGTCGACCGGGTTGGCCGAGCTGTGCGAGCCGCCGCCGCCGCCGCAGGCGGAGAGCGCTCCGGCCGCCAGCAGCGCCGCCGCGCCGAGGATGCGCCCGTGGGTCTTCGATGCTTCGTACATCCAGGGTTCTCCCAGGTACGGCAGCGCGCCTCGTCGGCGCGTCGTTTCCGTCGTCATGCCACGCACGCCGGTGCGGCCTCGCGCCGCGGAACCACCGTGCAGGCTGCCTGGCGCCTCGCAGTCACGAGCACGACCGAACCGAACAGGAACGACTCGCGCTCGATCGATTCGAATCCGGCCCGCTCGCACCACCGCCCCACCGTATCCGCCGTCGCGAATCCGTCGACGGAATCGGGGAGGTAGCGGTACGCGTCGAGCTCGCTTCCGCGCGTCAGCCAGCGACCGACGCGCGGAAGGACGTTCTTGAAGTACCAGCGGAACAGCCGCGCTCCCGCCCCGCCTTCGGGACGGAAGAACTCGAGGATGGCCACGCGCCCGCCCGGACGGACGACACGCGCCAGCTCGGCGATCCCGCGCTCCGGCTCGACGAGGTTGCGCAGCCCGAAGGCCACCGACGCCACGTCGAAGCTCGCGTCGCGCACCGGCAGCCGCAACGCGTCCGCGACCGCGAGCCGCGGCCGCCGCGGCGCCGCCTTGTCCATCCCGATCCGCACCATCGCGCGCGAGAAGTCGAAGCCCGCCACGCGGCGCGTCCGGACGTCGCGCCCGAATGCGAGCGCGAGGTCGGCCGTGCCGCAGCAGACGTCGAGCACGTCCGCGGGCCGCTCCGCCTCGTGGCCCGCGAGCGCGCGCTCGACCGCGCGCCGGCGCCAGCGCACGTCCGAACCGGCGGACAGCACCCGGTTCAGGAGGTCGTAGCGCGGTGCGATGGCGTCGAACATCCGCCGCACCTCGGCGCCCGACTTCATGGCTGGATCGACGCGACGCATCGGCTCAGCGCCAGAACGTGCAGAGCTTCTTGGTGCCCTGCACTCCGTGACCCGGGATCGTCTTCGAGATCGTTCCCGCCGACGTCGGCTCGAGGACCTGGATCACGTCGGTGTCCTCGAAGCAGACGTAGAGGCGGTCGGGCAGGTGCGCGGGGCCCATCGCCTGCGGCGCGAGCCGCATGTGGTTCTTCGAGTTGATGAACCCGGTCTGCTCCGGCGACGGCGGCGTGCTCGTGGCGCCGAAGTTCGGCGCGCCCGACGGCTTGGACTGGTAGCTGGCCGTGTTCACGTCGCCGAGGGCGACGTCGCTCGGGAAGTGGCCGGCGAGCCGGCTCGCGTCGGTGTCGCCCCACGTCCCGACGACCTCGAACACGCGATCGGTGAATCCCGGCGGGATGAAGAAGCCGGGCGGCACCTGGATCGGCAGCGTCCCGAAGATCGCCTGCTGGGTGAACTGGATGTGGGAGACGCGGCCGAAGCCCAAATCGTCCTGGTGCGCGATGAACACGCCGCCGGCGAGCAGGCCCGCCGGGTCGGCGTACGGGGAGAAGCACAGGCCGCGCGGCGCGATGATCGCCGGCTTGTCGTCGCCCGTCGGCAGGGCGCCGCGGATGTTGTCGATGCCGATTCCCTGCGGGCCGTCGGGGCCCGACTCGAACACGACGACCGTGTTGCCGGCGAAGTTGGAGATGTACCCGAAGTAGATGCCGCTCCCCCAGCCGAACGGGTGCGGCGCGCCGGGCTGCTGCTGGCGCTCCGTCGTCTCGACGTCGAACGGGCCGTTGATCAGCGACGTCAGCTGCTTGCGGATCGTCAGGGAGGCCGAGTTGATGATCGAGATCGTGTTGCCGAGGAAGTCGCAGACGAAGATGTCCTCGTTCTCGGGCTGGACGGAGAGGGCCTTCGGTCCGACGCCCGTCCTCACTCGCGCCAGCTCCTTGTGGAAGTTCGCGCTGGTCGGGTCGGCGCCGACGACCGACATCGTGTCGTCGCCGAAGTTGGTGACGAAGACGAACTCCATGTCGGGCGACATCGCGATGCCGGTCGGGTCGGGCAGCGACAGGCTCGAGATGAGCCTCATCGTGTTCGAGTTGATGACCTGCAGCTCGCGGTTCGTCGCGTCGGTCGCGTAGAGGAAGTTGCCGATCTGCTGGCGCGAGGAGAACGTGTAGATCGCGGTCGCCGAGCGCGTCCCCGGCCCGATCGACTTGTGCGGGAAGATCGTCACGTCGCCCGAGTTCGGGTCGTCCGGGTTGACGCGCAGTTGCTGGAAGCCGACGAACGCGCCGTTGAGGGTCGAGGGCGGGTTGAGCTGGCGATCGCCGAGGAAGACCTGGTCGCCCTCGATGAACAGCACGGGCGACGTCGGGTCGTCCTGGTTGATCGCGACGCCGAGCTGCGGCAGGCCGACCCAGTAGCGGGTCGGCGGCGGGTTGGGCGTCGGCGGATCGGCGATCGTGTTGCGGCCCTGCGTGCTGCCGCCGCCGAAGACCGAGACGTGGAAGGCGTTGTTCGAGAAGAAGTTCTGCCAGTCGTAATAGACGCGGTCGAGGAACTCGCCGATCACGAAGTCCTGGATGTTGCCGACCTCGCCGAACTCCGCGCCAGTGAAAATC
>DAINBU010000125.1:0-13475 GCA_036732755.1 Planctomycetota bacterium
CCATCGAGCCTTTTTCCCCTCCGCCCCTCGACCCGCCCTCGCCCGTCGCGCGTTCTCGCACGAAGCCCTGCTCCCCGCGGCCTCTTCACCCCCGCCCTCGACGTCCGCTCCAGTCAAAAGTCAGGGATCGCCACGCCGAAGTCGCGCGAGAGGATCGCGACGAGCTCGTCGAAGGTCGTGATCTCGTAGGCGGGCGCCGTCTTGCCGTTCGCGTCTTTGTGGCGCGTCCCGCGGCGGCTGCGCACGGTCACCATGCCGAGCCCGTTGCACGGGTCGATGTCCTGCACCGGGTTGTCGCCGACGTACATGACGTCGGTCGGGGCGATGTCGAGCGCGGTGCAGGCGGTGAGCCAGAGCTTGGGGTTGGGCTTGCCGATGCCGATCTGCTCCGAGATGAAGATCGCGTCGGTGCGGAAGAAGCGGTAGACGCCGAGGCGGATCAGCTTCTCCGCCTGCTTCGCCTGCAGCCCGGCCGAGACGATCCCGAGCGAGAGGCGCGTCTTGGCGAGGCGGCGCAGCGCCGGCATCACGTCGGGGAAGGGGCGCAGCTCGATCGACTTGGTCTCGTGGTACCCGATGACGCCCGCCGCGATCAGCATCACCGGGTTGACGTCGGGGTAGTACTTCTCCTGGGGCAGCCGGTTCAGCAGCTTGTCGAAGTGCGACGCGTAGTTCGAGGTGAACTCGGCGATCACCTCCTGCAGCTCGCGGTAGGCGGCCTCCTCGTCCATGCGCAGGCCGTACTGGATCATCGAGCGGATCGCGTTGCGGCGCGCGTGGTCCGCGAAGTCGGACGTCGAGAAGAGCGTGTCGTCGATGTCGAAGAGGACCGCTTTGAGCTCGCGGGTCATGTCTCGCTTCCGAAGCCGGGCGGGAGCGCGTGAGTCTGCCGCGGGGCGGGACGCCGGAAAAGCCGCGAGTCCCGGCCCGGATCGAACCGGACCGGGACTCGCATTCGCATCATCGGAACCGAGGCGAGGCGCCGGCTTCAGCGGGCGGGCTGCGCCTCGCGGTAGGGCGTCAGGTCGCGGATGTCGGCACGGACCAGGATGACCAGGCTCTTCGTCTCGTCCGCCACGCCCTTGTCGCGGAAGAGAATGCCGAGAATCGGGATGCGCGCGAGCCACGGGATCTCGGCGCGCGCGTTCGTGTAGTTGACCTGCTTCAGCCCGCCGAGGATCACCGCCCCTCCGTCGGGGACGATGACCGTCGTGTTGGCGTTCTGCACCTCGAGGCGCGGCAGCTGGAACGTCACCGCGGTCGAGAAGCCGCCGAGGGTCGTGGTGAAGGTCGGGATCGGCCGCTCGAGCGTCGCTACCGACGCGCGCACGTCGAGCGTGACGAACTTGCGGTCGTACGAGATCGTCGGCTTGACGTCGAGGACGACGCCCTCCTGCAGCACGCCGATCGTGGGATTCGCGATGAACGCCGTATTGGCGACGTCGACGTCGAAGTCCTGGAGGAAGCTCACCTCGTTGATCACCGAGACGTAGGCGCGCTCGGTGTTGAAGACGGTGAGCTCGGGCGCCATCACCTCGGTCGCGTTGGCCGACTTCTCGACGGCCTTGATGACCATGTTGAACTGGTTGTGCTTCAGGACGGCGATCTGGAACGAGCCGCCGCCCGTCGTCGACAGGATCGAGCCGATCGCCGAGTCCTGGATGTTCTCCGTGCGCATCTTCGTGTCGGTGTGGTCGTTGTGGAAAAACGCGCCCGCCGACGGGCTCGCCGTGCCGGTCGAGCCGGTGCCGAGGTTGTCGAGGCCCGCGCTCGCCTGGTCCTCGCCGAACGACGTCACGTCGTCGAGGTTGACGCCGGTGCCCGCCACGCCGCCGAGCCCGCGGAAGTCGACGCCGAATTCCTGCACGAAGGCGTCGGTGATCTCGACGAAGCGGCTCTCGATCTGGACGACCGTGCTGGTGAAGCGGCGCAGATCGTTCAGGAAGTCCTCGATCTCCTGCTGCACCTCGGGCGTGTGGACCACGAGGATCTGGTCCGAGGCGGCCTTGTCGATCGAGAACTTCTTGTCGCCGAGCTCCCAGGTCTCCTTGGCGACGTTCTCCTTGATCAGGGTGATCAGGTCCTCGACCGTGATCGTGGTGCTCTTCTCCAAGTCGCTCGCGAACACCGAGTCCTCGGGGCTGTCACCGTACTTGTTGGGGAGCGGGATGCCGGCGATCTTCGGCCCCTTGAAGTCGGTGCGGCCGAAGGTGAGGTCCTGGACGCCGTGCGGACGGATCTTGGTCTCGCCGTAGGCGTCGACCAGCGTCGTGATCTGCACGACGCCGTTCTTGACGGTCCAGGCGAACTTCTTGTCGTCGAGCTGCTTCACGATGATGTTGAGGACCGACTCGAGCGACAGGTTCGTCATGTTGGTCAGCGTGATGAGCGCGCCGCCCGACTCGAGCTCCGTCAGCGCCTTGCTGGACGGGATGATCGTGATTCCCGACACGTTGGTGAGGACGGTGCAGACGTCCTTCAGCTCGTTGTCCTGGAAGTTCACGACGGGGATGTGGGTCGCCTTGATCTGGTCGCGCAGGCGCCGGTTGTCGACCGACGCGGCGTCGTCGAGGCCGGCGACGCCGGTCGGCTGGCGCTGCACGACGCGGTTCCAGTAGTCGTTGTCCGGCGGCTCGAGCCCGTTCGAGTAGGGGACGCGCAGCTCCTCGATGTCGCGCTTGAAGCGGCGGAACTGCTCCTCGCGGTGCTTCTGGAACTCGGCGGTGCGGACCTCCCGGCGCGCCTCGTTGGCCTCGCGGTGCAGGTCCCGGGCCGTGAGGTTCCCGGGGTCGATCTTCGTCACCTCGTCACAGAGTGCCATGGCCCCTTCATAATCGCCCTTCTCGTACTTGAAGTTGGCGCTGTCGAGCAGGTTCTTGATGCGCTCGAGCTGGCGGGCCCGCTCCTGGCTCTCGTCGCTGCGGACCTGCTGGACCGCCTCCTTCAGCTTCTGCTCGCGGTCGGTGCGGGCCGCCGCGTCGCGCTGCTCGCGGGCCGCCTTGAGCGCCGCCTCGTTGCGCGCCGGCAGGTCGCCCCATTCGACGTCCATGGTCGACCACTTGATCGACTGCGCGACGCGCTCGTAGTCGCGGATCGCGGCGTCGTACTCGCCGCGCGCGATCGCCTCGCCGCCGAGCCGGAAGTACTCCTCGGCCTCGAGCTTCATGGCCTGCGCCTTCGCGTTGAAGCGCTGGCGCACGGTGTCGCCGGTCGTCTGGATGTCGCCGGACCGCTCGCCCTGCAGCTGCTGGATCTCGTGGTAGGCGACCAGCGCCTGCGTGTTCCCGGGGTCCATCAGGAGGACCTGCTCGAGCTGGGCGCGCGCCTCGTCGTAGTTGCCCTGCTCGCGCAGCGCCGTCGCGTTCTCGAGCGCCGTCTTGACCAGCATCTACTGCTTCTGCTGGACGAGCTCCTGCGTGCCCAACGACTGCTTCTCGGCGGGGGCGCCGGCGGCAGCGGCGGCCGCGGGCTTCGCGGCCGGGGCGCTCGAATCGGCGGCGGCGGGCGCCTGCTCTTCCGGCGTGGGCTGGTCGCTGTTCGAGGAGCACGCGGCGAGCGCCGTGACCAGGAGAGACGAGAGCGAGGTCGAAACGAGGCGCTGCGAGCGGGCGGAACTCAACATTTCAGGTCGTCTCCCGACGTGTCGAACGAGGTCAACTTCCCGAGTCCGGTGCGCGCGTTGGTCCTCGAAGCCCTGCAGGTGGATCACCCCGGCGGCACGACACCCCACTGCGCGACGGAAGCGGACGTCCGGGGCTTCCGAAGCATTGGGCCGCGGGAATGGAGCTCCAAATCCCTGGGGGAGCCCGAGAAAGAGCGCGGTAGGTTAGGTGCGTCTCCGCAGGTGGTCAATGCAAAACAGCCGTTCGGAACTCGTTCGCAACGCCGACTTCGCGTCGCGAAATCGGCGGCAGGTTTCCGGCGCGTCACACGCGACTCGAGCGTCCGTGCCGACGCGTCGCGGCGCCTCCTCTGGCCCGGAAGCGGCGAACGGTTTTCGAGTAGGCGGACCGCAGAGGCCGGTAACGCCGCCGCTGGATCCGGCGCAGGCGCTCCTGCGCCGCGGCGAGCCAGGCCGCCGCCGGGTCGGTGCGAGCCGCCTTGGCCAGGAGCTGTTCGACGTCGCGGGCGAGGTCGGACTGGGACGGGTCGAGCTCGAGCGACCGGAGCAATTCGTTCGCGCCCCGTTCGCGGTCGGCTCGGGGATTCGCCCGACCGGCCGGATCGGCCGGGGTCAGGTGGAGGCTCCCGAGCAGCCGCTCGACCACCGCCTCGGGCTCCGACTCGCGTGACAGCTCTGCCATCGCGAAGGCGTCCTGGAAGCGGCCGGTGAGGCCGTACGCCTTGGCCAGGAGGGGGCGCGCCCCCGGATAGAGCGGGTCGAGGCGGAGCAGCGCTTCGAGGTCGTTGCCTGCCGCGACCGCGCCCATGCCGCCGGGGCTGCGCAGCGCGAGGCGGGCGCGCGCGCGATGGAGCAGGGCGGCGCGCTGGCCGGGGTCGCGGGCGAGGATGCGGTCGAGCGGCGCGACCGCGGCCATCGCCTCGCCGCGGTCGAGCTGCGCGATCGCGGCGATCAACTCCTTCACCTCGTCACGGCGGCCGAGCGGCGAGGGAAGCTCGGCGTTCGCTTCGAACGGGAGCAGCCGCAGCCGCTGCGGATCGCGCGAGCCGGCGAGGTAGCCGATCGCGGAGAGCTTGGAGATCCCTTCGGGGACGTCGCCGCCCGGCGCGGCGCGCGCGGCGGCGAGCTCGTCGCGCCAGGTCGCGAGCACCCCCTCGTCGGGAGCGGGCGTCGCGGCCGGGACCAGGAGCCGCTCGTCGGACTCGGGGTCGCCCGCGATCGGCCGCGCGAAGAGCCCGTCGAGGTCGTCGGGCACCGCGGCGCCCGCGTGCACGAGCGTCGCCTGCGCCGCGCGCACGCCGGTCACCTGCGCCCAGCCGAATTGCAGGTTTCCGGCGAGCGACTCGACGTAGGCCGTCGCGCGCGCGGCCGGCTCCTGCAGCGGCGTGCCGAACGTCCCGTCGGGGACCGGCAGGCCGAGGCAGCGCAGCGTGGTCGGGAAGACGTCGCTCAGGCCGACCAGGCGGTCGTCGCCGGCCGCGAGTCCTGCCGGCGGCCGCGTCGCCTCGCCTTCGATCTCGGCGAAGAGCAGAGGGACGTGCACGGTGCTCTCGAAGACCTGGTAGCCGTGCGTCTCCTCGCCGTGGTCGCCGAGCCCTTCGCCGTGGTCGGAGAAGAGGACGAGGAGCCAGCGCCGCTTCGACGTGCGCAGCGCGTCGACGAAGCGCGCGAGCTCGTGGTCGACGTAGGCGACCTCGCCGCGGTAGCGGTCGATCGGGGCGGTCGGGTCGCCGCGGACGAACTCGGGCGGCGGGTCGTAGGGCTGGTGGCAGTCGAAGTAGTGCACGAAGAGGAAGCGGCGCCGGCCGCCGGCCGCGCCCTTCAGCAGGCCGAGCGCCGCGTCGGTGACCGACATGGCGTCGCGCTCTCCGAAGGCGGCGGCGCCGGCGCGGCCGCGCGGCGGCGAGTCGTAGCGCTCGAAGCCGCGCTCGAGGCCGCACCCCTCAGCGAGCGGCTGGCCGCCGACGACAGCGGCCGTCGCGTAGCCGCGCTCGGAGAGCAGCGTCGCGAGCGTCGGCACGTCGCGTCGCAGCGGGAACGGGGCATTGTCGTGCAGTGCGAGCTGCGGCGGCAGCCGTCCCGTGAAGACGGTCGAGTGGGAGGGCAGCGTCAGCGGCACGTGCGCCGTCGCCCAGTCGAAGGTGCGACCGGACTTCATCAGCGCGTCGAGCGCCGGAGTGGCGGCGCGCATCGGTCCGTCGCCGCGCACCGCGTCGAAGCGCAGCGTGTCGATCGAGACGAGCACGACGTCGGGCGCGTCGCCGGCGAGCGGCGCCGCGCCGGCGTGCCGTCGCCAGAGGCGCGGCGCGACCAGCGCGATCAGGAGCACCGCGGCGAGCAGCGCGACGAACGCGGTCGGCACGCCGACGCGGCGTCGCATGGGATGGGGATCGGCTTCGGGCACGCCGCCGACTGTAGGCGCCGCCGCACTTTCCGACGAGCGGGAGTTCACTTCAGCGCCGCGCGCAGCTCGTCCCAGCGCGCCCGCCACGGCGCGCCGCCCAGCCGCGCCTCGAAGTCGGCGGCGCCGCCGTACGCGGCGACGAAGCGGCGGTCGAACTCGCGCAGCCGGACGCGCGCGACGTCGCGCTGCGTCGCGGGGAGCGCCGCGATCGAGCGGTAGAAGGCCTCGCACCACGCCGGCGCCGCCGCGGCGTCCGCGGGCGGCTCGCCCGTCGTGAGCTGCACGGAGAGCGCGACCGCCTCGTCATTCCTGCCGAGTGCTTCGAGGACGGCGGCGCGCGCGTGCTGCGCCTCGGCGACGAGGTGCGCGTCGCCGGGCGGGCCGGCGAGCTCGGCGAGCAGCGCGTCGGCGCGCGCGAGCGCCTCGCTGAAACGCCGCGGCTCGTTCGCGATCGCCGCGAGCGCCACGTCGCAGCGCAGCGCGAGCAGCTGCGCCGAGCGGCGGTCGGGGGCGTCGGGCGCGATCGAGCGGGCGAGGCGGGCCGCGCCTTCCAGGCGCAGCGCCCGCGCCTCCTTCGCCTCGGGCGGCAGCGCGCGGGCGGCGTCCCAGCTCGCGACGGCGCGCTGGAACGTCGAGCGCCGGCCCTCGAGGGCGCGGCGCGCCGGCTCCGAGAGGCGGCCCGCCGCGTCGGCCAGCGCGGGGTCGTCGACGAGGTCGAGCAGGAGGTCCGTGAGGCGCGCGCGCGACGCGTCGTCGGTCGCGCCCTGCAGCGCCGCGTCGAGCGCCGCCACGCCGCCCGCCGCGCCGCCGCGCGCGCGGGCGTGCGCGATCTGCCAGCGCGCCGTGACCGCGTCGGGCCCCTCCGGCCGTCCGGCGTGCCGCGCGGCGAGCGCCTCGAGCTGCGCCTCGAGCTCGGTCGCGTCGGCGAAGCGGCCCGCCTCGTCGGCGGCGCGCGCCAGCTCGAGCACGGCGCGCTCGGCGATGCGCGTCAGCTCGTCGACGGAGGCGGCGTCGAGCCCGGGCCACGCGTCGAGCGCGGCGGCGACGTCCTCGTCGCCCTCGAGGAGGCGGCGCAGGCGGCGCGCGCCGCCCTCCGCGTCGCCGAGCGCGAGCGTCGCGCGTCCCGCCAGCAGCCGCGCGTCGAAGGTCCGCAGCGAGCGCGCCCCGATCTTGGAGACGAACTGGTCGGAGAGCTCGCGCGCGCTGCGCAGCCGGACGCGCCGTCGCTCCGGGTCGGGCGGCGCCTCGGCGAGCCGCTCCGCCTCCTCGAAGCAGAGCTGCGCCTGGTCGAGGATCGGGAGCCAGGCGTCGACCTGCGCCCGCTCGAGCCGCTCGCGCGTCGCGTCGCGCGCCGCGTCGGGGCCGGGCCGCAGCGGCAGCGCCGCCGCCTCGGCCTCGAGCGCGCGCGTGCGCTCGACGTGGACGCGCTCGAGCTCGAGGCGCGCCCCTTCGAGCAGCCGCAGCGCCTCGTCACGGGTGGTGAGCTCGGCAGCGAGCGCGCGCGCCAACTCGACGCTCTCCAGGCGCAGCGGCGCGAGGTCGGGAGCGGCGGCGGCCGCGGCTGCCGCGGCGAGCGCGGCCGAGAGCTCCGCCGCGCCGCGCCGCAGCACTTCGGCGCGGACCGCCGGTGCGGCCGCGGCGGCGTCGGCGCGCGCGAGGCGGGCCGCGACCCGCGCGACGAGCGCCGCGTCGTCCGGCGAGTCGGACGAGACCGGCGCGGAGGCGTGCCGCGCGCGCAGCGCGTCGAGGCGGCGGTGGGCGACGTCGGGGAAGCCGTCGCGCGCGAGCGCCTCGATGAACTCCGCCTCGTCGCGCAGCGCCGCGGACTGCGCGTGGAGCGGCGCGACCGCCGCCGCAGCGAGCGCGATCGCGAGCGCGACGCGGACGAGGCTCGGCGGCGTCATGGCTCTTGCAGCGACCTCGCGAACGTCCGCGGAGCGACGACTTCTCGCGCGGCGCCGCGCTCCGGAGACGACGCCGCCCGGAAGGATAGGAGCCTTCCGGGCGGCGGATGCGATCGGGATGCGGGGCGCGCGCTCACTTCGCGACGAGAGGCTCCCACTCCTCGGGGAGGATGATCTTCGCGCGCAGCAGGATCATCACCTTCTTCTTGCTCATCTCGGTGCCGTGGCGGCTGACGAGGAAGGAGAGGATCGGGATGTCCTTCAGGAAGGGCAGGCCCGAGTCGAGCTTGCGGTCGACCAGCTGCTTCATGCCGCCGAGGAGCAGCGTCGAGCCGTCGGGGATCGTCACGGTCGTGCGCAGCCGCTGGATGCGCATCTCCGGCAGCTGCAGCTCGACCTCGTTCCCGACCGCGAGCGAGGTGCGGAAGATCTGGATCGGCTCGACGAGGTCGAGCAGGGTCGGGCGCACCTCCACCGTCACGAAACGGCGGTCGGAGGAGACGACCGGGCGCACGTCGAGCTGCGGCCCGTTGCGGAGGATCGCGACGATCGGGTCGGCGATCACGGCGCCCTGCGCGATCTCGACCTCGAAGTCCTTCACGTAGCTGATGTGGTTCAGGACGTTGATGTGCGCGCGCTGGCCGTTGTAGACGGTCAGGTTGGGCGCGTGGATGACCTCGGAGTTGCTCGACTTGCTGACCGCGCGCAGGATCGCCTCGGCGATGGTGTCGCTGAAGTAGGTGAACTGCACCGACGCGCCGCCGGTCGCCTTGAAGTTCTCGTCGCCGAGCGCGAGGTCGTAGAGGTTCTCGAGACGGCCGCGGATGTTGAGGTCCTGGTCGTGGCTGTCGACGAAGAAGACGCCGGCGTCGTTGCCGGTGCCGATGCCGTCCGGGTTGTTCGGCGTGCCGACGCCGCCGGAGCCCGGCGTGCCGAAGTCGTCGAGCGGCGCGTTCGGGACGCTCGCCGAGGCCGACGAGCCGTTCTGGCCGTTCAGGCCGCGGAAGTCGACGCCGATGTCCTCGAGGAAGCGGTCCTCGAGCGACAGGAAGCGCGTCTGGATGTTGATCATCGTTCGGGAATTCGCGCGCAGGTCCTTCAGCAGGCGGTCGATCTTCTGGTGCGTCTCGCGCGACTGCTTGACGACCATCGCGCCCGACGCCTGCAGCGCGATCGTCGCGCCGCCCTCCCAGCTGGTCGGGTCGATGTTGTTCTTGATCAGCGTCATCAGCCCGTCGCCGTCGAAGAGCGTGATCGGGTCGCCGCTCTCCGGCGCCTCCTCCTCGCCGCCCTTCTCGGACGGGCGCAGGTTGAAGTCGCTCGACGGGAAGTTCGCGACCTTCGTGACGAGGTCGCGCACGTCGTACATCTCGACGTACTGGTCGCCCTTGGCGGCGTCGGCCGCGACGACGCGGATGATCCCGTCGCGCACGACGTAGGCGACCTTGAAGTTCTCGCAGACGAGGTCGAGCGCCTCGCGCGTGCGCTGCGGCGGGACCTTGATGCTCGAGGTGGTGTCGCCGGCGTTGTCGAGCACCGACTGCTCGACCAGGAAGTTGACGCCGGTGTTCACGTGGAACCACTCGATCGCGTCGGGGAGCTTGGTCTCCTCGAAGTTCAGCTCGATCGTGGTGTTGTTCAGGATGTCCCAGATCCGCTGGTCCTCGGGCTTGACGTTCTCGCCCTGCACGCGGAAGTGGATCGGGCCGCGGTTGACGATCGTGGCCCAGTAGTCCGCCGACGGGAACGAGAGGTCGTCGAGGACCGGCTCGTTCATCTGGTCGATCTGGTCGAAGATCTCGCGCCAGTGGTTCTTGAAGTCGGTCCGGAAGCGGTCGAGCTCGGTTTCGTGCTGGGCCTTGAGCGCGATGTCGCGCAGCTCCGCGGCGTCCTCGTTCTTCGGCTCGAGCTCGAGCACCTTCTCGCAGTAGGTCGCCGCCTCCTTGTACCTCTCGGCGTAGAAGGCGTCGTTCGCCTGCTGCATGAAGCGCTTCACCAGGTTCTGCGTGCGCTGGCGCTCCTCGGTCTCGCGCTCCCGCCTCTCGTCGGCCGCCCGCTTCTCGCGCTCGGCGGCGACGTTGCGCTCGGCCGACGACTTCTCGCCCTGGAGCTGCGCGATCTGCTCGCGCAGGTTCGCCTCGGTCGTGCCCGACTCGGTCGAGCCGCCGAGGTAGGGGTTCCAGCGCAGGATCAGCTCGGCGTCCTGCAGCGCGCGGATCGCGCCGGGCAGGTCGCCCGATTCCTTGAGCCGCTTCGACTCGATCAGCTTGTTCTCGACCTCGAGGCGCGCCTCGGTGCGGCGCACGCGGTCGCGGTCGGCCTGCTGGCTGGCGACGTCGGCGACGGTCCCGCTGCGGTTGCCGAGCTTGGCGTCGATCGCGTTGCGGAGCGAGTTGACCTCCGCGTTCGACGGGTCGATCTCGAAGGCGTGGGAGATCGAGGTGCGGGCGCCCTCGAAGTCCCCCTTCTCCATGCGCGCCTTCGCGTCGGCGACGAAGCCCTTGACGAGATCCGTCGACTTCTGCTGGCTGGCCGCCTGGCGGCCGGGGTCCTGCTTCGGTGCGACGGATTCCTTCGCGCCGCCCTCCGCGGAGGAGGTGCCGGCTCCGTCGGCGGGGGTCTCGCCGTTGGGTTCACCCGACGTGCAGCCGAGCAGCGCGATCGTCGCCGCCAGCGCTCCGAGGATCGGAGGACTCGTTCGCATCGTCGGCATCTCCAGCTTGGGGTTCGGCTTGGGTCGGGTCGGGACGGCGCGGCGCGTTCAGCCGCCGGCGGGCGGGGAAACAGGGGCGGACAGGGTACGTGTCGCGCCCCCCGGCTCCGTCATGCGAAGCTCGAGAGTTCGAGTCGGCACCGTGACGGTTTCGGCGTGGAAGCTCGGGCGGCCGGTCGCCGGGTCGATCTTGCGGCGGCCGTCGGGCAGGAACTCGGCGCGCTGGACCGACTTCTCGGCGGTCCCGTCGACGACGCGCAGCTCCTGCAGCGTGAGCCCGGTGTCGAGGTCGAAGGGCCGGCCGTCGCGGCGGACCGACTTGGCGATGCGCTGGCCGGGGGCGACCTCGAGCGACTCGCGGCGCTCGCCGCCGTCGAGCCAGGCGGTGAGGACGACGCTGGCCTTGTCGGCCCCGCCGCCCTCGACCTCGAGCCTGAAGTTCTCGGTGGTCTCGACCTTCATCACCTGAGAGCGCTTGCTTTCGATGAGCGTCGGCAGGTCGCCGATCGTTCCTTCGATCACCGTCGCCACGCAGTAAAAGAACCGGACCCGCCACAGGGGCAGATCGCGGTCCGTGAAGCTCGTTTCGTTGGCGGCGAGCGGGGACACGAGCCGCGGCTCCTCCCCTTCGCGCCAGCGATATACCCGGAAGCCCAACCTCAGTAACGGCAGGTCGCGGAGCAGCGCGAGCTGCGCATCGAGATCGGCCGGACGCTCCCAGCGCACTTCGATCCCGTCGCGCGTCGCATTGCACGTGACCGTGGCGGGCGGCTTCAAGGAGCGCTCGAACTCGCCCTCGCGCAGACCCTTCGCCCGGAACAGCTCGACGGTCGACGGTGGTGAGACCAGCGTGTCCTCGAGAGACCGCCGCGCACCGACCGGAACGGCGACCGATCGGCCGATCGATCGGCCGACCGATTGGGATGTTCCGTCCGTCGCATCGCCCCGATCCCTTTCGGGAAGGGCGTGGCGCCGGTCCTCGGAGCCGGCCTGCAGGAGCCGTTCGAGCCTCCCCTGCCGGTTCTGAAGCTGCCGTTCCTGGTTGCGGCGTGCCCAGGAATGGAGGGCGGGAACCGTAGCGGCCGTGAGAAAAGCCGTCAAGAGGACGAGCCCCAGGCCGCGCGGGTGGGCGTCGCGTGGACGCGAACGATCGACGTCGCGAGCGTCGCCTGCGCCGTTCACTTCGGGACGCCCTTCGGCGCGGCGCGCGGCTCGTCGCCGACCGGCTCGAAGCCGACGCGGAGCTCGATGCGGACCGGCGGGGACGGCAGGCGGCGCGCCGCGGAGCCCCACTCGTTCGCCGGCACACGTCGCAGCGTGAACGACTCGAGGCGGCGCGGCGGCGCGTCGGCGGCGTCGCCCAGGACCAACTCGTAGAACTGCACGGCGTCGGCGAGCGGCGCCTCGCCGCCGACCTTGAGGAGCAGCCGCTCGCCGCTGGAGGAGCGGACGCGCTCGAAGGCGAGGTCGCGCGCGACGAAGTTCGGTACCGCGTGCGCCGCCGCGAGGACGCGCACCAGCGCGGTCGAGCGCGCGACCTGGTCGGCGACGCGCCGCTCGTCGATGCCGTGCAGTCCTGCGGGATCGTCCTGGATGACGCCGCCCGAGAGCGACGGCACCTCGAGCCCGAGCCGTTCCGGCGAGGCGCCGGCGAACGCCTTCAACTCGGCCGGCAGCGCGAGCAGGAGCTGCTCGAGGGCGGTGCGCTGCTCGGCGAGCCCGTCGACCGCGGGGCGGCGGTGGGGAGGGAGCAGGTAGTCCGACGCGCGCGCCGCGCCGGCGAAGAAGTTCCGCTCGTCCTCGACGCGCTCCTGGCGCCAGGCGCGGGCGAGCTCGCGCGCGTGCGCGACCTCCTGCGCCGAGGGCGGCGCGCCGCGCTTCTCGCCGCGCGCGAGGTGGTCCTCGACGACGCGCGCGAGCTCGTCGCGGGCGGCGCGGTCGCGGCCGAGCAGCGGCCGCGTCCTTTGCACGAAGTCCTGGAAGGCGAAGACGAACGCCGCCAGCGCGAGCACGAGCGCGGCGAACCTCACGGCGCGCCCCCGACCCGGTGGACCGCGACCTTGAGCTTCGCGAGGAGCGCGCCCGACTCGGTGCGCTGCCCCTCCGACGAAACGACCGAGAGGCCGGCGTTCGCCTCGAGGTGGGCGCACAGCCGCTCGAGCGCGCCGGACGGCGGCTTCTCGATCTCGAATTCGAGCTCCGCCTCGTCCTGTCCCTCTCCCGGCGTGAGCAGGAGCGACACGAGGCGCGCGCCGACGTCGGGCGGCCGCAGCGATTCGAGGAGGCGGCCGGGGAAGCTCATCTGGATGCGCAGCGCGGCCGCCTTGCCCTCGAGATCGGCGACGCGCTGCGCGTCGGCGGTCGCGGCGGCGCGCGCGTCCTCCCAGTCGTCCGCCGCGCCCCACGCCACGGCGGCGCGCACGCGCGCGAGCTCCTTTTCATCCCGCTCGACGTCGCGCGCGACGAGCCAGCGGAGCGTGAGCAGCCCGAAGGCGACGATCAGCAGCGCCGTCGTCAGCGCCGGCAGGGCGCGCAGCAGACGCCGGTCGGCCGGCGGCTTCACCAGCGACGCGTCCTCGTCCCAGGCATCGCCGCGCGGCGGGTCGAGCGCCGCGAGCGCGAGCCCGAGCGGCGTCCCGAGCTCGAGCGCGCGCGACGCGTGCGCCGGCGTGCGCGCAGGCGCGACGTCGACGGTGCGGCCGAGGTGGGGGACGACGACCTCGGTGTGCAGCAGCTCGGCGAGCGCCGCTCTCAGCTCGGGATGGCGCGCGCCGTCGCCCAGCAGGTGGACGCGCGACAGCGCCGTGCCGTCCTTGGCGCCGAACAGCGCCT
>DAINBU010000126.1:0-13413 GCA_036732755.1 Planctomycetota bacterium
CTCCCTTCATTCCGCCTCGCGGCGAGCGGAAGATCGCCGCCCGCCGAGCGTCTCACGCGCTCGCGGGAGATCCCATGACACGCGGCCCGAATCCCTGCCGCACCCCGGACGTCGTCGCGCCGCGTCGCGGCGAGGAGGGGTTCGTCCTCCTCTTCGTCCTCTTCGTCATCGTCGTGATGATGGTCGTCACGGCCGAGCTCTCCTACAGCAGCCGCGTCGACCGCGAGATCGCGCAGAACACCATCCTGGAACTGCAGATGGAGGAGCTCGCGCGCGCCGCCGTACGGCGCGGCGAGGTCGCGCTGCTCACCGACCTCGAGGACGACGCGAAGAGCGCGGAGGAAGGGGCCGACGGCGCGGCCGGCGGCGGCGGGATCGGCGGCGGCGGCACGTCGGGCGGGACCGCGGGCGGCGCCGCCGGCGGATCGACCGGCGGAGCGGCGGGCGAGGGAGCGGCCGGCGACGGCAGCAGCGGCGGCCACGTCGACTCGCTCGACGAGATGTGGGCGAGCGGCCAGATCTCGCTCGCGCTCGGCACCGACGCGGGCTTCCAGACGCGCATCCTCGTCAGCGACGAGGACTCGAAGCTGAACCTCCTCCTGCTGCTCGCCGAGGACGAGGAGTACCGCAAGCTCTGGCGCGACCGCTTCGAGCGCGCGCTCGACTACCTGCGCGACGGCAAGCCGGGCGACCTCGGCTCGAGCGAGGCGACCGACTACGTCGACCGCTTCACGAAGTGGATGGAGGGCGACCGCGGCAGCGACGAGCTCTCCAACCCGAACCTCGCGTCGGGCCAGTGGAAGAGCGCGGGCGATCGCACGACCTACGCGCCGTTCACGCTGCGCGACTTCGCGCTGACCGGGCAGATGAGCGACTCGCTCTACTACGGCTTCCCGTACGGCGAGGGCGAGGAGCGCGTCTGGATCCCCGGCCTCGAGCAGGAGCTCACCGTCTGGTCGAACCTCGAGTACGTCGACCGCAACACCGAGGACGCGAACAAGGACGCGCAGGACTCCAACACCGCCACCGCTCCCAAGGAGCGCAACGAGGCGCCCGGCGTCAACAACGGCCGCATCAACGTGAACACCGCGCCGGTCTACGTGCTGCGCGCCCTCTTCCCCGACAGCGAGATCGCGCCGTCCGCGTGGGAGGACTACGACTCCTTCCGCAAGAAGATCCTCGACGAGAAGAAGAAGGAGCGCGAGTCGCTGATCGACGACTCGAACAGCACGACCACGATCAACACGAAGAATGAGCCGGCGCCCGACGAGCCGATCTATCCGCTCAAGACGATCGACGACCTGCGCCGCTTCAAGGGCTTCTCGACGGATAGCGGCATCTCTCCCGAGACCTGGTCGAAGCTCTCGATGCTGCTCACGGTCGAGAGCAACGTCTTCACCATCACCGCGCTGATCGGGACGAGCGACAACCCGCGCCGCTACTACGCCGCGCGCAGCGTCGTCTGGCGGCGCGGCTCGGGCGACAAGGCGAACGTGCCGATCGTCCCGTTCGAGAAGCTCGGTCTCTCCGCCGTGAACCTCGAGGAGTTCGCGAAGGAGCTCGACCAGTTCTCCCAGTACTGAGCCGGCGGCGCGGCCTCGGCGGACTTCCTCCCGGCGCGCGGGCCGGATAACGTCTCCCGGTTTCCCCCGGACCCGTAGGCATGCGCACGCCCGCCATCGTCGGCAACTGGAAGATGAACCTCGACCGCGCCGCGGGCGCGGCCCTCGTGCGCGAGCTGCGGGCGAAGGTCGCGGGCGGCACCGTCGAAGTCGGCGTCGCGCCCCCGTTCCCCTACATTCCGGGGGTCGTCGAGGCCTTGCAGGGCTCCCCGCTCTTCGTCGCGGCGCAGAACCTCCACTCCGAGAAGTTCGGCGCCTTCACCGGCGAGGTCTCCGCGGCGATGGTGCGCGACGTCGGCGCGACGCACGCGATCCTCGGCCATTCGGAGCGGCGCCACCTCTTCCACGAGAGCAGCCCCTTCGTGGGGGACAAGCTCAAGGCGGCGCTCGCGAACGGCCTCGTCCCGATCCTCTGCGTCGGCGAGACGCTCGCCGAGCGCAAGGCCGGCCGCACCATGGCGATCGTCCTCGACCAGCTCGAGACGGCGCTGAAGGGCGTGGCGGAGGCCGACGCGCGGACGCTGATCGTCGCCTACGAGCCGGTCTGGGCGATCGGCACCGGCGTGAACGCGACGCCGAAGCAGGTCGGCGAGGTCCACGCGCTCGTGCGCGACGGGCTCGAGCACGCCTTCTCGGCCGCCTTCGCCCGGGCCGCGCGTATCCTGTACGGAGGCTCGGTGAAGCCGGAGAACGCGGCCGAGCTGCTCGCCGTCGAGGGCGTGGACGGAGCGCTGGTCGGCGGCGCCTCGCTCACGGCCGCGAGCTTCCTCGCGATCGTCGCGGCCTGTCCCGCGGCGGCTCGCACCTGACCGATCGCTGCTCCCACGCGGCCCGCAAGGCGGCCGCGTCCCCGAGAGTTCGAAGAACCAAGAGAGGTCGTCTCCGATGATCGTCGTGCAAGTGATCCTCTGGATCCTCCTGATCGTGAGCATCTTCCTGCTGATCGGCGTCATCCTGCTGCAGGAGGGCAAGGGCGGCGGCCTCGCCGAGGCGTTCGGCGGCGTCGGCGCCGAGACGTTCGGCGTGAAGGCCGCGGGCATCAACAAGTTCACGTCGATCGTCGGCGCGATCTTCCTCGCGCTGTGCATCTCGCTGACGCTCTTCAAGCCGGCGCCGTCGGACGCGCCGGCGCTCAAGGACCCGGGGTCGTTCCCGGACTTCGGCCAGAACGATCCGGTCGCGCCGCCGCCGTCGCCGCCGCCTGCGCCCCCCGGCGGCAACCAGTCGCCGCCGCCAGGAAACAACAATCCGCCGGCGCCCGGCAACAACAACCCGCCGCCGCGCGAAGACAACAAGTCGCCGCCGCCCGACAACGGCAAGCCGCCGCCGAAGGATGACGGCAACTCGCCGAAGTGACGACGCGGTCGATCCCCCGCCCCGTTCCCAAGGAGACCTCGTGGAGTCCGCCGAAGTCCGCCGCCTGCTCGAAGAGACGCACGCGCTGCTGAACGGCCACTTCCTGCTCGCGTCGGGGAAGCACAGCGACAAGTACTTCCAGTGCGCGCGCGTGCTCGCCTCGCCGGCGCGCGCCTCGCTGCTCGGCGCCGGCATCGGCGGCAAGTGGGCCGACGAGTCGATCGACGCGGTCTTCGGGCCGGCGATCGGCGGCATCGTCATCGCGCACGAGGTCGCCCGCTATCTCGGGACGCCCGCCTACTACACCGAGCGCGAGGAGGGGAAGATGAGGCTGCGCCGCGGCTTCACCGTCGACCCCGGCGCGCGCGCGCTCGTCGTCGAGGACGTCGTGACGACCGGCGGCTCGGCGCAGGAGGTCGTCGACCTCCTGAAGGAGCTCGGCCTCGAGGTGGTCGGCGTCTCCTCGATCGTCTGGCGCTCGCCCGAGACGGCCGGCGAAAGCCCCGCGAGCCCCGCGAGCCCCTTCGGCGAGCTCAAGTTCCGGCCGCTGCTCACGATCCCGACCGAGGCATGGGACGTCGCCGACTGCCCGCAGTGCAAGGCGGGCAAGCCGTTCGAGAAGCCCGGCAGCCGGCAGCGGCCCGGATCGGTCGCACAGGCCGGGAAGTGACGCCGCGCGCGGCGCGCGCCGGGGGAGCAGGGATGCCGCAGAGCATGACCGGATTCGGCCGCGCGGAGAGCCGCGGCCGCGGTCCGCGCCTCCACTGCGAGGCGCGCTCCGTCAACCACCGCTTCCTCACCACGAAGATCCGGCTGCCGGCGCAGCTGCAGCGCCTCGAGTCGTGGGTCGACTCGCGCGTGCAGTCGCGCTTCCAGCGCGGCTCGATCGAGGTCGCGATCTTCTGGCGCGGCGCGGGCGAGACGCTCGCCGCGCGGCTCGACGAGAAGGTGGCGGACCGCTACCTCACGTCATTACGCGCGTACCTCAAGAAGCGGAAGCTCGCGCCCGACGTCGACCCCGGCCTGCTGATCGGGCTGCCCGGAGTCATGGCCGCGCCCGACCCCGACGAGATCGCGCGCGACTTCAAGCCGGCGCTGCAGCAGGTCGTCGACGCCGCGCTCGAGCAGCTCGCGGCGATGCGCGCGCGCGAGGGCGCGCGGCTCGACCAGGCGCTCCGCCGCGAGGTCAAGGTGATCGCCGACCACGCGACGCGCCTCGCGCAGCGCATCCCCGCCACCGTCGCCGCCTTCCAGAAGCGCCTCGACGAGCGGCTCAAGGCGCTGCTGCAGCACCAGTCAGTCGCGCCCGACCCGACGCTGCTCGCGCGCGAGGTCGCGATCTTCGCCGACAAGAGCGACGTCACCGAGGAGCTCGACCGGCTGAAGAGCCACGACACCGAGTTCGCGCGGCTCCTCTCGCGCAGCGGCCCGATCGGCCGCGAGCTCGAGTTCCTGGTCCAGGAGATCGGCCGCGAGATCCAGACGGTCGGGTCGAAGGTCCAGGACGTGACGATGCTGGCCGACGTGCGCGCGGCCAAGGCGGCGCTCGAGAAGCTGCGCGAGCAGGTGCAGAACATCGAATGACCGCCGCGCCGCTCCCGCCGCCGCCGCCGCGCCCGCCGTTCCGCGGCGGGCTCGCGGTGCTGTCGGGGCCGTCGGGCGCCGGCAAGACGTCGATCTGCAAGGCGCTGCGCGACGATCCGCGCGTCGTGCTCTCGGTCAGCGCGACGACCCGCGGGAAGCGCCCCGGCGAGGTCGACGGCGAGGACTACTGGTTCTATTCCGTCGAGCAATTCCGCCGGATGGTCGACGCCGGCGAGTTCGTCGAATGGGCGAAGGTCTACGACAACCTCTACGGGACGCCGCGCCGCCCGCTCGAGGAGGCGAGCCGCCGCACCGAGCGGCTCATGCTGCTCGACATCGACGTGCAGGGCGCCGCGCAGCTGCGGCAGCGCCAGATCGCCGCCACCTTCCTCTTCATCGCGCCGCCGTCGCTCGACGCGCTGCGCGAGCGGCTGCGCGCGCGCGCCACCGACCGCCCCGAGGTCGTCGAGGCGCGCCTGCGCTGGGCGGAGCGCGAGATGGAGCAGCGCCACCTCTACGACCACGTGCTCGTGAACGTCGACCTGGCGGCCACCATCGCCGAAGCGAAGCGCCTGCTCGGACTGTGACCGCCGGCAGGTGCGCGCGGAATCAATGCGCGCGTCCCCCGGGACCGCCCGGGACTTTTTTCGACCTGCCGCGCTAGTATCCCGCCGCGACTGGCGGCAGTCGGGGAGGGGGAGGGCGTGTGCCTTGCCCCCGCGTTTTCGCGGACCGGGTGGGCGCGCGTGAACAGCGACCGTTCGAGTCGATTCACTTCCATCGCGTGGTTCGGCGCCGGCCTTTTCCTGCTCGGCGCGATGGCGACGTACCGCGAGGACGTCGGGCTGCACGCGGTGCGCGGCGACGCTGGCGCTCCCGGCTGGCACAACGTCTGTGGCACCGTCGGCTTCGTCGCGGCGCGCCTCCTCCTCACGCACCTCGGCTACGCCGCCTTCCTGATCCCGCTCGCGCTGCTCGGCGAGGGGTGGCGGCAGCTGCGCGCCGCGGAGGGGCGGCCCGTCTGGGTGCGCACCGTCGGGATCCTGCTCTTCTGCGCGACGCTGGCAGCGGTGCTCGCCGACCTCTTCGGCGGGCGCAGCGTCTGGATCCCCGATCCCGGCGGCGACTTCGGCGTCACCCTCGCTTCGCTGCTGAAGCACGACCGCGGGCTCGGCGTCCTGGGCGGCCGCATCGTGCTCGCGGTGCTCTTCCTGCTGACCTTCGTCCTCTACGCCGACCTGCTCTACGCCGGCTCCGCAGAATCGGCGCTGCGCTGGTTCGACGCACGCGGCGGATTGCTGGCGGCGCTGCCGTGGTGGGGGCGCCGCTCCGCGCCGGCGCGCCGCTCGGCGAAGCGCCGCGCGAAGGGCGCCGACGACGACGAGGACGACGACGACGAGGACGACGAGCGCTCGCCCGCCTCCAGGGCGGAGCTCGACGCCGCGCTCGACGCCGCGCTCGGGGTCAGGCGCGACCCCGACGAGGACGACGACGAGGACGGCTCCGAGCGTCGGGCGCGACGGCGCTCGCGCAAGAAGGTGCCGGCCGCGGACGGAAAGGCCGCCGACGCCGACGACGACGAGGATGCGTCGGAGCGCGCCGCCGCGGACGAGGACGACGACGCGGACGAAGAGGACGCGAAGACCGCGGGCAAGAACGGCGCGGAGCCGGCGGCGCCGCTCTTCGCGCGGCTGCTCGGCAAGGGGAAGCCGGCGCGCAACTCGAAGAAGGCGGCCGCGGAGGCGGAGGCGGAGAAACCGGCGTTGCCCGCCCGCAAGGGCCCGATCCCGCTGATCGTCCAGGCCAAGAAGATGCCCCCGGCGATGGCGGCGAAGGAGCTCCAGCAGCCCGAGCCGCCCTCGCTCAAGTCGCTCAAGCCCTACAAGTTCCCGCCGCTCGACCTGCTCGACGCGCCGAAGAAGGAGTCGAGCGGCGACTTCCTGCGCTTCACCGAGGAGGTCGCGCGCAAGCTCACCGCGGCGCTGCGCTCGTTCAAGGTCGAGGCGAACGTCGTCGGCGTGCAGCGCGGCCCGTCGATCACGATGCTCGAGATCGAGCTCGCCGCCGGCACCAAGCTGACGCGGCTGCGCGCGCTCGAGGACGACCTCGCGATGGCCCTCGCCGCGCAGAGCGTGAGAATCGTCGCGCCGATCCCCGGCAAGTCGACCGCCGGCATCGAGATCCCCAACGAGACGCGCGAGGTCGTGCGCATGTCGGAGCTGCTGCAGGCGCAGGCCTACCACCCGTCGAAGTTCGCGATCCCGATCTTCCTCGGCAAGGACAGCGCCGGCGTGCCGCGCATCGAGGACCTCGCGCGCGCGCCCCACCTCCTCGTCGCGGGTTCCACGGGATCTGGCAAGTCGGTCTGCCTCAACACTTTGATCATGTCGATCCTCTTCACCCGCTCGCCCGAGCAGGTGCGGTTGATCCTGATCGACCCGAAGATGGTCGAGCTCTCGACCTTCCAGAACGTGCCGCACCTCATGTGCCCGGTCGTGACCGACATGAAGCGCGCGGCCGGCATCCTCGAGTGGGCGACCGACAAGATGGAGGAGCGCTACGCCCTCCTGCACAAGGTCGGCGTGCGCAACATCTATGCGTACAACAAGCTCGGCGACGAGGAGTGCAGGAAGCGGCTCGGCGACGAGCTCGGCGACGACTTCGAGACGACGCTGCCGTTCATCGTGATCGTGATGGACGAGATCGCCGACCTGATGCTCGTGCACGGCAAGGACGTCGAGCAGTCGATTACGCGCCTTGCTCAGAAGTCGAGGGCCGTCGGCATCCACGTGATCATGGCGACGCAGCGCCCGTCGACGAACGTGATCACCGGCCTCATCAAGGCCAACCTGCCCACGCGCATCGGCTTCCGGGTCACGAGCAAGATCGACTCGCGCGTGATCCTCGACCAGAACGGCGCCGACAAGCTGCTCGGCCAGGGCGACCTGCTCTACGTGCCGCCGGGCTCCGCCGACCTCTCGCGCGTGCAGGGCTGCTTCGTGACCGACCAGGAGATCAAGTCGGTCGTCGAGTTCCTTGCGCAGCACGGCGCGCCCGAGTACTCGCGCGAGCTGATCCAGAGGAAGTCGACCGCCGACGCCCAGGATCCGGGCGAGCAGGACGAGCTCTACGAGGAGGCGGCGAAGTTCATCGTCGAGACGCAGCGCGGCTCCGCGTCGCTGCTGCAGCGGCGCTTCGCGATCGGCTACACGCGCGCGTCGCGGCTGATCGACCTCATGGCCGCGGACGGGATCCTCGGCGACTTCAAGGGCAGCCAGGCGCGCGAGGTGAACTGCGCGTCGCTCGAGGAGCTCGAGAAGCGGCGCGCCGAGTCGCGCGCGGCGCACGGCGGCGCGGCGCCGCGGCCCGCGGCGCCGGCGCTCGAGGACGAGACGGAGGGTCCGGCCGGCGGGACGGACGTGGGGGCGCACGAGGAAACGGAGCGGGAGGCGGAAGCATGAATTGGCTCGCGGTCGACCTGACGAACCTGTTCCGCTGCCACTGGATCCAGGGCTGCGTGATGATCCTCGTCTTCTTCTGGGCCTTCCTCGCCCTGCTGGGGATCCGCAACGCCCGCTTCCCGTGGCGCATCCTCGGCGGTCTGAGCTTCGTCATCGGCTCGACGCTCTGGCTCGGCCTCCATCCCGGCATCGAGTTCGACACCGGCGACCTCGGCCGGATCGTCCAGCACAGCCTCGCCGGCCGCATCTCGTCGTCGTTCGCGCTCTCCGGCCTCTCGGCGCTGCTGCTGGTCTGCTCGCTGATCGGACTGCTCGTCGCGATCGACTGGCTGCCGCTGCTCCCCTTCGCGCCGATGCTCGCGCGCGACGAGGAGCGGCGCGATGGCGCGCGGCTCGCGGGCGTGCCGACCGGGTTCGTCTCGCCGAAGATCGACCGCCCCGACGAAGAGCTCGCCCTCGCGCGCAGCGCCGCCGCGGCGGTCGCGCCGCGCGTGCGCGCGCCCGTGCCCGCGCCCGCGGCGCCGCCATTGTCAGTCGCCGCGCCCACGCCGGTCGCGACGCCCACGCCGCCGATCCCCACGCTCGCCCTGCCCGCCGTTGCGCCCGTCGTCCCGCCGCCGACTCCGCGCGCGGCGCTCGTGCCGCCTGCGACCGACGAGGTCGAGTCGCACGACTCCGAAGCGGGCGAGCGCGACGACGCCGAGCCCGAGGACGACGACGCCCCGACGAACTGGGCGCGCTTCCGTCCGCGCACGCGCGCGGAAATCGACGCGCAGGAAGCGGCCGCGCGAGAATTGCAGCCGCCGCAAGTCGAAGCGCACGAAGAGGAAACGGCCGAAGTGAAGACGGCCGACAAAGCGCGTCCGCAGCCCGATTCCGCGTCCGCCGAATCGCACGAAATCGGGGACGAGTTGGCGGTGGACAACGGCGCAGCCACGTCGCATAACTCCACGGCCCTGGAGGGCGAAACCCGCGCCGTCGAGGATGACGCGACGGAAGAGAAGAAAGAGGACGCACCCGTGCTCGATCGAGATCAAGACCCGACGGAGGACGCGCCGCACGGCACGCTGGCCGTCGCCGAATCGCTCCCCGACGCGCCCGAAGCGGCGCTCGCGGAGACCCTCGCGCCCCGCCGCAAGAAGGAAGAAGAGGAGCCGGCCGAGGAGCCCGAGAAGGAAGACGACGAAGAGGAGGAGGGCGAAGAGGAAGAGGGCGACGACGACGACTTCGACGACGAGGACTCCGAGGAGGAGGAGGACGAGGACGAGGAGTTCGAGGAAGAGGACGACGAGAAGGAGGGTGACAAGGAAGAAGAGGAGGAGGAGGAAGAGGAGGAGGACTGGGACGACGAGGAGGAAGAGGAAGAGGAAGAGGAGGAGGACGACGACGAGGACTGGGAAGAGGACGACGAGGAAGAGAAAGAGGACGACGACGAGGAAGAGAAGGAGGAGGAAGACGACGAGTCGTCTTCCCGCACCGATCCTCCGCCGTCCGCCGAGGCCGCCTCCGAGGCAGTCGCGTCGTCCGCCGTCGAGCTCGCTCCCGCCGAGGAGGCCCCGGCCGACACCGGGAGGCCCGAGGAAGAGGTCGAGTTCCTCGCCGGCGACTCCGCCGAGGCGACGGTCACCGACGCCGCCGACGGCCCGTCCGCCGAGGCCGCCGACGGCCCGTCTGCCGAGGCCGCCCCCGCGCCTGCAGACGTGGCGAAGCACCTCTTCCCCGATCTTCCCGACGAGGAGGCGGTCGTCATGGTGCGCGCGGTCGACCTGATCGCCGGCGCCGAATCGGTGTCGCTGTCGCGCCTGCAGCGCGAGCTCGGCATCACCTACTACGCCGCGGCGCGCGTCTTCGAGCGGCTCGAGAAGGAGGGCTTCCTCGCGCCCTACACCGGCAGCCTCGCGCGCGCGGTCCGGATCACCCGGGAAGAGTGGACGGAGCTCCAGGCCGACGGTGGCGCGGGCTGAGCGGCGCAGCATCGCGGAGGGCGAACGCGCGTGACCCTCGCGAACCGGATCACCACGGGCCGCCTGCTGCTCTCGGTCGTCCTGTTCGTCCTGCTCGACCTGCTCGGCCGCGACAACCCGATGGCGGGCCGCGCTGATCCCCTGCCGGGCTGGAAGCTCGCGACCGTCTGCCTCGCCCTGTTCATCCTGATCACCGCGACCGACGCGCTCGACGGCTACTACGCGCGCAAGCTCGGGCAGGTGAGCGACTTCGGCCGCATCGCCGACCCCGCCGCCGACAAGGTGATCATCTGCGGCAGCTTCGTCTTCCTCTCCGCGATCCACTGGGGCCGCGCGATCGTGCCGCCCTGGATCGTGGTCGCGATCCTGGCGCGTGAGTTCATCGTGACGGCGCTGCGCGGCTACATGGAGCGGCGCGGCCACGCGTTCGGCGCCGATCCGGCCGGCAAGCTCAAGATGATCCTGCAGTGCTTCGCGATCGGCGGCGTGCTGTTCTACCGCGTCGTTTCGGATGCGACGACGGTCGAGGCGGCCGGAGCGCGCGGCGTCTGGTGGTTCGCGGTGGTCTGCACGTGGGGCGCGCTCGTCACGACGGTGTGGAGCGGCGTGGGCTACGTGAGCAAGGCGTGGGTCCACCTGCGCGAGGGGGGGCTGTGACGCAGAGGACTCTCGACGGAGCCCAGTCCGGCGGTCGTCCGCGCGCGCGCGTGATCGACCGCGTGAACCTGCTCCTCGTGAGCTCGCTCGGGCTCGGCTACTCGCCGTTCGCGTCGGGCACGGCCGGGACGCTCGGCGGCGTCGCCGTCGCGCTCGCGCTCAAGCTCTGGCTCTGCCCGCGCTTCGGCTGGAGCTTCGGCCTGGCGGCGGCGATCGCGGCGGCGGCGATCCTGGTCCTGGGCGTCGCGCTCGGCCCGTGGGCCGAGGGCTGGTACCGCGTGAAGGACCCCAGGCCCTTCGTCCTCGACGAGGTGATGGGCTACCTCGTCGCCGTGCTGCGCATGCCGGGGCGCGACGCGGCGGGGGTGCTGCACGAGGGGCCCGGCTGGAGTGACGGCCCGAACTGGCAGGAGCTCGTGGTCGCCTTCCTCGCGTTCCGCGTCTTCGACGTCTTGAAGCCCTGGCCGGCGCGGCGGCTCGAGTACCTGCCGCGCGGCTGGGGCATCATGCTCGACGACCTCGTCGCCGCCCTCTATGCACTCGCCGTCGTCTGGGTCCTGCGCGACTACCTCCACTGGCGCTGAGGACAGCGCGGCGCAGCACGACGTCCCGGGAGCCCGAACCCTTGAATCCGAAGCCGACCGCGAGGAGGGCCGCGCCGCCGCGCGACGATTCGAGGTCGGCCATGCGCGTGCCGGGCTCGCGCGTGCGCGCGTCGGGCATCGGCGTCGCCACCCAGTTCGGGCTCGCGACCGCGTTCACGCTCGCCCTCTCGATGATCGTCTTCGGCTACGTGGTCTACCGCCACGTGGCCGGCGTGCTCTCCGACGAGATCGACGCGCAGGGCGTCGCGGCGGCGCGCGCCGCGGCGATCGTCGACATCGACTGCTGGCGCGCCTACCACGGCACCGCGCTCGAGGGCCGGGAGAACGAGAAGGACCCGATCCTCCCCTCCGACCCGCACCAGCGCGAGACCTTCGAGAAGCGCAGCGCCGCCAACCGCGGCCGCGTGGTGCGGATGGCCGACGGCAAGGGGACCAAGATCCTCGACGCCTACGTCACCGACGTGATGAAGCAGACCGTGCTCAACGGAAGCGGCACGATCAGCTTCCGGCCCGAGGGCTCGATCCGCCGCATCGACGACGTCGAGGTGCAGGAGGGCACCTACACCGGCAGCGGCGACCGGCGCGCGCGCCAGTTCACCGCGCCGATCACGAACGCGTTCGGGACGCCGGCCGGCTACGCGGCGGTCGCGATCTCGGTCGAGAAGATCGACGCCACGCTCTCCGAACTGACCCGGCGCATCGTCACGTTCACGGTGATCTTCATCGCGATCGGCGCGGTGGGCGCGTGGCTCGTCGCCAAGCGCGTGACGCGGCCGATCTCGCGGCTCGTGCAGGACATCGAGACGGTCGCGGCCGGCGACCTCACGCACCGCACGCATCCGAGCAGCGCCGACGAGATCGGCGTGCTCGCGCGCACCTTCGACCGCATGACGCAGAACCTCCAGGGCATGCAGGAGCTCGAGCGCAAGCAGGCCGCGCAGGAGCACCAGATCGAGGTGGCGCGCGAGGTCCAGGCGGCGCTGCTCCCGGAGAAGCTCCCGGCCGTGCCGGGCTTCGTCGCCGCCGCCGCGTCGCGCACCGCGCAGCGGATCGCCGGCGACTTCTACGCGATCTCCGACATGGCGGGCGGCGCGAAGCTGCTCTCCGTCGTCTCGGCGTCGGGCGCCGGCGTGCCCGGCGCGATGGTCGTCACGATGGCACGCTCGCTGATCCAGGCGCTCGCGCCGGGCGAGACTTCGCCGGCCGAGCTGCTGCGCAGGGTGAACCGCCTGCTCGCGCCCGACCTGCGGCGCGGGATGTACGTCTCGGCGCTGCTCGTGCGCGCCGAGCCGGGCGGCCGCCTCGCGGTCGCCAACGCGGGCCACCATCCCCTCGTGGTCTGCCGGAAGGGCGCGCCGTCCGCCGAGGCGTTCCACAGCGACGGCATCGCGCTCGGCTTCGACAAGGGCCCCGTCTTCGACCGCACCATCAAGGACCGCGAGGTCCCGGTCGCCGCCGGCGACCGCCTGCTCCTCTGCACGCGCGCGATGTTCGCGACGAAGGACAAGGAGGGGCGCGAGGTCGGCGAGGAGCGCGTCTACCGGCTCTTCGCGCGCCAGTCGGCCCATCCGGGCGACGAGTTCGTCGACGCGACGCTCTCGGCCATCGAGACCTACCGCGAGAGGGCGGAGAGCCTCGAGGACATCACCTTCCTCACCGTCGTCTGGAGCGGCAAGTGACGCTCGCCGAGTTCCAGCGCCGGATCGACGCGCTCTACGGCGCCAAGGACCGCGGGCGCGGCCTCGAGGGGACCTTCATGTGGTTCACCGAGGAGGTGGGCGAGCTGTCGCGTGGGCTGCGGCGCGGCGTGAAGGGCGCCCCGCTCGAGGAGGAGTTCGCCGACGTCCTCGCCTGGCTCGCCACGCTCGCGAGCATCGCGGGCGTCGACCTCGAGGCGGCCGCGCTCGCCAAGTACGGCGCCGGCTGCCCGCGCTGCCGCGCGACGCCGTGCCGCTGCCCCGAGCCGGCGAAGGCGGGCGCACCCTAGAGCCGATCCGCGCCGCGGCTTGGAACTGGAGCGGACGTCGAGGGCGGGGGTGAAGAGGCCGCGGGGAGCGAGGCGTCGTGGTCGAACGCGCGACGGGCGCGGGCGGGTCGAGGGTCGGAGGAGAAAAAGGCTCGATGGACGGGACACGCTCGCCCCAAACCAAAAGTTGAACGGGGG
>DAINBU010000127.1:0-13366 GCA_036732755.1 Planctomycetota bacterium
ACCGCCTGGTCACGGGCGCGCTCGCCGGCAACTACAGCTCGGTCTTTCGCGGCGCCGGCATCGAGTTCGACGAGGTGCGCGAGTACGCCGAGGGCGACGACCCGCGCTCGATCGACTGGGGCGTGTCGGCGCGCGTCGGCCGGCCGTTCGTCAAGAAGTACGTCGACGAGCGCGAGCTCACGGTCGTCTTCGTCCTCGACCTCTCGCCCTCCATGGAGGCGGGGTTCGGGCCGCTCTCCGTGCGCGGGATGGCGGCGCGCGTCGCGGCCTGCCTCGCGCTCTCCGCGGTGCGCAACCACGATCGGGTCGGGCTGATCGCGTTCGGCGACGCGGTCGAGCGCTTCGTGCCGCCGTCGACGGGACGCGCCCACGCGCTGCGCGTCGTGCGCGACTGCCTCGCGCTCCCCGCGAGCGCACCGTCGTCGAGCGGCAGCGGCCTCGCGCGCGCCGTCGAGTTCGCGGCGCGCGTCCTGCGCCGGCGCGCGATCGTCTTCGTCCTCTCCGACTTCCTCACCGAGGGGTGGCGCGACGCGCTGCGCCGATGCGCGCGCCGCCACGACGTCGTAGCGGTGCGCCTCGTTCCGCCGGAGCTCACGGTGGACGGTCTCGAAGCGCTCGCTCCGCTGCGCCTCGTGCGCGTGCGCGATCCCGAGGGCGGCGGGGAGGTCGTGGTCGACCTCGGCCACGCGCCCGCGCGCGCCGAGCTCGCGGCGCGGATCGCCCGCTTCCGCGAGCGCACCGAAGAGGAGCTGCGCCGCATCCACGTCGACCGCGTCGACGTCGCGCTGCCGCGCCGCGCCGGCCGCGACGCCGTCGCCCGCCCGCTGCTCGGCTTCTTCCGGATGCGGGAGCTGCGGGGCGCGAAGCGATGAGGCTCGCCGCCGCGCTGCTCGCCCCGCTGCTCGTGACGTGCCGGCGCACGCCGCCGCCGCGCGCCGCGGCGCCCGGCACGACCGTCTCGGTCGCGAGCACGGCCGTCGAGTTCGGCGTCGGCTTCCCGCTGACCGTGACGCACGTCGTGCGGAGCGGCGCGCCGCCGCCGGCCGAGCCGTCGCTCGCGCCGCTCGTGACCCGGCTCGAAGCGACGGCGGCCGGGAGCAGCGACGACGGCTGGATCGTCGAGGAGCGCCGCTATCGCGCGTGGGCCTTCGCGCTCGGCGACCTCGATCTTGCCGGCTCGAGGCTGCACGTCCGCTCCGCGCTGCCGCCCGACGACGATGGCCGGCCCGAGCTCCCCGAGGACCTGCTCGACGTGCCGACGGCAGCGGGCCGTGCGCGGCTCGCGTGGATCGTCGCGGCCGCCGTCGCGATGGGCGCCGCGCTCGCCGCATTCACGGCCCGGGTCCGGCGGCGCGCGCGCGCGCATCCGCGCATCGCCGCGCCGGGCTCCGCGCGCCTCTCCGCCGGAGCGCGCGCCCGCGAACGGCTGGAGCGGCTGCGCCGGCGTTCGCTCGACGATCGCGCCGCGCTCGCCGCCTTCCACGACGAGGCGGCGGCGCTGCTGCGCGACTACGTCGAGGAGCGCTTCGAGCCGCGCGCGCCGACTCGCACCAGCGAGGAGCTGATCGGCGACGCAGCGCTCGCGCGCACGCTCGGGGCGGCGGCGAGCGCGCGGCTCGGCACCGTGCTGCCGGCCCTCGACCGCGTCCGCTTCGGGCGCGACGGCGCGCCGCCGGCCGCCGCGCGCGCTCTCCTCGTCGAGCTCGCGACGTTCGTGGCGGAGACGTCGCCGTGAACGCCTTCGCGATCGCCGTCGACTTCACGCTGCGCGAGCCGTGGCTCCTCGCCGCGGCGGCGGCCGTCGGAGTCGTCGCGGTGCTCGCACGCCGCCGCACGCCGCCGCCGCTGCGCTGCGCGCCGGCCGCGTTCCTCGCCGGAGCGCCGCCGCTGCCGGCGTCCTGGCGCCTGCGCCTGCGGCGGCTGCCCGAGCTGCTCGAGGTGGTCGGGCTGCTCGCGCTGGTCGTCGCGCTCGCGCGGCCGGTCCGGCGCGCGCCGCTGCCGCTGACGCGTGCCGGCATCGACCTCGCGCTCTGCCTCGACGTCTCGTCGTCGATGCGGCGGCGCGACCTCGATCCGGCGCGCACCCGCCTCGAAGTCGCGCGCGACGCCGCGCTCGCCTTCGTCGCCGGCCGGCCCGACGACCGCATCGGACTCATCGCCTTCGCGCGCCACGCCGACGTCCGCTGTCCGCCGACGCTCGACCACGCGGCGCTGAGCGAGCTCCTGCGGCGGATCGAGCCGGTCGAGGCCGACGGCCCCGAGGACGCGACCGGGCTCGGCGTCGCCGTCGCGCGCGCCGCCGCGATGCTCGCCGGTCCGGGCGCGTCGTCGCGACCGTCACCACCGTCCAAGGTCGCGCTCCTCTTCACCGACGGCGAGGAGAACGTCGCGCTCGGCCAGTCGGAGGACGAGATCGCGCCGCTCGCCGCGGCGCAGCTCTGCGCGAGCCGCGGCGTGCGGGTCGACGCGATCGTCGCCGGCGACTCCTCCGCGCTCGACACCGCGCCGCTGCGCCGCCTGACCGAGCGCAGCCGCGGCCGCTTCTTCGTCGCGAAGGACGCCGGCGCGCTGGCCGACGTCGTCGCCTCGATCGACGCGCTCGAGCGCTCGCCCTTCGAGGAGCCGCGCTTCCGCATGGAGGACGCGGCCGGCGCGTGGATGGTGGCGGCGCTGCTGCTCTTCGGCGGAGGCCGGCTCCTGCGCGCGACGGCGTGGAGGGTGGCGCCGTGAGCGGCGCGTTCCTCCTGCCGGCGGCGCTCTGGGCACTGCTGCTGGTGCCGGTCGCCGGCGCTCTCCTCGCGTCCGCCGACCGGCGCGCAGCGCGGCGTCTCGCCGTCGCCGTCGGTCCGCGCGCCGCCGAGTTCGCGCGCGACGGGGACGTGCGCGCGCGGCGACTGCGGCGGAGGCTGCTCCTCGCCGGACTGCTCTTCGGCCTGCTCGCGCTCGCGCAGCCGACGTGGGGGGCGGAGCGCATCGTCGTCGACGCGCACGGCAGCGACGTCGTGGTCGCGCTCGACGTCTCGCGCTCGATGCTCGCGGGCGACGCGCCGCCGAGCCGGCTCGAAGCGGCGCGCGCCGCGCTCGCCGAGGCGACCCGCCGCGCCGCCGGCGACGGCTCCACCCGTTTCGCCCTCGTCGCCTTCGCGGGCTCGGCGCGGGTCCTCGTCCCGCTGACGCGCGACTTCGAGTCGTTCCGCGAGCTGCTCGCGACGGCGGAGCCGGAGTACATCGAGCGCGGCGGCACCGACCTCGGTGCGGCGCTCGACGCGACGCTCGCGCTCGTCCCGGCGGAGGGGGAGCGCAGCGCGACCGTCGTGCTCGTCACCGACGGCGAGGACCTCGCGGGGCGCGGCGCCGCCGCCGCCGAGCGCTGCCGGGCGCGCGGCGTCGTCGTCGACGCGGTCGGCGTCGGTTCGCCGCACGGCAGCAAGATCGTCGTGAGCGAGCGCGGCGCGGCGGCGTTCCTGAAGGACGGCGAAGGGCGCGAGGTCGTCTCGACGCTCGACATGGACGCGCTGCGCCGGATCGCCGCGGCGACCGGGGGCCGCGCCTTCGAGGCCGGCACCGACGCGGCCGCGCTCCTCGACGGCCTCGAGAAGCGCAGCCGCGGTCGCGCCGTCGGCGCCTTCGCCGCGACCGGTCGGAGCGAACGGGCGAACCGCTTCCAGTGGCCGCTCGTGCTCGCGCTCCTGCTCTGGCTCGCCGAGCGGGTCGTCGCGGAGCGCGTGCGCCGATGAAGGTCGCGGGGACGCTGCTGCTGTTGGCGCTGGCCGGCGACGGCGACGACGCCGTCGCGCGCGGCGTCGCGGCGTTCCGGGCGGGGCGGGCCGAGGAGGCGCTGGCCGGGTTCCAGGCCGCCGTGCGCGAGCGCGGCGACGCGGCGCCCGCAGAGCTCCACTTCGACGTCGCGCTGGCCGCGCTGCAGTGCAACCAGCCCGCGGTCGCCGAGGCCGCCGCCGAGCGCGCGGTCGCGGTCGGCGGCGAGCCGTTCGTCGCGCGGCGCGCGTTCGTGCGCGGGAGCGCGGCGTTCCACGACGGCGAGCTCGCCGCCGCGGAGGCGGCGCTGGCCGATGCCGACCCGACGGCGTTCGACCGCGCGATCCGCAGCGTGCAGGCGGCGCGCGACGCGTGGACGGCGGCGGCCGCGAGCCGCGCCGACTGGCCGCAGGCGCGCCGCAACGTCGAACGCGCGCTGCGCACGCTCGAATCGCTCGCGCGCGCGAAGGCGGAGCGGCAGCGCAAGCGCGCGCCCGCTCCCCTCGAGCCGCCGCCTCCTCCGCCGGCGCGCGACGCGGAGGCGACCCCCGAGCCGGTGCCCTCGCCCGCGCCCGCTCCCGACGTCGACCTCACGCCGTCGCAGATCGAGCGGCTGCTCGAGATCCTGCGCCTCGACGAGGCCGAGAAGCGCGAGCAGCGCCGCGCGCGCCGCGCCGCGCGGCCGGCCGCAGCGCCGTCGGAGCGCGACTGGTGAGCCGGCGCGCGCTCGCCCTTTCCTGGGTGGTGCTGGCGCCGGCCGCCGCTTCGCAGGAGCCGGCGTCGCGCGCCTTCGTCGAGGTGACGGCGTCGACGTCCGAGCCGTTCGTCGGCGAGGCGCTCGAGCTGCGCCTGCGCTTCGGCTTCGAGTCCGACGTCCTCGCGAACCACCTCGTCCCGCTCTTCGCGCGCGAGCTCGAGCTTCCGGTGCAGGTCGAGTGGGAGCCCGAGCGCGGCGGCGACGCGCTCACCTGGCGCGACGACGGCGCCGCGCCCGCCGGCGGGCGCCGTTTCGCGCTCGGCGACTCCGTCGCGCGCGCGCAGCCGGTCGGTGCGAGCGTGCGCGATGGCCGGACCTTCGAGACCTTCGAGCTGGTGCGTCGAGCGACGGCGGCGCGCGCCGCGGCGCTCGAGCTCCCGGCGGCAAGCCTGCGCTTCGCCTACGCAGCGCGGATCGAGGACGACCTGATCCGCGGCCGCGTCGCGGTCGATCGGGAGGTCGTCCGCGTCCTGGGCGCGCCACTCGCGCTGAACGTCCGGCCGCTCCCCGAGGCGGGGCGGCCGGTCGAGTTCACCGGCGCGGTCGGCCGGCGCCAGGTCGCGGCGACCGCGGAGCCGACCGCGCTCACCGCCGGCGAGAGCGTCCGGCTGACGCTCACGATCGAGGGGGAGGGCGATCCGGCTGCCTTCGGCGCGCCCGACCTCGCGCACCTGGAGGGATTCGTCCAGCGCGGCGTCCTCGACGGCCACGACGCGCGCGTGCGCCGCCTCGTCTACGACCTCGCACCCGTCGACGAGCGCGTGGCGGCGATCCCTTCGATCGGCTTCGCGTGGTTCTCGAGCGACGCCCCGGTCGGATACGTGGTCGAGCGGACCGCGCCGATCGCGCTCTCCGTCGCGCCGCGGCCGTCGCGCGGCGGCGCGGCGCCGCCTCCGCCGACACCGGCGAAACGGACGAGGAGCTCGAGCCGCTTTCTCCCGTTCTTCGCGGCGTTCGTCGCGATCGCCGCGGCGCTGATCGCCGCGAGGAGGCAGTCGGCGCGGCGCGCCGCGGCGGCGCGCGCCGGATCGGACCCGCGCGCGACCGCCGCCGCGCGCTTCCGCGCGCGGCTCCTGGAGCCCGACGCCGACGCCGGCGCCGCCTTCGTCGACTACCTCGCCGCGCGCGTCGGCGTCGCGCCCGCCGCCGTCGTCACGCCCGATCTCGCCGCGCGCCTCGAACGGCGCGGCGTCCCGCGCGAACTCGCGGCGGAAGTCGCGGCGCGCCTCGCCGCGCGGATCGCGGCGCGCTACGCCGGCGGCGCCTCGGCGGCACGGGTGGATCGGTCGGGAGATGCCGCGGAGCTCGCGCGCTACGTCGAGCGGCTCGACTCTCTCGACTTCGGACCACCGCCCGCCGCCGCCGCGCCGCCGCCGCCGCCGCGGTAACATCGCGCCCATCCGAGGAGCGCACCATGGCAGCGATCGAAGGGGGCCGCCCGCAGACGGGCGAGTACGCCCCGTACTTACAGGACTACGTCGCGCTGGTGCCCGAGAGCGACGTCGTCGCGGTGCTCGAGGCGCAGGGCGGCGAGCTGCGCCGCGTCTTTTCCGCCGTGCCGAAGGCTAAGGAGACCTTCGCCTACGCGCCCGGCAAGTGGACGGTGCGGCAGGTGGCCGGCCACGTCGTCGACGGCGAGCGCGTCTTCGCCTACCGCTCGCTCTGCGCGAGCCGCGGTGACCCAAACCCCCTGCCGTCGTTCGACGAGAACGCCTACGTCGCGAACGCCCGCTTCGACGAGCTGCCGCTCGCCGACCACGCGGAGGAGTTCTTCCTCTTGCGCGCCGCGAACGTCCGCATGCTGAAGGCGCTGCGGCCCGAGCAGTGGCTGCGCGCGGGCGTCGCGAACGGCGTCTCGAACACGGTGCGCGGCCTCGCCTGGGTCATGGCCGGCCACGTCCGCCACCACCTGCGCGTGCTGGCCGAGCGCTACGGCGTCGCGGCCGCGCCGTGAGGCCGCTCCCGTGACCTTCGTCGTCATCGAACGCTTCCGGAACGGCGACGCCGTGCCGGTCTATCGCCGCTTCCGCGAGCAGGGGCGCCTCGCCCCGGACGGGCTGCGCTACGTCGCGAGCTGGGTCGCGAGCGACTTCAAGACCTGCTGGCAGGTGATGGAGGCGGACGACCCGGCGCTGCTCGAGACCTGGATGGAGCGGTGGCGCGACCTCGTCGACTTCGAAGTCGTCCCGGTCCGCACCTCCGCCGACGCCGCGGCGGCGATCGCGTCGCGATTGTGAAGCCGGCGCGCGCCGGCGGCACGGCCGCGGTGAAGGGCCGACGACCTACTTGTTGCGGTAGACGTCGTGACAGGCCGTGCAGGTCTTCGCGAGATCGGCGTAGGCGCGCTTCGCCGCGTCGGCCGCGGCCGCGTCGCCCGCGCGCGCCGCGGAGAGCCGCTTCTCCAGCACGAGCGCCTGCTCGGCCGCCGCCTTCATCCACGCCTGGAAGTCGGCGGGGCGCTTCTTCACCTCGGGCAGCTCGCCCGTGATGCGCAGCATGTCGGCCAGCGTGCCCGCCTCGTGGATCGGGTCGATGTCGGGATGGGCCGGGTCGAGCGCGAAGCCCTTCGGCGCCATCTTCTTCAGCGCGTCGTCGCGCCGCGAGATCGTGATCATCGACTCGCGGAAGCCGGAGAACCTGCGCGTGGACGGGAAGTCGAACACGTAGGTCTTCGACTCGGCCTCGCTCGGGATGAGCCTGGTCGCGACGTCGCGGTAGAGCCCCTCGTATTCGGGAGCGGTGCCGCAGTACTGCCGCATCTCCGCGATCGCCTGCTCGCGCGAGACGCCGTCGAGGACGATGCGGCCGATCGCGGCGGCGGCCGGACCGCGGTGCTTGCCGTGGAAGCAGTGCGTGTAGAACGGGCCCTCGCACTCGCGATAGGTCTTGGCGAGCTGCGCGATCTCGTCGTTCGTCATCCCCTTGTATTCGGTGGGGACGTGGACGTAGCGCATGCCGTACTTCTTCGCGAGCTCGACGTCGGGCTCCTGGCCGTCGACCGAGATGATCGTCTTGACGCCCATCGCCTGCAGCTTCCGGAAGGCCGCCTCGCCGTGCGGTTCGCTGCCCGAGATGACGTCCTCGCTCAGCTTGAAGAGATTGTGGAGGCCGGCCGTGTCGGTCGCCTTCTCGACGGGAAGCGCCGGCGTGGCGGCGAGCTGGTAGGCGTTGTCGACCTTCGCGATGGGGGGCGCGGCGAGCGGCAGCTTGCGGCGGCTCCCCTCCGGAGCGCGGCCCGACTCGTCGCGATTCCCTCCGGAAGAGCAGGCGGCGATGGCGGCGGCGGCGAGCAGCGCTCCGACCAATGCGTGGAGGGCCGGACGCGATCGCATGCGCTGCATCTCCATCGATCCGAACTCCGCGGCGACTGGTCGCGGGCGCCGCGCTTGGCAATCGGGATGCCCGGTCGCCCCCGGGAGCTCCCGGGGCTGGAGAAGCGAGAGGTTACGGATCCGTAGCGCAGGGAGAAGGGCGCCGTCACTCGCCCGGTCGTTCCCGAGTAGGGGGAGGTCCGGAATCGTCCGTCCGAACTCGATCGCGTCGCCACGCTCCGAGTCAGCCCCCCAGTTTCGGAGTCCCTGCCATGGCCCCGATCTCCGCGCTCCCCTTCGCTCTTCTCGCGACCGCGTGGCTCCTCGCCCCGCCGCCGGCGCGCGCGCAGTCGACAGGCCTCCCGCCGTCGGCGCACTCGTCGTCCGGGACGTCGGGCCCGACCTCCGGGACGCCGGTGTCGGCGACGATCTCGAACGGGAGCTTCGACGTCACGATCAACGCCCACGGCGTCGTGACGAACGTCGCTCCGCTCGGCTGGATCCCGACCTTCGGACCGCGCGTCGAGATCGGGCCCGACGCCGGCTCGAACTCCGCGTCGGGGGGCGCGCCGTCGGGCCCGGGCGTGCCCGGAATCACGGAGTGGTACGGACTCACCTTCGAGACGCCGAACGGCGCCGTGGCCCTTTCGGCGTGCGGCCGGCAGGCCGACTGGACGAAGCGCGTCCCTCTCGAGGTCGTGAGCTTCACTGCGACCGCCGACCGCGCCGTCTCGGTCACGCGCGCCGCCGGCATCGAGCTCCGCACGACGATCTCGTTCGCGCCGCAGAGCGCCGACGTCGTGATCCACGTCGACGTCACGAACGCCGGCGCGGTCGCGGTGAGGGACCTCCTCTACTCGCGTGAATGGTCCACCCACGATCCGAAGGCGACGAGCTTCCCGCCCGAGGAGGCGAGCGAGGTGCCGGCCGCGCCGGCGGGGATCCACCGCATCCTGCTCGACGTCCGCGACCTGCAGCCCGGGATGAGCGGGGGGACGACGCTCGCGCTCGAGCCGATGGGCGCCCTCCAGTCGCCCGCCGCGGTCGACGTCCCGCTGCAGCTCTGGACCAATGCGACCTGGCCGGCCGGCCTCGACTTCGGGCTGACCAACGGCATCTCGTTCGGGGACGTGGAGCACGACGGCTTCATCGACGTCTTCACCTGCATGGGCCGCCAGCTCTGGCGCAACTTCGGCGGGACCGACTGGCACAAGGCCGGCAACCTGAAGAGCCTGATCGGGGCGGGCGAGTTCAACTACGGCGGCGTATTCGGCGACTACAACAACGACCAGCAGCCCGACCTCGTCACCGCGCCGCGCGGCGGCTGCTCGCACGTGCTGAAGAACCTCGGCGGGCGGCAGTTCATGGAGGTCGGCACCGATCCCGCCATCGTCGACGTCCAGCCGTGCAACGCCTACGCCGAGACCAACTGCGCGTGGGACACCGACGGCGACGGCAACCTCGACTTCTTCATCCCCGCCTACCCGCAGATCGGCGGCGGCGGGAACTGGTTCCTCCAGAACCTCGGGCCGGTCGGCAGCGGCGGCGAGTACGTCTTCCACGAGGCCTCCGCGCAGGCCGGCCTCGACAACCCGCCGAACGTCGGCGTGCCCGAAGGCGCCGGCATCGCCGACGTCGACGGCGACGGCGACGCCGACCTCTACAGCAACGGCACGCTCTACCGGAACGTCTCCGTGCCGGGCGCGCCGCTCTTCGAGGCGATGGGTGAGTCCGGGTCGGGCGTCACGCACAGCTCCGTCCCGGACGAGGGCGCCGGCTTCTTCGACTACGACATGGACGGCGACTTCGACCTCTGCGTCGCCTTCTGCGACGGCACGCTCGGCGTGCGCATGTTCGAGGCGCTGGGCGACGGCACCTTCACGCTCACCAAGCGGGGGATCTTCGACTCCTACAACACCGGGCTCTGCCTCGGGCTGTCGTTCGACGACTGGGACAACGACGGCGACGTCGACGTCACGACCAGCGAGGTGTTCCGCCGCAACCAGTTCGTCGAGAGCGGCGTGCGCCACTTCACCGTCGCGACCCACTCCATCAACGCCAGCGACATCACCGACGCGACGCCCGCGTGGGGCGACTTCGACCTCGACGGCGACCTCGACACCGCGCTCGGCAACTGGGCGAGCACGGGCCACCTCTACGAGAACACCCTCTACGACGCGAACACGCCGGCCGACCAGCGCCGCTACGTGCGCGTGAAGCCGGTGCGCGACTCGGCGAGCTTCGGCGACGGGCTCGAGACGGAGTACGGCGCCACGATCGCCGTGCGTCCGCTCGGCAACGCCGACGACGGGCGGGCGCGCCGGAAGATCTGCGCGCCGTCGAACGGCTACCTGAACCAGGGCGAGTACACCGTCCACTTCGCGCTGCCGCCCGATCCCGATCCGAGCGACCCGGCGGTCGACCTCGATTTCGAGGTCACCGTCGACTTCAAGGGCGCACAGAACCAGGGCTTCCTGCGCGTCGACCGCCACGTCAACCCGGTGCTCGGCGACGTCCGCCTGGCGACGCTCACGAATCGCGAGATCCTGGTCTTCCGCAGCGGCCGCGTCCGCATCGACGGCGCCGACTACCTCCCGACGAACGCCCCGCTGCCGCTCACGACGACGACCGGCGGACTGGTGGCGCCGGGGGTGAACACGGCGATCCCCGCGGTCGCCGGCGCGCCGGGCGCCGACTGGTTCGTCGGCACGGAGATCTCGACCGCGACCGCGGCCGTGCCGCAGCGGATCGAGGAGCTGATCCTGGATGGCCAGCTCGACGCGGCGGTCACTTGCAGCGGCGCGACCGGCAACGTCTTCGTGTGGGACGTCACCACGCCCGGCGCACCGGTGCTGGCGTCGGACGGCTTCGTCACGAGGACCACGAGCGCGCGCAACGACCGCAGCTTCCTGCCGCTCGACGTGACGCTCGCGCCGAACCGGCTCTACCGGATCGTCGCGCGCGTGACGCAGCTGCGCGCGAGCCCGATCGCCGCGCCGGTGGTCGACGGCGCCTTCACGACGAACGGCGGCCTCTCGTTCCAGGACGCGACGCCCTGCTCGGGCGCGGGCGTCGCGGCCGCGCCGCTCGACGCCGGCAGCGTCTACGTTTCCGTGCGCTTCCGCGACGAGCCGTCGAGCGCGTGGGGGGACCTCGGGAACGGGCTCGCCGGAGCCTCGGGGATCCCGGCGTTGGTGGGCAGCGGCAGCCTGGTCGCCGGCTCGAACACCTCGCTCGACGTGAGCGGCGCCGCCGCGAACGCGGGGATCTTCTGGGTGCTCGGCACGTCGACCGGCTCGCTGCACTTCGCGGGAGGCGTGCTGGTGCCGACGCTCGACGGCATCGTGAGCGGGCTTTCGACGGATGGCGCGGGCCAGGCGTCGCTGGGCGGCGCGTGGCCGGCCGGGCTCCCGGGCGGCTTCTCGCTCTACGTCCAGGCGCTGGTCCTGGACGGCGGCGCTCCGCATGGCCTCGCCTTCAGCAACGCGGTGGTCGGGACGACGCCCTACTGAGCGCGCGGCGCAAGGCGCCGGCCCAACGCCGCGACCTCAGCCGGACGGGACGAGATCGGCGGCCCGGATCAGCAGCCACGCCTCGCGGCCGGGTGCGAGCGCGGCGGGCTCGGCCGCGCGCCGCGCCGTGCGGACGATCCACGTCTCGCCGGCCGCCTCGACGCGCAGCGCGAGCTGCTCGCCCTCGATCGCGACGGAGCGCACCGTCCCGGCGAGGACGTTCTCGACCAGGACCTCCTCGGGCCGCCGCGTCGCGACGACGATCGCCGTCGCCCGGATCGCGACGCGCGCCGGGAGCGGGAAGCCGGGCACGTCGGCGACGCGCAGCACGCAGCCGTGCGGAGTCACGACGTCGAGCAGGCCGGGCGAGCGGCCGCCGACGTTCACGGCGAAGGAGTTCTCCGCGCCGAGCTCGAACGCCCCGAAGGCGGCGGGCGCCGCGAAGATCGCCGCGGGCGCGCCGGCGGCGACGCAGCGCCCCTTCTCGACGACGATCACGTGGCGGGTGAGCGCCGCGACCTCGAGGGGATCGTGCGTGACGAGGAGCAGCGGCACGCCGAGCTCGGCGGGGATGCGTGCGAGGAAGGGGACGATGCGCGCGCGCAGCGGCCGGTCGATCGAGGCGAGCGGCTCGTCGAGCAGCAGGAAGTCGGGGCGCGAGGCGAGGGCGCGCGCGATCGCGATGCGCTGCCGCTCGCCGCCCGAGAGCGCGGCGGCGCTCCGGTCGAGGAGCGTCGCGAGCTCGAGCACCTCGATCACGCGTTCGGCTGCATTCCGATCGCCATGCAAGCGCGCGGCGAAGTCGACGTTCTCGCGCGCCGTCATCCGCGGGAACAGCGACGCGTCCTGCGGCACCCAGCCGATCGCGCGCCGCCGCGCCGGCAGTCCGTCGAGGCGACGCCCGCGCAGCTCGATCGGTCCGCGCACGGCGGGGCGCAGCCCGGCGAGCGCCTCGAGGATCGTCGACTTGCCCGACCCGCTCGCGCCGAAGAGCGCGGTCGCGTCGCCGTCCCACGACGCCGTCGCGTCGAGGGTGAAGCCGGGGTATTCGGCGTGCAGCTCGAAGGTGTTCATTTGCGGCGCAACAGCTCGACGGCGCCGATCGTGAGCAACGCGAGCGCGAGCGAGAGCGCGGCGAAGGCGACGGCGTCGGCGCTCTTGAACTGCTCGATCCGGTCGTAGATCGCCAGCGAGAGCGTCTCGGTCTCGCCGCGGATGCGGCCGGCGACGAGCGCCGTCGCCCCGAACTCGCCGAGCGCGCGCGCGAAGGCCGCGACGGCGCCGCACGCGACGCCGCGCGCCGCGTGCGGCAGCGTGATCGAGAGGAGGACGCGCGCGCGCGACGCGCCGAGGCTCGCGGCCACCTGCTCGAGGCGCGGCGGCACCGCGTCGAAGCCCTGCATGGCGCCCATCACGAAGAGCGGGAAGGACATCACCGCCGAAGCGAGCGCCGCCGCCCACCAGGTGAGGAGGAGCGGCGCCCCGAAGCACGCCTCGACGGCGCGGCCGAGCGGAGCCGACCGCGCGAACAGCAGCAGCAGCACGAGCCCGACCGCGACGGGCGGCAGCACCATCGGGAGCGAGACCACCGTCTGCACGAGCGGCCGCAGCGGCGAGCGCCAGCGCGAGAGGAGGTAGCCGGTCGCGACGGCCGGGAGCGCGATGGCGGCGGTCGCCGTCGCACCGACCTTCAGCGTGAGGAGCGTGACGTCGAGAGCCTCGCCGACGCTCATGGAACGACGCGCACGAATCCGAGCTTCGCCGCCGCCTCCTGGAACTCCGCGGAGAGGAGCCACTGCACGTAGTCGCGCGCCGGGGCCGAGGCGCCCGCGACCGCCGCCGCGACGTATTCCGGACCCGGGTCGTCGGCGGGCGGCACCGCGAAGGCGAGCTTCGCCTTCGTCGCGACCCTCGCGTCGGTCGCATACACGATCGCCGCGTCGGCGGCGCCCGCCTCGACCAGCGCGAGCGCGGCGCGGACGTTGTCGGCGTTCACGATCTTCGGCTGCAGCGCGTCGAGCAGCCCCTTC
>DAINBU010000128.1:0-13315 GCA_036732755.1 Planctomycetota bacterium
CTCGGTCGCGAGCGCACGGTCGGTCAGGTTGCCGGTTGTGTGCAGCCGGCGCGCCGCGTCGGCCGCCGCGTCGGTGGCGCGCGCGGCGTCGCGCCGCTGCGCGGAGAGGAGCTCGGCTGTCTGGTAGGCGTAGAAGGCGGCGCGCGTGCGCGCAGCGACCTCGAGCACCGTCTGCGTCACGCGCAACTTGACCGCCTCGAACTCCGCCTTCGCGGCGTCGCGCCGCTGCGGCAGCAGCAGCAGGTCGAGGATGTCCTGCGTGATGTCGATCTCGAGGGGCGCCTGCGGCCGGCCCGGGAAGCGGATCTCCGCCTCGAGCGTCGGATTCTTCGGCCGGCTCGCGGCGACGAGGTCGGCCTTGCCGATGCCGAGCTCCTCGAAGGCCGCCTGCAGCTCGCGGTCGTTCAGGAGCGCGATGCGGACCGCGTCGTCGGCGGTCAGCTCGCGCGCGAGCAGCGCGCGGACCTCCGCCTCGGCGGCGTCGGCCGCGGCGGCGTCGCGCGCCCAGCGGACGCTCTCGCCGGTGCGCTCCTCGACGGAGCGACGCACCTCGTCGAAGTCGGGTTCGAAGTCGACGGTGGCGCACGCGGCGAGCGGGAGCGCGAGGGCGAGCGCGGGCAGAAGCGGGAGGGAGCGCATCACTTCGCCTCTCGCTTCACGAGCGCCATGCGACAGCGCGTGCAGTTCCCCGGTGCTTCGCTCGCGACCTCCTCGTGCATGGGGCAGACGTAGGCGCCGGCGTGCTCGTGGCCGTGCTCGTGGCCGGCACCGGGGTCCGGCGCGTCGTCGTCGAGCTTCTCGAAGGCGCGGCTCGCCCGCGGGAGCGGCGCCTCGGCCGCTTGCGGGCTCGCGGGGCTGTGTTCGTCGAGCGGCGGAAGCGGGGGAGCGCTGCTGCACGAAAGGGGCGCGAACAGGAGCAGGAGCGCGACGCTCGCCAAGTGATCGGTACGCATCGAGGGCCTCGCCATGGATTCGAAGGGGTGGCCGGGATCGAGTCCCGGACCGGCGCGCGCGACAAGGCGGAGACGAAGCGGACGTGCGGCCGCTAGATCCGCCAGACGCAGTCGAGGGCGAAGCGCGGCGGAGCGCGGCGCGGCCGGAGCGCCGGCGCCGCGTCGTCGACGAAGCGCGGCGCCGCGAACGAGAAGGCCGCGACGAACGCGTCGCCCGCGCGCAGATCGGAGTCGCGCTCCGGTGCCGGGCGTGTCGCGAGGCGGGACGGGACGGGCGCGCCCACGTCGACCTTGCAGCCGCAGCAGCACGCACGCTTCACGTCGCTGCGGTCGGTCGTCGCGGCGGCTTTGCAACAGCACGAACGCGCCGGCATCGAAGCGCAGCCGGCGAAGACGTCGCCCACGCCGCTCGCGAGCAGCAGCGCGATCCAGACCAGGAGCAGCAGCCGTCGCAACACGGATCCGTTCACCTCGGCCGGTCCGCTCGAATCGAAGCGCGCGCCATCGTATCGGCGCCGAGCGTCGATCGCGTCACTCGCGCTTCAGGCGGAAGGTCGCGCGCAGGACGCCGTCGGCGGGGGCGGGGAGTTCGCGGACTTCGCGCGGACGCTTCCGATCGGGGTGGAGCCGGTCCCACGGCGGCAGGACGGTGACCTGGTAGTGCTCGGCGCGCGCGAGTCGCATCGAGACGGTTCCGTCTGAGGTCGAGACGCTGTCGCCGAGCGACGCCTTCGTGCCGTCGACGTCGGCCATGACCCAGAGGTCCGCCCCGCGCATCGGGAGGCCGTCGGCGTCGTCGAGCACGGTGAATTCCGCCGCGATCGGCGCCGTTGCCGCGTCCTGCTCGTGGATGCGCGCGAGCCGGAAGTCGAGATCGAGGGGAGCGCGCTCGCGAAGGACGATCTCGCGCGAGGTGCTACCGTGATTCACGGGCAGGCCCTTCGCGTCCTCGCGACCGTAGGCGCAGAGCGCGGTGTCGCCGAGCGGCACGCCGTCGATCGCGTAGCGGCCCTCCGCATCGGTGAACGTCTCGTCCTGCACCCGCAGCCCCGCGGCGTCAGAGCGATGGAACCAGGCGACCCGGCACGACGCGAGTGGTACGTCGGTGCCGAGTTCGAGCACGCGTCCACGGATCGTCGCGCGCTCGCCGCGGATCGGCAGGCGGACGGTGAACTCGCAGGTTCCCGCGATGGCGACGTCGAACTCGAACTCCGGCCGGAGCCCTTCCGCGACGACGAAGCCGCGGTAGGAGCTGGGGAAGAGCTCGGTGCGGACGATCCCGTCGGCGTCGGTGACGAGCCCGTCCTTTCGGAGCGGCGCGATCCGGTCGTGGTGCCGGTCGTCCTGGTAGTGCGCCGAGCCCCCGTTCGGCGCCTCGACGTGGACCTGGGCGCCGGGGACCGGCGCGTCGCGCCCGTCGACGACGCGCACCGTGATCGGCCGCGCCTCCGGGACCGGGATCGTGAACGTCGTGAGCTCGCCGGCCGACACCCGGCACTCCGATCCGGGGAGGAAGGAGCGGCGAGCGAGGGCGCCGACGCCGTAGTGGAACGACGAATTCGAGTGGTACCGAAAGACTCCGACGAGGAGCTCGCCGGCCGGCAGGCCGTCGAAGCGGACGTGCCCGGTCGAGTCGGTGACGCGTCGCCATGCGAGACGATCGGACGTCTGGGCGACGACGGGGACACCAGCGACGCCGCAGCCCTTCGAGTCGGCGGCGAGGACGTCGAGCCGCGCCTCCGGTTCGAGCGAGAGCTCGAGGTCGGTCGCGGGCACGACGACGTCGAGCGAGCGCGCACCGCAGCCGGGAGCCGTGACGTGCACGCGGTAGGTCGCCGGCGGCAGGCCGGCGCACGCGAACCGGCCGTCGTCGTCGCACAGGAGCTCGACCAGCGGCGACGCGCCGTTGCGGATCTCCCCGCCGACGCGCGTCGGAAGAAGGTGGACCGCGAGGCGCGCGCGCGACGGCGCGACGACTCGGCCGCTCAGTGTCGGCGCGGCGTCCCCCCGAGCGAGCGCGACCTCGAGATGCGGCGGCTCCTCGTCGAAGCGCAACGCGACGTCGAGGGTGCGCGCCATGTATCCAGGAGCGAGGACGTGCAGGCGGACGGGATGCGGTTCGGGTTCCCGGCTCGTGAACCATGCGCGGCACGTATCGATCGAAAGAGAGATGCGATTTGGAGGAGCCATCAGGTCGATCAGGTCGTCGACGAAGCGCTCACGGATCGGCAATTCGTCCGCGCATACTTCGCCGGTGTCGGCACGACCGGCGACGAAACGCGGCCGCTCGACCGGGGCGCCGCTCTCCGCGTCGGTGACGTCGATCTGGAGCGCGCGTCGCCGCAACACGACGTCCAACGGCGCAGTCGAGTTCGGGTCGACGTGTGCGATGGACATCTCATATCCCCACGAATTGACCACGACCGCACACGGTGCCGCGGGGAGTACGGAGATCTCGAAAGTTCCGTCGGGGGCAGGCCGCGTCGCGAGCTCCGGCCCGTGTTCGTTCGTGCAATAGGTCGGTTCGTCGGCGAGGTGCGCGGCCGCGCGCCATTTCGTCTTCTCGCCGACGTCGTAGGGAATGAACTCTGTGATCGACGCGCTCGCGACCGGCCGGCCCTCGCGGTCCCGGATCCGGCCCGCGATCCGATGCCCAGGTTGCATCACGACACGGATGGCGCCGTTGTTCGCGCGATCGCGATCGAGCGCATTCCAGCGCGCGACGGCGAAACCGCTCTTCACGAACTTGAGGTCGGCGAGGTCGACCGACGGCTCCTTCACCACGAAGCGTCCGTTCCGGTCGGTGCGGGTGATCGTGGCTTCCGCGAGGCGATCGAGCCGGACGCGCAGGACGTAGACGTTCTCGGCGTCGTTGCGATTCAGCTCGCCGAACACGACCGCGACGTCGTGGAGCGGAACTCCGTCCGGATCGACGACGATTCCGGAGGCGAAGGGGAGAGTCGAGTCGGCGGCGCGAACGACCGTGTCGGACGCGGCCGCGACCTCGTGACGACCGCCGTCGTCGACGTCGATCGCCGCGGTTGAACGCGCGTTCGCGGAAGGCGGTGCCGCGATCCCGGATTTCGAATCAGGATGCGACAGCGTCCAGGCACCCGCGACCAACAGCAACACGGCGGCAGCCAGACTCACCTTCAGGACGAGCGCGCCGCGGCCGCCGGCGGCCGCGAGCGCCGTCGCGACGCCGACCCACGCCTCCCGCCGATCGCCGTGCGCCCGATCGAGCGCGGCGCGCAGACGCTCGAGCCCCCGCTTGATCCGCGTCCTCACCGTCTCGACCGGAAGTTCCATCCGCGCCGCGATCGCCCTCGGCGCGAGGTCGTCGAAATAACGGAAGAACAGGACGGTCCGGTCGCGCTCGTCGAGCGCGCCGAACGCCGCCGCGATGGCGCGTTCGAGTTCCATGCGCGCGACGACGTCGACCGTCGCCGGCACGACTTCGGGAACCGCGGCGGACTGCTCGCGCGAGCGGCGCCGCAGCGCCTCGCGGCGCGCGCGCCCCGACAGTCGGAAGACGACGCGGCGCAGCCACGCGCGGAGTCCCGGCCCGCCGTCGGGTCGCTGCACGAGCGCCGCCTCGAACGTCCGCGCCGCGAGCTCGTCCGCGTCGTCTACGTCACGCGAGAGCTCGCGCGCCAGCGACCGGACAAACCTCCCGTGGCGGGCGAGGTCGTCGGGATCGAAGGGGGCCGGCCGGTCCGGGGAGGCGTCGCGGGTCATCGACTCCCAAGAATGCCCGCGGCCGCCGTTTCCGGTCCATCCGACCGGACGAACGCGCCGGCCGGGCGAACAACAAAAAAAAGAGGCGACCGGAGCCGATGGCTCCGGTCGCCCCGATGCGATCCGTTCGTGGCTCGATCAGCGCATCGCGTAGAGGCCGCGACCCGCCTTCTTCACGTCCTTCATCTCGGTGAGGCGCATCCCGACGATCATCGGGAAGTGCTTGCTCTTGGTCTTGTAGCCGCCCGAGACGACCTTCTTCGCGAGGTCGGCGAGCTTCATCGGCTCGCCCCCGCTCTTCAGCGCCGAGCGGATGGCGTTGTGCAGCTCGCTCTGCCCCTTCACGCCGGGCTTGCGGCCGCGCCGCTTGCCGGAGCCCTTCGGACGGCCGGGACCGCGGCCGAGCTTCGCCATCTTCGGAGGACGGCCGGGACCGCGCTTGGCCGGCATGCCGCCGCCGCCCGCCGCCGCGAGCTCGCTCTCGACTGCCGCCAGCTCGGCGGCGGCCGCGTCACGGCGCGCGGCCAGCTTGGCGATCTGTGACTCTTTCGCTTCGAACAGCCGGCGCAGATCCCCGAGCGACAACGCCGATGCAGCATTCCAACCACGCTTTCTGCGACCCAATGAAAGACCTCCCAAGACGACCCCTGGCTCTTGGCCTCCGCGGACGGACAGGACGGCCGTCGGGCACGCGCGCAGGCCTTCGAATGGAAACCAACAGCACGCGTTAATACACGATTGAAACCCCGAAAACAATTTACACAGCAAATCCACACCGAAGAAAGACGCGAGTCGTCGGGAGCAAATGCGACGAGCGCGCGGTGCGGCAGGCGCCGAATCAGTGCTTCCGGCTCGCCTCGAAGCGCAGCCGCAGTCCGTCCTTCTCGAAGGTGAGGCCGGCGGCGATCCGGGCCAGGTCCGACAGGGCGAGCGGCAGTTCGTCGCCGATGCGCGGGTCGGTCGGATGGCCGTGTTTCGTGCAGGTCAGGGCCTTCAAGCCGGCGTCGACGGCATAGGCGCCGCCGTCGGGGCAGACGGGACGCACGCCGAAATGGTGTGCCGCCGTCTGCGCCGGATCGGCGTCGGGAGCGCGGCGGCGCAGCTCCTCGAGGAGCGGGAGGTTGGCGAAGCACGCCACTTCGTCGCGGTCGGCTTCGCGCGGCCCCCAGAGCCGCATCGCCAGCGGGAGGTGCGCGACGGCGACCGAGGCGCAGGCGTGCAGGCCCGGCCACGCGGCGGGCGCGGGAGGCGGCGCGATCTTGGGGTCGCGCTCCGCTTCCGGGAGGGCCGCGTTGCTGCGCGCCGCCGCGCGCTCGAGCGCGCGCTGGATCACGCCCTCGTCGAGCGAGACCCAGAAGCGCGAGCCGCTGCTTCCATAACAGAGCTGCCCGTTCGCGAACTCCTCGCCGAACGGCGATTCGGCGGACGGCCGCGGCTTGACGACGACGTACGACATCCCCGCGTGCTCGCGCGTCTCCCACATCAGTTGGTTCGGCATCGACTGCTCGACGAAGGCGCGCATCGCGACGACGACGCCGGTGAACGCGAGCGGGTTGCGGATCGAGAGCGAGAGGCCGAACGGGATCGCCTTGCCGTTCTTCCCGAGGTACTGCAGCGCGGCGTCCTCGTCCGTGGCGACCTTCGCAAACTCGGCCCAGAACGGGCCGTCGTCCAAGAAGAGCTCGACCGAATCCCCGAGCCAGGAGAGTCCCTTCGATTGGGCGCCGGGCACGCCGGGCAGCTGGTCGAAGAAGCCGCCGACCTCCTTCAGGAGCTCCGATTCGGGGTTCACGTGCAGCAGCAGATGGAACAGCGCGTCGGCGTGCGGGTCGCCGTGCTTGGGACCGAGGCCGCCCTCGCCGCCCGCGAAGTCGCGCATCTGCGCGTATTCGGTGCCGCGGATCAGCGGCAGCACGGTGAGGTCGACCGCGAGCGGATCGCCGGTCTCGAACGCGAGCGCGATCGGATCGAAATACTGGCGCCAGTAGTTCTCGTAGTTGGAACGGAAGCGGACGTAGGCGTCGCGCTCGGCGGCGCTCGCGCTCGCGACCGGCGATTCCGAAACGGGAGTCAGGAATCCGGCGCCGCCGTGCACGCTGCAGCGCGCGCCGCCGTCGACGAACTCGAAGCGCGCCTCGGCGCCGGCCGGACAGTTCATTCCGGCTTTCTTCGCCAGCGAGTTCGCGTCCTCGCTCGCGCCCGCCGCGCGCATCCCTTCGAGGCGCGCCAGCACGGCGGCGCAGCGCAGGCGGCGGCTCTCGCCGATGCGCCACGCCGGGCCGCAGAAGCGGCGCAGGAACGGGTCGGAGAGGACGACGAGGCCGCCGCCGTGGGCCGTGGTGCCTGAAGCCACCGGGTAGCGCGCCCGGAAGTAGGCCATCTCGTCGCTCGCGCCGAGCGACGGGACGCCGGCGAGCCTGCCGGCGTGCAGGTCGAGCAGCCGCTCGAGCGCGGGCCGGGAGTTGGCGACGATCGCGACGCTCCCCTCCGCCGCGAAATAGGAGGCGACGCGCCGGTCGGGGGAGGCGACGCCGCGGATCTTCACTCCGCCGTGCTCGCCCTCGACGTCGGCGCAGCCCGGGACGGCGGCGCGCGCCTCCTTCCAGCGCGCCGCCATCTGCAGCGCGAGCGCGTCGGTCGAGACGCAGTCGAACAGGACGGCGACGTCGGTCCCCTCGCGCAGGTAGGGGTCGGAGGCGGTGAAGGCGACGGAGCGGACCAGCGTCGGGCCGAGCAGCCGCGCGATCGCGCTGGTGGAGAGGCAGATCTGCCGCTCGAGGCGGGCGCGCGTGCCGGCGTCCTCGCTGCGCGGCTCGAGCGCGTGCACGAGCGTGTCGCCGCGCTTCTCCATCTCGTCCAGCAGCGCGACCATCGCGGCGAACGAGTCGAAGCCGACGTAGATCTGGTCGACCGGGACCCAGAGCGCGAGCGGCTCGATCACCGGCTTCTCGCCGTTCAGCCGCGCCTTCCAGTCGATGGCGGTGGTCGTGATCCCCTCGATCGACGCGACCGGGACGGTCGCGTCCCCCGTCGCGTCGAGCTGGCGCATGCGGTCGATCTGCAGGTTCTCCTGCAGGGCGCGCCCGCCGCTGAAGAGCTCGAAGGTGTCGCCGAACTCGGAGCGGTCGAACGTGGTCGTCGAGCCGAGCGGCCCGACCCAGAACCACGCCTGCTCCGACGGCGGCGCGTTCGGATCGTCGGGGGGCGCGCCCTCGGCGAGCGCCTGGAACATCGGCGCACCGGGCAGCACGAGCGACGCGAGGAACGCCGCGTGCCGCTTCTTCGCCGCGTCGAACGCGTCGGCGCCGACCTCGGGCGCGTCGGCGGGGAAGGTGAACGGGACGCGGTCGAGGCGCCGCACGCCGGTCTTGGCGTCGCGGCCCGGCAGCCAGAGCTCGCCGTGCGCGGGCGCGCCGGCGGCGGTCTTCACGAGCACGCGCCAGCGGCTCGGGTCGTCGCCGCCCGTCATGTGGTCGAAGGCGAAGACGCCCTCGCCGCCCTCGACGCGCACGTCGGCCAGCGCGTGCAGCAGCCGTTCGACGTCGACGAAGTGGCCCCACCGGAACGTCGCGGCGTCGTCGGCCGCGGGCCGCTCGTCCTTCACGAGGTCGGCGACGCGCAGCGCGTGCACGACCTCGCCCTTCGCCGCGCCGCCGGAGGCCGCGCGCGCCGCCCCTGGCATCAGCGCGATCGTGAAGACGAGGGCGGTCCGGACTGCACGCGTCGCATTCGACATGGTGGGCTTCCGTATCGGAGGGGTCGCCGGACGAAGGGCGACGATTCGGTCATGGCCGCGCCGCGTTTGCAAGCCGATTCCGCGCTGCGCGCGCGCTAAAACGCTGCGTCCCGCGGACCTCCGCGTCCCCGGATTCGGGCGTCGGGAATCGAATGGGCCAGCCGTTCCGCCGTGCGCAGCGACAAATCGGGCTCCTCGCGGTGCTCGCCGCGGCGGTGCCGTCGCGGGCCGCCGACGGGCCGGCCCGAAGCGGCGCGCTGATCCCCAGGAGCGACTTCGCCCATCTCGAGGGCTGCGCGAAGGAGCTGGCGGCGAAGGGGTGCGCGGCGGAGGTCGCCGACCTGTTCGACGTGATGACGCGGCTCGGCAACGAGGGCGCCGCGCTCGCGAAGACGCGCGACGCGTGCACCAAGAGCCTGGAGAAGGTGAAGGCGAAGGCGCCCGCGAGCGGCGCGGCGGTGGCGTCGATCGCCCGCAACCTCCGCTCCTGCGCGAGCGACATGTCGAAGCAGATCGCCGCGCTCGACGTGAAGGACGCGGCGACGCTCGCGGAGCAGATCCTGCGCGTCGACGACGAGCAGCCGCTCGCGCACGAGACGCTCGGCCACGTCTTCGAGAAGCCCGCCCACGCGAAGGCGGGGGCGGGCACCTGGACCACGCGGGAGCGGCAGCGCCTCGCCAGGCGGCGGCGCGAGATCGAGGCGGCGATCGCGCAGGTGCGCAAGCTCGAGATCCCGCTCGAGACCGCGCCCTCCGAGCTCGCCGCGTTGCACGCGATCGACCCGTCGCCGGCCGTCGTCGTCCGCTACGGAAATCTGCAATTCCACACGACGATGGCGCCCGAGAAGATGCAGCGCATCGTGCGGCGCGGCCTGCAGGCGATGGCGCTCTCCAAGTTCCTGCGCGGCCTGCCGCTCGAGGTGCCCGCGGCGCTCAAGAAGGCGTCGTGCCGGTTCGTGATGCTCGAGGCGCGGACGATGTACGAGAAGGCGGTCGGGCTCGCCGTCGCGGCAAAAGGGCTCAAGGCCGAGCGCGCCGCCGCGGCGCTCGAGAGCGGCGGCTACATCGACGAACGCGGCTTCTACGTCGAGCAGAGCGTGAGCGAGGTGAGCTGCTACTGCTTCGTCACGCTGATGATGGGGCTCGAGTACTACCGGGCGGGCGAGCACGAGCCGCAGCCGTGCCTGGTCGGCGGCCACCTCCACTGGCTCTGCCTCACCCTCTTCGGCAGCCCGCTGCCGGGCATCATCCACGATCCGGAGGACGTGCCGCGCGCGGAGAGGAGGACGAGCGACCGCGCCCGCGACGCGCAGGAGGAGCAGCGCGCCCGCGACGTCGCCGAGGCGGGCCTCTCCGGCGCGCGGCGCTGGATGACCTTCCTGGCGTCACGCGGCGAGGACCCGCCCTGGTCGAACTCGTTCGTCGACGACATCTCGAAGCTCGTCGACCTCGACCTCGTGAAGAGCGCGTTCGTCGTCGAGTACCTGCAGGAGAGCTCGCTCTTCAACGAGCTGCTGCGCACGACCGCGCAGGACTACGACGACAAGCGGCCCCGAAAGGACGTGATCGAGCCCAAGCTCGACGGCGGGCTCGCCGCCTTCGAGGCGCGCTTCCACGCCTGGCTCCTGCCGAAGCCGACGCCGCTCGTCCAGCGCCTCGCCCTCCCGCCCGCCACCGACGACAAGCCGACCCGGGAGGAGCAGGCGGCGCTCGCGGCGCTCGACCGCGCGCGCAAGCTCTCGTGGGACAGCTCGAAGTACGGGGAGTTCACGCCGCTGCAGATCGACCGCGAGCTCTCGAACGCGTGCGCCTTGCACGTGCGCTACCTGAAGCTCCACCCCGATCAGCTCGAGAAGTGGCCCGACGCGCACGAGGAGTACCCGGAGCAGGAGGGGTTCAGCAGCGAGGGGTGCTGGGCCGGGACGCACTCGGTGATCGCGCCGGGCGTCGCGACGGCGGAGGAGGCGGTCGCGGGCTGGATGGGGACCTTCTACCACCGCCTGCCGCTGCTCGAGCCGGGCCTCAAGCGCATCGGCTTCAGCCTCGAGGAGCGCATCGCGGTGCTCGACGCCGACTCGCTCGTCGTGCCCGACAAGTTCGTCGGCTGCGTGGTCTGGCCGGCGCGCGACATGAAGGACGTGCCGACCCGCTTCACGCCGGGAGGCGAGCTGCCGAGTCCGGTGCCGGGCGCCGACGAGCGCGAGTTCGGCTACCCGATCACAGTGCAGACGACGCAGAAGAACGGCGAGATGGAGCTCGTCCTCTGCAAGGGTGCGAAGGCGAACGGGCCGCCCGTCGCGTGCCACGTCTCGACGCCGGCGCACCCGACCAACCCCGACCTCGCGCCGCCCGGCGCCTTCTGCCTGCTGCCCAAGGCGCGCCTCGAGCCGCGCGCGACCTACACCGTGGTCGCCACTGCGGCGGACGGCGAGGCGCCGCTCGTCTGGAGCTTCACGACCGGTGAGTGACGTGCCGAGCGGCGCCGCGCGCGTCGTGATCGTCGGCGGCGGGTTCGCGGGGCTCGCGTGCGCCCGCCGGCTCGCGCGCGCGCCGGTCCGCGTGACGCTCGTCGACCGCCGCAACCACCACCTCTTCCAGCCGCTGCTCTACCAGGTCGCGACCGCGGCGCTGAATCCGGGCGACATCGCGGCGCCGATCCGCGGGATCCTGCGCGGGCAGGCGAACGCCGACGTCGTGCTCGGCGAGGTCACGGCGATCGACCGGGAGCGGCGCAAGGTCGTCCTCGCCGACGGCGAGCTCGCGTGGGACTTCCTGGTGGTCGCGACCGGCGCGAACCATGCGTACTTCGGCCACGACGAGTGGGCCCGCTTCGCGCCCGGGCTCAAGACGGTGGAGGACGCGCTCGAGATCCGGCGGCGCGTGCTGCTCGCCTACGAGCGCGCCGAGCGCGAGGACGACCCGGAGCGGCGGCGCGCGTGGCTCACCTTCGTCGTCGTCGGCGGAGGGGCGACCGGCGTCGAGCTCGCCGGCGCGCTCGCGGAGATCGGCCGCCACTCGCTGGTGCGCGACTTCCGGCGCATCGATTCGTCGCAGGCGCGCATCGTCCTGATCGAGGCGGCGCCGCGGCTGCTGCCGCCGTTCGTGGAGATGCTGGCGGCCAAGGCGAAGGCGCAGCTCGAGCGTCTCGGCGCCGAGGTGCGCGTCGCGACGCGCGTCACGTCGATCGACGGCGACGGCGTGACGCTGCTCGCCGATGGACAGGAGACGCGGCTCGCTGCGAAGACGGTCCTGTGGGCCGCGGGCGTCGCCGCGTCGCCGCTGGCGAAGACGCTCGGCGTGCCGCTCGACCGCGCCGGCCGCGTGCCGGTCGAGCCGTCGCTCCTCGTCGTCGGCACGCGCGACCTCTTCGTCGCGGGCGACCTCGCCGCGTTCGCGGTCGACGGCAAGCCGGTGTCGGGCGTCGCGCCGGCGGCGATCCAGATGGGGCGCGCCGTGGCGGCGAACATCGAGCGCGCGCTGCGCGGCGAGGCGCTCCTGCCGTTCCGCTACCGCGACAAGGGTTCGCTCGCGACGATCGGGCGCGCCGCGGCCGTGGCCGACTTCGGGAGGCTCAAGGTCTCGGGCGCACTGGCGTGGCTGCTCTGGCTCGCCGTGCACATCTACTTCCTGATCGGCTTCCGGAACCGCGCGCTCGTCCTGTTCCAGTGGGCGTGGTCGTGGCTCACCGGCGGCCGCGGGGCGCGGCTCATCACCGATCCCAGGTCGGACGGCCGCGCCACCTCTTCCGCGAACGAGTGATCGGCGTTTCGCCGGGTCGGCATCCCGAGCAAGAGACGCGGACGGGCGGTCATTCACGCGGCCTCCCCGCGTTCGTAGTTTTCTGCGCATTCGACCCGAGTCCCGATGAAGAGGAAGCCGCCATGTCGATCTCCGCCACGCCTGGACGCGAAGGCCCCGCCCCCGCCCCCGACCTCGCCGCAGTCAAGGTGCGCCAGCAGGCCGCCTGGTCCTCCGGCGACTACGCGGTGGTCGGCGCCACCATCCAATTGGTGAGCGAGCTCCTCTGCGAAGCCGTCGACCTGCGCTCCACCGACCGGGTGGTCGACGTCGCCGCCGGCAGCGGCAACACGGCGATCGCCGCCGCGCGCCGCGGCTGCGAGGTGGTGGCGGTCGACTACGTGCCGGCGCTGCTCGAGCGCGGCCGGCGGCGCGCCGCCGCCGAGGGGCTCGCCGTCGACTTCCGCGAAGGCGACGCCGAGAAGATCCCGCTCGCCGACGGCTCCTTCGACGTCGCGACCTCGACCTTCGGCGTGATGTTCACCGCCGACCACGCGAAGGCGGCGCGCGAGCTGATCCGCGTGGTGCGCAAGGGCGGGAAGATCGGGCTCGCGAGCTGGACGCCGGAGGGGCTGATCGGCCGCATGTTCCAGCTCATCGGGAAGTACCTCCCGCCGGCGCCCGGAGTGCCGCCGCCGTCGGTGTGGGGGACCGAGGCGCGGCTGCGCGAGCTCTTCGGCGACTCGATCCGCGAGCTGCGCACGACGCGCCGCGAGCAGTGCTTCCGCTACCGCTCCTTCGACCAGTGGCTCGAAGTGATGTCGACGTGGTACGGGCCGATGGTGAAGACCTTCGCCGCGCTCGACGAGAAGAAGCGCGGCGAGCTCACGCGCGAGCTCGAGGAGTTGATGCTGCAGCGGAACCGTTCGGGCGACGCGACGCTGGTCGTCCCGTCGGAGTACCTCGAGACGGTGATCGTCCTGCAGTGACGCCTCGCACGCGAGCGGCGGCGGGGAGGATGGAGCGGACGTCGAGGACGGGGGTGAAGAGGCCGCGGGGAGCAAGGCGGCGTGCTCGAACGCGCGACGGGCGGGAGCGGGTGGAGGGGCGGAGGGGAAAAAGGCTCGATGGACGGGACACGCTCGCCCCA
>DAINBU010000129.1:0-8475 GCA_036732755.1 Planctomycetota bacterium
GGAGCGGCTTGATCTTCGTCACCTCTTCGCAGTAACCGCCGGGACTGAGCGTGATACCGCAGCCGATCACCTCGTCGAATCCCATGCCGTGACGCGCCCACATGAGGGCCGCGATCCCGCTCGACCATGACACCCACGCGAGATCCGGCCACACGTAGTCGAGATCGGCCTCGTTGCCAGCGGTGAACCATTTCACGCGCCGCGTCTGGATGTGCTTCTTGCGGGCGTGCGCGGGCAGGCGCTCCGCGACGACGTCGAGCTCGGCGTCGGTCGTTTCTCGAGAGAGGCTCAGGCGCACGACGGAACGCACCTCGTCGTCGCGGAGCCCGGCGGCGCGCAGCGCGGGCGAGATCTCCTTCGCGCCGGCGTGGCAGGCGGCGCCCGCCGACGCGCAGATGCCGTCGCCCTCGAGATGGTGCAGCAGCGGCTCGGCGAGGACGCCCGGGATCACGAGCGCGAGGATATGGGGCAGCACGGCCGGCCCGTCGCAGAGCGGCCGGATCTCCGGGATCGCCTCGCGCAGGCGCGCGAGCAGCCGGTCGCGCCGCGCGCGCAGCGCCGCGTGGTCGGCGGCGGTCGCGGCGGCGAGCAGCGCGACCGCCTGGCCGAGGCCGGCGATGCCGGGGACGTTCTCCGTGCCGCTCCGCCGGTCTTGTTCCTGGCCGCCGCCGAGCAGCTGCGGGGTGAGCGTCGTGCGCGTGCGCAGCAGCAGCGCGCCGACGCCCTTCGGTCCGTGGACCTTGTGCGCCGAGACCGATGCGCTGTCGATGCCGGCCGCGAACGGCGGCGGACGCGGCTTGCCGAACGCCTGCACCGAGTCGACGTGGATCAGCGCGCGCGGCGCCTTGCTGCGCACGAGCGGCACGATCGCGTCGAAGGGGTTGCGCGACCCGATCTCGTTGTGGCCGTCGAAGAGGACGACCAGCCCGCCCCGCTCATCAAGCGCGTCAGCAAAACGGTCGAAATCGATGACGCCGCCGTTCGCGAGCGCCACTTCGACGATCTCGGCGCCGGCGCGCGCGCGCAGCGGACGGGCGAGCGAGGGGTGCTCGGCGTTCGTCGTGACGACGCGCGTCGCCCGCGAGCGGAGCGGCAGGCCGAGCGCCGCGAGCTGGTTCGCCTCGGTCCCCCCCGACGTGAAGACGACCCCGTCGGGATCGATCCCGCAGTAGCGGGAGAGCGTGGCGCGGGCATCCTCGACGACGCGGCGGGCGGCGAGGCCCGGCGGATGGCGGGAGGAGGGGTTCGCCCAGGCCGACTCGAGCGCCGCGGTGATGACCGCGACGACGCTCGGATGGGGCCGGGTCGTCGCAGCATTGTCGAGGTAGATCGCGCGGTCGGGGATCGGTGGACTCATCGTGGGGGCGAAGCCGTGTGCGGTTCTAACCGCAGCCGCCTACAATGCCGCGCCACTACGGGAGCGGATCGGTGCTGGTGTGCCGCGCGGACTTCAAATCCGTCGTGGGGCCCTGCAAAGGTCCCAGGTGGGTTCGATTCCCATGCGCTCCCGCCAGCACGGCGGGCCCTGGAAGCGGGCGGCGCGGCCAAAAAAAGCGGGGGGAAAAGAAAGTGGGCGGCCTCCCCCCGGAAGCCGCTCTCAACTTTCCGCGAAGTTCAGCTCAGCCAGGGATTGCTGAACCCCGCACGATCGTCTTTGTACCTGTTCTTTTTCCCCGTCCTGTTTCGAGGGTTCGCGTCAGCCAAGCTGCACGACCACTCGATCCGAGAACTCTTGACCGGCCGGCATAGAGCGATCGCGGTGCCACATGCGGAAAGCCGGGGGAAACGAGTCGTAAGATACTGAATAATAATGACTTACATCACTCGACGCGGAATCAGATCGGAACATACCGTCTGCACCAGTGTGCATGGATTTGTCCCTATCGGGATTGACATCGTCTCAACACAGTTTCTCAAGTGATTGTAGTGCAATGTGTTATGACGCATGAACGCAGATGCAGGCACGGAGATCCACCCCGAGCCTCCCGGGGCTCCCCGGGGAGGCTTACTTCTTCGGCTTGAGTGTGGCCAGTAGCTCGCGCCCGCGCGGCGTGAAGCGCGACTTCGGGAAGTCGTGGACGAGCTTCTCGAGCGCAGTCACGGCCCGCTTCGCGTCGCCGGCCCGGCGCGCCGTGCGACCCTGGACGAAGAGTATGCGCGCCGCGCGGTCCGCCTTGAGGTTGGCGAGGAAGGGCTTCGCCTCGGGGCTCTTCTCCCATGCGGCAACGCGCGCGGCGGCGTCGCGCGCGGCGGCGAGCTTCCCGAAGCCGGTCGCGACGTCGTCCATCTGCGTCAGGGCGGCGGCGCAGTCGCCCGAGCTCCAGCTGCTCTCCGCGACCTTCATCAGCTCGCGGCCCCGCGGCTCGAGCGCGTCGAGATCGCCGCGCGCGGTGGCGATCGGCTTGTAGTCCCCCGGGATCCGGGCGAGCTCCTCGAGGATCTCGACCGCCGCCGAGTAGTCGCTCGCGTTGGCGAGCTGCTTCGCCTCGTCGAGCCCGCGCTTCAAGCGGAGGTAGTCGCTGCGGGCGAGCCCGTTCCCGACGCGCTTCTGCGCCTCCTTCACCATCGCAACGACGGCGGGGGCGCGCTGCTCGTGGTGGATCACCGTGACCACCTCGTGGGCCGGGGTGATCGTCACGAACATGGGCGAGATGATCGCCCCGTCCTTCGCGACCTTTTCGAAGACCTTCGCGTCGCGGCTGATCTCCGTCAGCATGCGCAGGTGGTCGGTGCAGAGCGTGCCGCCGTAGGTCTGGCAGACGTTGCGCTCGACGCCGTCGATCGTCTGGCGCTTGGTGCCGTGCTCCTCCTGGCTGGCGAGGATCAGGACCGCACCATCGACCGCTTTGCGGAAGTCGGCGTCCTCGTAGAACTCCGCGATCGTCCCTCCCGAGTTGTTGGTCGCCCAGGAATCGAAGTCGAGGACGAGGACGGGTACGTTGCGCAGCACCGCCTCCTCGAACGCCTGGTTGTAACGGTCGACGAAGGGGAGGGGGCTCGCTTCCGAGGGGGCGGTCGGGACGGCGGCGATGCACCCGGCGACGAGGGTGAGGAGCGGTTCGAGCAGCATGCGAAACGGCCTCCGCGACGCGTCGACGCCTCCGCGGCGAATCTACCTCGCCGCGCTCGTCGCGGTCGGGCTGGTCGGCTGCAGCGGCGCCGCGCCGTCGCCCGCGTCGGTCCACCACGTCGAGTCGGGCGCGGTCCGCAGCCTCCTCGACCGTGCGGCCGAGCGGCTCGACGCCGGCGCGCGCGAAGAGGCGACGGCGCTCTGCCGCGACGCGCTGCGCGCCGATCCCGAGGGGGTCGCCGCGCACCGCGCGCTGCAGAACCTCGAGCTCGCCGACCACCGGCGCGGCGAGCTGCTGCTGCGCTACCGCGCGTGGCGCGACGAGGCGCCCGAGCGCTCCGACCGCTGGTACCTGTGGGGGCGGCTGCTCTCGTCGCCCGAATTGCAGCGCGACGCCTTCGAGCGCGCGCACGCGCTCGACCCGAAGAACCCGTGGCCGCTGCTCGGCCTCGGCCACCTCGCGCTCGGCGCGGGCGACACGCAGCGCGCGCTCGACCTGTTCCGGATCGGCCGCAAGCTCGCGCCCGAGCTGCCCGACCTCGAGCTCGGGATGATGCGTGCGCTCATGCCGAATCCGGCGCGCTGGCCGGAGCTCGAGCGCGTGCTCGGGAGCTGGGTCGACGGCGAGCGCTGGGACGTCGCGCGCCTGCTCCTGCTCGCCGAGCTCGAGGAGCGGCGCGACCGGCCGCGCGACGCGGTCACGCTGCTCACGCGCCTCTTGTCGCGCGTGCCCCGCAACGCCGACGTCGCCGCGACGCTCGCCGACCGCTTCGAGACGAACGGGACGGTCAACGACGCGGAGTTCCTGCTGCGCGAGCTCTCGGGCAGCGCGCGCGAGCCGGGCGTGCAGCCGCTGCTGGCGCGCGCGCACGCGATGCTCGGCGACTCGGCGGGGGCGCTCGCGCTCTTCGGGAACGGCGCCGACCTCGAGTCGCGCGACCGCGAACGGCGGCGCCGCCTCCTTGTCGTGCACGGCAAGGTCGCCGAGGCGCTCGCGCTCGAGCGCGACCGCTTCGCCGCACTGCGCGCCGTCGGGGCCGACGTCGCCGCGTTCGAGGAGGCCGAGCGGCTCGCCCGCGAAGGGTCCGGCGGCGACCGCGTGGCGCTGGCGGCGGCGTTCCGCTCGCTTGGCTGGATCGAGGAGGCGGCCGCGCTGCTGCGGCCGCTCGCCTCGGCGGACGCGTCGGAGCCGGCCGACCGGCTCGTCGCCGAGCTCAACGTGCAGCGCCGCCTCGAGGCGGAGCTCGAGGTCCTCGCGCTCGGCATCTATCGCACGTTCGACTCGCGCGCACCGATCCCCTCCTTCGACGACTACCTCGGCCGGGTCGGTGGCGCGGTGCGTCGGGCGCTGGGGGAGGACCTCGTCGCCGGCGCGCCGCGCGCGAGCTACTGGCCGATCGGCGAACTGCTCGACCCCGAGGCCGATTCGGGCATCGCGGCGTGGTTCCGCGCGCGCGGCCGCCTGCTCGTGGCGGGCAACCGCGGCGGCAAGCCGCCCGAGCTCTTCCTCGCGCCGGTCCTCGCCACGCGCCGCCTCGGTCCCGGCGGGACGCGCCTCTCCTTCACCGAGGGGGTCGAGATCCCCGGCTACCTCGAGCACCGCGGTGCCCGCTTCTCCGGCGCGGCGCTGGTCCGCTTCGTCTACCTCGACGTCGCGGCGATCGAAGACGACGTCGGGCGGCTGCTGCGCTTCGCGAACGCGATCGGGCCGGCGGCCGCGCGCATCGCCGTCGATCCGGTGCTGCCGGCCGGGGACGGCGACGAGCGCTGCTCGCTCGACGAGCCGGCCGAGGTGGCCGTCAAGCTCGAGCTCAAGGCGCTCGTGGCGTTCCGCGCGCGTCACCCCGACGGCTCGCGCGCGGCGCTGCTCGCCGAGGCGATCGACGCGGTGCTCTCCCACGAGATCGGCCATCTCGAGGACGCGCAGCGCTTCCTGCCGATCGGCAGCCACCTGATCGGCATCACCTGGCAGCTCGCGAAGCTCGGCTTCTCGGCGCAGCGCGCCGAGGAGTGGCTGGAGATGCGCGCCGAGTGCCGGGCGCTGGCGCGCGCGGACAACCCGTGGCTCGTGCTCGCGAGCTGCGCCGGCCAGCTCGGCGGCAGCCAGCCGACGCTCACGCCCCACGCCGGCGGCTACCGCGACCTGCTCGCGCGCCTGATCGAGGCGATCGACGACGATCCCGAGGCGTTCCCGTCGCTCGCGCGCGACCACGTGCTCGTCCAGCAGCTCGACCGGCTGACGGAGGCGGAGCTGCGCGAGGCGGCGCGGCGCGTCCTCTCCGACCTCGGCACCGACCTCGCAGAAGACGCCGACGACGCGGAAGACGCGGCCGGCGCCGGCGGCGTCACACCGCGCCGCGCCGGAGCACGATGACCTTGATCGTGCGCACCAGGATCAGCAGGTCGAGCCAGATCGACAGGTTCTTGATGTAGTAGAGGTCGAACTGCAGCTTCGTGACTGCGTCCTCGACGCTCGAGCCGTACTGGTAGTTGATCTGCGCCCAGCCGGTGAGCCCCGGCTTCACGAGCAGTCGCTCCATGTAGTAGGGGATCTGCTTCCTGAGCTCGTCGACGAAGAAGGGCCGCTCGGGGCGCGGGCCGACGAACGACATCTCGTTGCGCAGCACGTTCCAGATCTGCGGCAGCTCGTCGATGCGCGTCAGGCGGATGAAGCGGCCGACGCGCGTCACGCGGCGGTCGTCCTTGGCGGCCCACTGCGGCCCGCCCGTCTCGGCGTCGATGCGCATCGAGCGGAACTTCCAGCAGGTGAAGATGCGGCCGTCGCGGCCGACGCGCTTCTGCCCGTAGAGAGCCGGGCCGCGCGACTCGAGCCGGATCACGAGCGAGACCACGACGGAGAGCGGGAGCGCGACCGGCAGCACCGCCAGCGCGATCAGCACGTCGAGCGCGCGCTTCACCGCGAACGTGACGCGGCCGCGCGTGAAGCCCTCGGCGAAGACGAGGTAGCTCGGACGCAGGCGCTGCACCGCGATCTTGCCGGTGATGCGCTCGTAGAGGAGCTCCGCCTCCTCGACGCGCAGCCCGGCGAGCCGGCAGTTCAGGAGCTCGATCATCGGCAGGCGGCCGCGTCGCTCGTCGAGCGCGACGACCACGCGGCTGGCGCGGTGCTTCAGCACGAGCGCGCTCAGGTCGTCGCACGAGCCGAGACAGGGCACGTCGGGCGGCGCGCTCGCCGGCGCTTCGCACGTCGCGAATCCGATGATCTCGTATCCGGGGTCGCGCAGGCGCCGCAGCTCCTCGACCAGCGTGTGGCCCATGCTGCCGCTGCCCACGAGGACGACGCGCTCGTTCAGCTGCCAGCGCGCGAAGCTCCAGTGGAAGAGCACGCGGTAGAAGTGCGCGACCGGCAGCACGGCGACGAGCGCCGCGAGCGACGGCCACGGCTGGCTCAGGTAGGCGCGGAAGGGCCGGGTGTCGAAGAGGTTGGCGCCCGCTTCGAGCGCGAAGAAGGCCATCCCGATCAGGATGCCGGCGTAGAAGACCGACTCGAGGAGCTTCAGGCTGGTCTGGTTGGGGTTCGAGGTCACGCGCCAGTCGTAGAGGTCCTGGAGCGTGAAGCAGCCCTGGCAGAGCAGCGCGAGCACGGCGCCGCGCCCCAGCATCAGGTGCCACGGGAGCGCCGACCAGAATCCGCCGCGCGCGCCCGCGATCGCGGTGACGACGTCGGTGTAGCTCGTGATCGCGCCGCACACGATCGAAAGGAGGACGGTCTCGCCCAGGATCAGGGCGAGGCGGCGGCTCGGCACGAAGATCCCGTTGCGGGCGGCCATGAATTGCGCGCGGCGGCTCCGTCCGACGATTCAGCGGCGGCCCGCACGCGGGCGGGCGCCGTTCCCCGATCGTCCCCCCGATTTCGTCCGACGGCGCGCGCCTGCGCGAGCGAATTCCCCGGGGCGCTCAGCCGTTCCCGTCGACCGCCGAGGGGCCGATGGCGAGGCGCTCGAGCGCGACCTCGGGCGCGGGGGCACCTTTCTCCCAGACGACCGACGCGGCGAGGAAGCCCCAGTCGCCGCGATGGCGGCGGCGCACCACGAACTCGCGCGCGCAGCGGAAGAGCGCGGCGCGCTTGCGCCGGTCGACGGCGCGCAGCGGCGGGCCGACGTCGCCGCGGCCGCGGCACTTGCACTCGACGAACCAGAGCACGCCGCCGCGCAAGGCGACCAGGTCGAGCTCGCCGCGCTGCAGGCGCAGGTTGCGGGCGACGACGGTGAAGCCGAGCGCGGCCAGGCGGCGCGCGACCGCCTCCTCGCCGCGCCGTCCCAGTTCGCGCCGGTCTCGATCGACCCGGTCCAGTCGGAGCCCTCTTGCGCCACGCGGACCTCCGGGAGGACGGCGGCCGCGGCCGCCGGTGACGGCCGCGTCGTGCTCACTTCGATTCGGCTTCGACCGCCTCGACCGGCGCCGCATCATCCGACTTGAGGATGGTCTGGATCGCCTGCTTCTGGAAGCGCATCCGCAGCGGGTTCTTGTCGTCGACCTTCACCATCACCTCCTTTTCGGAGAGCGCGGCGACGGTCGCGATCAGTCCCGAAGAGAGGAGGACGCGGTCGCCCTTCTTGAGCGACGACATCAGCTCGGCCTGCCGCTTCCGCTCCCGGTTCGCCGGCCGGATCACGACGAAGTACATGATCCCGATCAGCGCGGCGACCAGGAACACCATGTCCGACATGCCGCTGCCCGACGCGGCGCCACCGCTCGGCGGAGCGCCACCGCCCGGCGCGGCACTGCCGGCCGGATCGTTCTGGAACAGGAAGAGGAGCGCAGCGGCGAGGGGCATCAAGACGTCTCCGACGGTGTCGCGGGACCGGGGCGGGGAAAAAAGGGCCGGTATTGTGTCGGTCCGCCCTCGGGGGGGCAAGCGAGAGCAGAGCGCATGCGCATCGTGGTCGCGATGTCGGGGGGCGTCGATTCGTCGGTGAGCGCGCTCCTCTTGCGGGAGGCGGGCCACGACGTCGTCGGCGTCTACCTGCGCAACGGGGTCGAGGGGCCGCGGGCGCGCGGCCGGGGCCACGGCTGCTGCGGCGTCGCCGACGCGTGCGACGCGGAGGAGGTCGCCGCGCTGCTCGGGGTCCCCTTCTACGCGCTCGACGAATCGGCGGCGTTCGGCCGCATCGTCGACGAATTCGTCGCCGCCTACGCGCGCGGCGACACGCCCAACCCCTGCATCCAGTGCAACCGGGAGCTCAAGTTCGGCGAGCTGCTGCGGTTCGCGCGGGCGCTCGGCGTCGAGCACGTCGCGACCGGCCACTATGCGCGGTGTACCGCCGACGGCGAGGGCGTCGCGCTGCGGCGCGGGCGCGACCGCGCCAAGGACCAGTCGTACGTGCTCGCGCGCGTGCCGGCCGCGGCGCTCGCGCGCGCCCTCTTCCCGGTCGGCGAGCTCA